>NZ_JBQKDI010000005.1:0-126753 GCF_052121915.1 Collinsella sp. LCP19S3_B11
TCAACTGGGAAAATGCCGCCCCCGGGTCCCGGATAGGACCTCGGGGGCGTTCGGTTGACTGCGGGAGCGTGCCATCAGCTCAATGTGTTCGGCTGAGATCGGAAATCAACCGTTCAAAGAAGCTTGACCTCATTAAACCTTAGTCACATAGACTTAGATATGCTTATAGATAGAGACTTAAAAAACTTTATATCAAAATGTATATATAAGAAATGGATGGGCATATATTAAAGCGTCAAAAGAAGTCCCTGCCACCTAGAAGATGGCTCGGCAGTCCCTTAAAGGAGTGGTAGTCATGGCAAGCATGGTTCCTTATCGTTCGGTTTTTGGTGTTCGTCCCTCTGCTAGCTCGTTGTTCGATCTGTTTGATGATATGACCGATCTGGCAAACAACTCGATCGCCTCCAAGGCGTTTCCCGTTGATGTTGAGGACAAGGGCGACGGTTACGAGGTCAAGGCTTATTTGACCGGCGTCGCGAAGGACGACATCGACGTTGAGCTCAATGAGGGTCGTCTTTCCATTAGCGTGAATGTTGAGGAGAGCGAAGAGAACAAGGACAAGAACTACCTGCAGAAGGAGTTTTGCTCTTACAGCGCGACGCGCGGTGTGTACCTGAAGGATGCTTCGAGCGAGGGACTTTCTGCAAAGTATGCTGACGGCATCCTTACCGTTACGGTTCCTAAGATTGTCGAAAAGAAGAACGTTACGAAGATTTTCATCGACTAACGTTATCGGCCATTAACATCGGTGCCTGAGCTAAGGGGGCTGGGAAGCGATTCCCGGCCCCCTTTTCTATTTGAGACAGCCTACTGAATATTTGAGAAGGCCTACTGAATGGTCATGGGCCGATATTGCCCAGCGGGACGTATTGTGAGTTTATGTGGCCCCTCAATGCGAGTGGCGGTGCTACCAAGCTCGTTGTCGAGTGTCGCCCCAAGTGAGCTTGCGTAGCTTTTGACGGTAAGGCTTGGGCGATTGTTGTCTTGGCTAATGTGCATCGCGATAAGCTGCTCGGTGCGATCGGTTACCAGCGCGCGTGCGGCATCGGCGGCCTGATCGTTGGAGAGATGCCCTTTTGCAGACAGGATGCGTTCCTGAAGAAAGCGAGGATAGTCTCCTTGACTCAGCATGGCTACATCGTGGTTGCTTTCGAGCGCAAGAATGCGACAGTCCCTGAGCGTATCGATGGCATGCTTAGACAACTCGCCGGTGTCGGTGGCAAAGCCAACCGAATCACCCTGGGTATCAAAACGGTAGCCGACAGGATTGACGACGTCGTGCGATGTCGAATACGTTTGAATGTGGACCCCGGCAATAGAGAGGGCGTCACCTGGGTCGAATTCCTCAACAGACAGATGTGCGAGGCTTTCCTTTGATGCGAGCGTGCCTCTGCTGGAAAAGACCGGTCCGTTCCAATGTTTACACCACACCTCAAGCCCCTTAATGTGGTCGCTGTGCTCATGGGTGACAACAAGGGCGGACACGTCGTCTGCCGAAAGGCCGAGCTCAGCCATGCGTTTGAGCGTTTCGCGGCGGGACAGTCCGTCATCGACCATAATGAGCCCCTGCGGGCCCTCGATGAGTGCGCAGTTGCCTTTAGAGCCGCTGCCGAGGATATGAAGGTGCAGGCGAGACATAAGATTCCAAAGGATACAATGAGTGCTGACGAATAGAGGAGGAAGCGAATGCCAACGGTATCACAGCATTACGGACACCATGCCGTACCCGGGGCAGTCGATGAGACCCGGACGAGGCAGCAGGCTGCTCCTGTGGTGCTCATGGTATCAGGCGGTGCGGACTCGACGGCACTGCTTCTTATGGCGTGCACATCAAAGCTGGATATCCAAGATGGACGCGGCGTTGCCCCCATTGCTCGCGAGCGCCTACATGTGCTTCATGTAAACCATCACCTGCGAGGCAAGGCGTCCGACGGCGACGAGGCCTTTGTGCGCGAGCTCTGCGCACAATATGGCTTGCCGCTGTGTGTGGAGCACGCCTATTTTGATGGGGAGTCGGGCAATATCGAGGCGGCTGCGCGCGAGGTGCGTTATGCCGCGGCGCGAAGGTATGTTCGCGAGCTTTGTGCCAAGATGGGGGCGCCGAGAACGGCGGCGCGCATCTGTACTGCCCATACCTCTTCAGACCGCGCGGAAACATTTTTGATGAACGCCATTAAGGGGTCGGGCCCTGCTGGGCTCTCGAGCATTCCCCGCCGAAGGAATATTGTGGTACGCCCCTTGCTCGACCTAACTCATGGCGAGCTTGTGGGCTATCTGCAGGTGCATGGTCAGCCGTGGCGCGAGGACGAGACCAACGAAGATATCTCGTATCTGCGAAACTACGTTCGCCACCGGGTAATGCCAGTGCTGGCGCAGCGTAATGCGAGCGTGTGCAAGACGATTGGTGCCGCCTGTGAGATCTTGGGTGATGAGGATGCGTTTCTATCCCAGTTGTCGGCACAGGCGTTTCGAAGCTGCCTGCGCAAAGAGGCAGCGGCCGCGCTGGTGCTCGATGCCAGACGCCTTGCTGCGGCCGAGGTGGTAATCGCGCGGCGCATCGTGCGACTGGCGATTAAACGCATCGATCCGGACGCTCGCCCAGAGATGCGCCATGTGGAGCGAGTCCTCTCCTGTGTTGCCGAGGGTGCGGGTTCGGTTACGCTTCCGGCGGGGATTGACGCACGTGTCGAGTTTGGCATGCTGGCGTTTAAGGCGCCGGCGGCTCGTGAGGGCTTGGTTGCGGACTGGATTACCATACCCGGCCGTATGTCGTTGGGCGGGGGACGTATGCTGGTCACAGAAGCGATAGCCGTTGAGCCGGGATGCGATATCGTGCGCCGCGCCCGTGAGTTTGCGGCTGCTGGGGAAGTGACAGCTTTGGTGGACGCGGCTGCCCTGGGTTTTGCCAACAGCGATAGCGAGCGGATCTTGGCTGGCTCGCGCGGCGAGGTTCCTGCCGAGGGGCGATTGGCGCGCCTGTGGGTGGACGGTCCCGCACCGGGAGACGTGATGTGCCCGTTAGGCATGAGTGGCCGAAGCAAGAAGGTATCCGACTTGTTGTGCGAGGCTCGTATTCCCGTTTCCGAGCGCACCGGCGTGCCCATGGTAAGGACGGCACCGGGGGGTGTCGTGGTGTGGGTCGCCGGAGTTCGCGCGGACGAACGCTTTAAGTGCACGGCGGCGACGCGTGTGGCCTATCTGCTTCGCGTGGTTGACGCGGATTAGCCCCTCGCACCAGTTTTTCTGTGCGGCGTTGACGGTATTCCCGCGCTGATGGTGCACGGGCTGGAAAATATACCCCGTGCGCTGCTAGAATGTGTAGTTCGCGTCCATACGGCGGTGTGTGGGCGATTAAGCACAAGAAAGGGTTGTCATGGCTTCTCAACATCCGGATATCGAGAAGGTTCTGTTTACGCAGGAGGATATCGACGGTATCGTCTCTCGCCTGGGCGAGGAGATTACGCGCGACTACGCGGGTAAGGATTTGGTGCTGATTGCGGTCTTGCGCGGCGCCGTGGTCTTTATGGGCGACCTGATGCGCAAGATCGAGCTGCCGACCAATATCGATTTCATGGCCGTTTCGAGCTATGGCGACGGTGTGAAGTCCTCGGGCATCGTGCGTATCATCAAAGACCTTGATATCGATATCCGCGGTCGTGACGTGCTGATCGTTGAAGACATTCTGGACTCGGGCCTGACGCTCAAGTATCTGATGAAGAACCTTGAGAGCCGCAAGCCCGCTTCTCTGGAGGTCGCCGCCTTCCTGTGGAAGGACGTTGAGGATCGCATCTCGGCCATTACGCCCAAGTATGTTGGAACCCATTGCCCCGATGCCTTTGTGGTGGGCTACGGCCTCGACTATGCCGAGCGCTATCGTAACCTTCCGTATCTGGGCATTTTGAAACCGGAGGTTTATTCGTAAGATGCCCGACGACCGTAACGACTACAATTCCCAGACACCCCGGGACCCTAAGATTCCGGGGATGCCCGGAGGCAAGAAACCCACACGTACGGGCTGGCTGTATTTTCTTTTGGCTTGCGCACTTCTGGGCTATGCCTTCTTTAATATGGGCTCCGGCTTTGCCAGCTCCAGCAATACCGTTAAGCTCGCGACGAGCGAGATGGTGAGCGCCATCAAGCAGGATCGCGTCGAAGATCTGACCTATACGGTTCAGGACGGAAGCGTGACGGGTCATTACTGGAAGGCGAAAAAGGACAAGGGCGACACGAGTGAGCTCAAGAGCTTTTCCTCGACCTATGTCGGCTCCGATTCGCTTGCCGAGCTCATGGCGGAGCATCCCGACACTAAGTACATCGTCAACACCAACGACCCCGATTTTTGGGGCGACTTGGCGATGAGCGTACTGCCGACGATTGCCCTGATCGCCATCATGTTCTACTTTATGCGCCAGATGATGGGCGCCAATAATAGGAACATGCAGTTTGGCAAGACCAACGCCAAGACCAACGAGGCTACACGTCCCAAGGTCAAGTTCGAAGACGTTGCCGGCGTGGACGAGGCTGTTGAGGAGCTCGAAGAGATTCGCGATTTCTTGAGCGATCCGGACCGTTATCGCAAGCTGGGTGCCAAGATCCCGCGCGGCGTTTTGCTGGTGGGCCCTCCGGGTACCGGTAAGACGTTACTGGCCAAGGCCGTTGCCGGAGAGGCCGGTGTCCCGTTCTTTAGCATCTCGGGCTCTGACTTTGTCGAGATGTTCGTGGGCGTCGGCGCCAGCCGCGTGCGCGACCTCTTTAAGGAGGCCAAGTCTCAGGCTCCGTCGATCATCTTCATTGACGAGATTGATGCCGTGGGACGTCAGCGCGGAGCCGGCCTGGGCGGCGGTCACGACGAGCGCGAGCAGACGCTCAACCAGCTGCTGGTCGAAATGGACGGTTTTGAGGAAAGCGAATCGGTCATCCTGATCGCCGCGACCAACCGCCCCGATATTCTGGATCCGGCATTGCTGCGCCCCGGTCGTTTTGACCGCCAGGTTACGGTCGACCGCCCGGATGTGAAGGGGCGCGAGCAGATCTTGCGCGTGCATGCCGAGAACAAGCCAATGGATGAGGACGTTAAGTTTGAGAAGCTCGCCCAGATGACCGTTGGCTTTACCGGTGCCGATCTGGCAAACCTGCTCAACGAGTCCGCACTGCTTGCCGCTCGCCGTCATCGCTCCGTGATCTCGATGGACGAGGTCGAAGAATCGATGGAGCGCGTGATTGCAGGACCGCAGCGCAAGGGGCGCGTGATGACCGAAGCCGAGCGCACCACGATTGCCTACCACGAGAGCGGTCATGCTCTGGTGGGTCACATCCTGGAGCACTCCGATCCGGTTCACAAGATTTCGATTGTCAGCCGCGGTCAGGCTCTGGGCTATACGCTGCAGCTTCCGCAGGAGGATCACTTCCTCAAGACCAAGAACGAGATGCTCGACGAGCTTGCCGTGTTCTTGGGCGGTCGCGTTGCCGAGGAGCTCATGTGCGATGACATTACATCGGGCGCGAGCAACGATCTGGAGCGCGCGACCAAGATGGCGCGCGAGATGGTTACGCGTTTGGGCATGAGCGAGGAGCTGGGCACGCAGGTGTTTGGCGAGGCACAGCATCAGGTGTTCCTTGGTCGCGATTATGCCGATCACCAGGATTACTCCGAGGAGACGGCGCGCCGCATCGATATCGAGGTTCAGCGCATCATGCGTGAGGCCCATCGCCGTGCTGTTGAGATTTTGGATGCCCGTCGCGATCAGCTCGATCTGATGGCGAAGGTGCTGCTTGAGCGCGAGACCGTCGAAGGCGACGCCGTGAACGCCCTGCTCGACAACGACTGGGATGCCTACCTTGAGCGCGAGGACGACATTCTGGCAGCCAAGGAGGAGCGCAATGCCAAGGCGGCCGGCGTGCCGACCAAAAAGCGCGCGCCTCGTATGAGCGAGGAGGAGCTGGCGGCTGATGCCGCAGCTTTTGCGCAGGCGGCCATGCAGGAGGATGCCGAAGTCGCATCCGATAGCGCTGACGATGTCGAGGCTGCTGACACAAAAAAGGCCGATGGCGACACCGAGGCTGACGAGTAATCTTTGTCGTGAGAGCCTCCGCGGGGAAACCTGCGGAGGCTTTTTTGAGCGATATGGGGCCATCTGTTGATTGGGGACAGACTTAAATGAGCGTTTTCACGCATTTAAGTCTGTCCCCAATTAACATTGCTGCGGTACTTTGCTTGACTAAAGCGTACAATACCGCCTATGCGAAAGGGGAACAGATGATCAACGAAACCATGTTTGCTCGCGGCGCGGAAAGCTCTATCATCCGCGAGATCTTTAGCTATGGACTTGAACGCAAGGCACAGATCGGTGCGGAGAACGTATTCGATTTTTCGCTGGGCAACCCGAGTGTTCCGGCGCCCGCTGCCGTGGCGGAGTCCATCAAAAAGGCCTTGGAGCTGCCGAGCGACCAACTGCACGGATACACGCCCGCACCAGGCCTGCCGCAATGTCGTGTCGCTGTGGCCGAGTCGCTCAACCGTCGTTTTGGCACGAGCTATGAGGGTAAAGATGTCTTTATGACCGTGGGTGCGGCGGCTTCGCTCACCTGCACGCTCAACGCTGTTACCAATCCCGGTGACGAGATCATTGTTATCGCCCCGTACTTTCCGGAGTATCGCGTGTGGATTGAGAAGGCCGGCTGTACGTGTGTCGAGGCACCCGCCGATGAAGGCACGTTCCAGCTGAGCGTGGGCAACGTGCTCAAGGCGATTACTGATAAGACGGCGGCCGTCATTATCGACTCGCCCAACAACCCGACCGGTGCCGTATATACGCGCGACACGCTGACGCGACTGGCCAATGTTCTGCGCGAGGTCAATGCCAAGCGTGATCCCGAGAATCCGATTATGCTCATCTCGGATGAGCCGTACCGCGAGATTGTGTACGGTGCCGAGGTGCCCTGGGTACCCTCAATCTACGAGAACACCGTCGTGTGCTATTCGTATTCCAAGTCGCTGTCGCTGCCGGGTGAGCGTGTGGGTTGGATTTTGGTTCCCAACACCAATCCTCAGGCTGCTCGCCTTATGCCGGCCGTCGCCGGTGCCGCCCGTACACTGGGTTTTGTGTGCGCACCGGCGCTCTTCCAGCGCGTGATTATCGATTGCATCGATGAGCCGAGTGATGTCGAAGCCTATGCTCGCAACCGAACGGCGCTCACCGACGCATTGGCGGAGTACGGCTACACCTACGTTGAACCGGACGGCGCTTTCTATCTGTGGGTGAAGGCGCTCGAGCCCGACGCAAACGCTTTTTGCGAGCGTGCAAAGAAGTACGAGTTGCTCGCGGTGCCTTCGGATAGCTTTGGCATGCCGGGTTGGTTCCGCTTGGGTTATTGCGTGAGTTACGAAACGATTATCAATTCGCTACCCGCTTGGAAACAGTTGGCGGACGAGTATCGTTAAAAGCAGAGCGCTCTGCCTACAATGTTTTACGTGAAACGGGGTTTGGTGTTAAACCGGACCCCGTTGTCATGGACGTTGTGTCTTTGGGATGGAGCGGTTTTACGACTATCGAAGGCTATGCGTACAATGAATATACGCGACGGCCATACCGGATAAGGAGACCTGATGCCCTACCTGCTTTCCTGTGACATTCATACCCATACGATGTTCTCTGCGCATGCATATTCGACCATTGAGGAGAATGTGTACTGGGCGGCAGAGCGTGGCCTGCAGGTGCTTGGATCTGCCGACCATCTGAGCTCTATGGTTACGGCTTGCCCCAATGACCTGCGCAGTTACCAGTTCTTTATCAACCAGGATATATGGCCGCGCATTTGGAGTGGCGTGTTGGTGCTGCGTGGCGCCGAGGCCGATATCGTTTCGCTGGACGGAAGTCTGTTTGGCGAGGACACTCCTGTCACGCTCGATATTGCCGGCGATTCGTACAGCCGTCAGCATTCGCTGTTCGATCGGGTTACGCGTAATTTGGATTATTTGGTTGCAAGCGTGCATAATCCGCAGTTCGCTGAAGGCGCGACGCTGGCCCAGACGACCGAGATGTATATCAATGCTCTGGAGCATCCCAAGGTGTTTATGCTGGGGCATACGGGTCGATCGGGCGTGCCGTTCGATATCGACGAGGTGTTGCTTGCTGCTAAGGCTAAGCACAAGATCATCGAGATCAACAATCACAGTCTTGAGCATGGCGCGGATGCCGAGCATTGGGACGTGTGCCGCAAGATTGCCGAGCGGTGCGCCGAGCTGGGCGTGGGAATTGGCGTCTCGACCGATGCGCACATTGGTATGGCAATTGGTAAGCTCGACCAAGCGCGCAAGATGCTCGACGAGATTCACTTTCCGCTGGATTTGATCGTGACGCGCGACCGCGAGACGCTACTGCGCGAGATGGCGGCAGCCGGCGTGTGTGACCTGCGCAAGAGGATGTAGCGGAGTGCATAAACCAAGTAAGGGGGCGGCCCAGACGGGTCGCCCCCTTCTTGTGCCGGTGGATTAGCGGCGCTCGAGGACCGCTACAGTTTCGGTGTGGTCGGTATGGGGGAACATGTCGACGGGCGTGATCTTGAGCAGGCGATAGCCACCGTCGAGGAGCTGGTGCAGGTCACGCTCTTGGGTCACGGGATTGCAGCTGATATAGGTGATGCGGCGAGGTCTAAGCGCGCAGGCGGCTTCGAGGAACTCGAGGGTAGAGCCGGCACGCGGCGGATCGATGGAAAGGACGTCGATGCGCTCGTTGTTGTCGGCGGCATCTAGGATGTAGTCGGTGGCATCGTCGGCCATAAACCAGGCGCTGCGGGTAAGACCGTTGAGCTCGGCGTTGCGGCGTGCGTCGGCAATGCCCGCCGGGTTGCGCTCTACGCCAAGTAACATGATGCCGATGCCCTTGTTCTGAGCTTCTTTAGCTGCGCAAAGACCGATGGTGCCGCTGCCGCAGTAGGCATCCATGAGAACATCGCCCTGGTGCAGATCCATACCGTCGATAGCGAGCTGGTAGAGCAGCTCGGTCTGCTGCGGGTTGGTCTGGTAGAACGCGGTGGGGGAGATATCAAACTCGCAGCCGAGTAGCTGGTCGCGCATGCATTCAGCGCCATACACGATGTGGGTTTCCTCACCCAGGATGGCGTTGCCAGGGCGTCCGTTGATGTTTTGGGCGACGGTGACGATACGCGGATCGAGTGCGGCGATGGCCTCAAAGAATTCCTGCGCATGCGGCAGGTCGCGCTGGGCGGTAACGAGGGTGATCATGATCTGGTCGGTGCGCCAGCCGCAGCGAACGACGGCATAGCGAAGCAGGCCCAGATGCTTGTCCTCGTTAAAGGCGGGAATGTGCAGGCGCTCGGCCTCACGCGCAATGCCGTTAAGAATCTGACGGGCTCCCGGTGCCTCGACGGGGCATTCGGGAACAGCGACGATTCTGTGCGTGCCGCGCTCAAAAAAGCCGCAGCGGACAGCGCCCCCTTTGCCGGGGGCAAAGGGAGTGGCGGCCTTATGGCGAAAACCACGCGGCGCAGGATATTTGCCCGGGTCGCCCAGGGTAACGTCCATACCGCGAATGGGGTCGACGGTTATGCCCTCACGCTCGCAAAGAGCAGCAAAAAGTTCATCCATAGCAGCCTGCTTGGTCGCCAGCTGCTTCTTATAAGGCCTGTTGAGCGCCGTGCATCCACCGCAAGCTTTCATGATGGAACAAGGCGACTTGGGATCAACGGCCTTATGAGCGGACCGGGACGACTCATTATGCGAGCGCTTGGAACGAGCTTGAGGTGCCTTACCCTCGCTCCGACGAGGGCTGGGACGCTTGGTCTTAGCCTTGCCCTTGGCCGACTTACCCTTCGTGTCCTGAGACGACTTGGATTTCTTAGAAGATTTTTTCTCTTCCGACCCCTCAGCCGCCTCGATCAAAGCACGACGAGCCTTACGCTCCGCACGAGATTCTGCCATCAATAACTCCACTAATTCATGAATTAAAGCTGCAAGTATTGTACCGTGCCAAGCAAGCAGACGATATGCAAGCGGTTTAATGGTGTCAGTGATAAGCCCAACGACGGTTGCCCGCCGCGTGAGGGGTGTGGGGGTTAAGTTTATCGCGAGTTCCGCACGAACAGGAGAGCACTTAATGTGCTCTCCGTCGTGAGCAGGACTGTAGAGCAGGAAACTTAACCCCCACACCCCTCACGCGGCGGGCAAACTCGCCTTGTGCTCTATCACGCTAAAGTGTATGATTCTGAACGTTACATGACTCACTTTACTTAGCTAAAGTGCCATCAAGGGGGAATACCATGAATACCGATATGTCTCGTCGTCAGTTTGTTGGTCTAGCCGGCTCGCTCGCCACGGTGCTTGGCCTTGGTCTTGTCGGCTGCGGCGGTGGTGCCGACAAGGGTTCCACTGCCGGCTCTGCCGCGGCAAAGGACGCCAAGGGCGCTGTGGAGTCTAAGAAGCTCGTGGTGGGCTTTGACAAGTCCTATCCTCCGTATGGCTTTGTGGGCGACGATGGCGAGTACACCGGCTTTGATCTCGATTTGGCCAAGGCAGTTGCCGATAAGCAGGGCTGGGAGGTCAAGTACGAGGCCATCGACTGGGACGCCAAGGATACGCTGCTCAACTCGGGCGCCATCAACTGCATCTGGAACGGCTTTACCATGGAGGGCCGCGAGGACGACTACACGTTCTCTGAGCCGTACATGCTCAATGAGCAGGTGCTGGTGGTCAAGAAGGATGCGGGCATCAAGAATTGGGACGACCTTGCCGGCAAGACCGTGATTACCCAGACCGATTCTGCCGCACAGGATGTGCTAGAGGGTGACCAGAAGGATCTGGCGGCGACGTTTGCCACGCTCGATACCATCGGCGAGTACAACACGGCTTTTATGCAGCTCGAGAGCGGCGCGGTCGATGCGGTGGCTTGCGACCTTTCGATCGCCCAGTATCAGCTTGCCGCCAAGCCCGATGCCTATACGCAACTTGACAAGCCGCTGTCCAGCGAGCACTACGCCGTTGGCTTTAAGAAGGGTGATACCAAGTCGGCCGACGCCGTGACCGAGTCGCTTAAGGCGCTCTATGAGGACGGTACAGTCAAGGACCTGTGCGACAAGTATGCGAGCTATGGTCTATCCTTCGACAACTGGGTTTTGAAATAGCCACAGCACCCAACCTTGCGGCTCCAACCCTCCTCGCGTACCAAAGTACGCTTCGTCGGGCTTGTCGCTCGCAATCTTGGGCACTGTGCCTATTTCAATTAACACCTGCTGTTCTGTTGCTGTGAAAGAGAGCTTGGGTTGTCTATTCAGGTCATGATGCAGATGCTTGGCCAGGGTTTCTTGGTCAGTTTGCAGTTGTTTGTGCTCACGCTGTTGGGCTCGATTCCCTTGGGAATTCCCGTGGCGTTTATGCGTATGAGCAGAATCGCGCCGCTGCGTTGGATTGCGCGCATCTACATTTCGGTCATGCGCGGTACGCCGCTCATGCTGCAGATGTTTGCCATCTACTTTGCTCCGTATTATGTCTTTGGTATTTCGCTCACGCCCGATTCCAAGTGGACAGCGTGCGTCGTGGCATTCATCATCAACTATGCCGGCTACTTTGCCGAGATCTATCGCTCGGGTTTGCAGTCTATCCCGCGTGGTCAATATGAGGCCGCCGAGGTGCTGGGCTATTCACGCCTGCAGACGTTTTTGTACATTGTGATGCCGCAGGTCGCCAAGCGCATTTTGCCGGCGATGGGCAACGAGATCATCACGCTGGTCAAGGACACGTCGCTGGCATTTGCCATTGGCGTGGGGGAGATGTTCTCGACGGCCAAGGCACTGGTTGCCTCTCAAGTGAGCATGGTGCCGTTTGCGATTGCGGCACTGATCTACTGGGTCTTTAACTTTGTGGTCGAGATGCTGCTGGGCGCCGCCGAAAAGCGACTTGACTACTACCACGACTAGCCTGTTCCGTCGTGCTTTTCAACACATGGAGGTTCCCGTGTCCGGAACGGTAATGAATATAACGAGCGCGCGCAAGGCGTTTGGTGGCAATGAGGTGCTCAAGGATATCTCGCTCGAGGTAAAGCGCGGCGAGGTCGTGGCGATTATCGGACCTTCGGGCGGCGGTAAGTCAACGCTGTTGCGCTGCGCCACGCTGCTCGAGACGCTTGACGGCGGCTCGCTTTCGTTTGGTGATCTAGCCGTTGCGACGGATGCGGGATCGGGCACGGTGTATGCGAAAGGCGATGTGCCCAAGCAGGCGCGCTCGCGCTTTGGCCTGGTGTTTCAGAACTACAATTTGTTCCCGCACTATACCGTGATGAAAAACATTACCGACGCTCCGATCCGCGTGCTCAAGCGCCCGCGCGAGCAGGTCGAAGCACGTGCGCGTGAGTTGATCGCGCAGATGGGGCTTACGGGCAACGAGAACAAGGTGCCATGCGAGCTTTCGGGCGGTCAGCAGCAACGTGTGAGTATTGCGCGCGCCTTGGCGCTCGATCCAGAGATCTTGTTCTTCGATGAGCCGACCTCGGCACTCGATCCCGAGCTAACGGCCGAGGTGCTGCGTGTCATTAAAGACCTTGCCGCGCAGAATATGACGATGGTGATCGTGACCCATGCGATGCAGTTTGCGCGCGATGTTGCCGATCGCGTGGTCTTTATGGACGGCGGTCGCATTGTAGAGGAGGGTCCTGCCGAGCAGGTTATCGGTCATCCGCGCGAACGGCGCACACGCGAGTTCCTGAGCCGTATCGAGGGATAGGCTCAAGCAGACATTGAGGCGAAACCGCTGCAGGTCTTATGGCCTGCGGCGGTTTTTATTTGCGCCGATGGGACTTAATAACCGCCTCAGGCGTTTGCCCCCTCCTCTCGCCGCCCGTATTTATACGTGCGCCGAAAGGTGTGCATGGACAGTCTCCCGCGAGGGTAGGGTGGTGGCATAGGACATTTGGAGGGTGAGCCGGATCGGCTGCCGACCATGCTGCTCCCGGGACGGCATCGACCGCGAACTCTCCCCGTTGGCGTCGCGCATTGCGCGCGGCCCTGCAAGGAGGTCATCATGGGTGCTCCCAAGACCGGTAACGTAAGGAACGTGGTGCTCGTAGGCCAAGGTGGGGTGGGCAAGACTTCACTCGCCGAGGCCATGCTCCACCTTTCCGGCAAGACCGCCCGCCTGGGCGGCCACGACGGCACCAAGCCCACGCTCGACTATGACCCAGAAGAGGTCAAGCGTGCGTTTTCCATCTCGACGACCATTGCGCCGATCGACTGGAAGGGTGCGCGCATCAATGTGCTCGATGCCCCGTGCTACCCCGATTTTATCGGCGACGCCTTTGCCGCGATGAGCGTCTGCGAGACGGCTCTGTTTGTGGTCGACGCCGAGGCCGGCCCGCAGCCTACGACGGTTAAGCTCTGGTATGCCGCCGAGGACCTGCGTCTGGCGCGTGCGGTGTTCGTAAACCGCCTGTCGCGCTCCGAGGCCAGCTTTGCGACCACGATGGACCTGCTGCAGGAGCGCTTTGGCACGCGCCTGGGCGCCGTGACCCTTCCCTGGGGCGAGGGCGAGGACTTTGACGGCATCATCGACCTGGTGCGCATGAAGGCGCGCCATTGCAACGGCGCCGAAGCCGTTGAGTCGGAGATTCCCGAGGAGTATCGTGCCCAGGCCGAGGAGGCCCATGACCATCTGTGCGAGCTGGTGTCCGAGGCTGACGACGAACTGATGATGAAGTACTTGGAAGGCGAGGAGACGCTGACGCAGGAGGAGCTTGAAGGCCTGCTGTCGAAGGCGATCGCCGAGCGCATCTTTGTGCCGGTCTTTGCGGGCGATTGCATCAAGGAGCAGGGCGTCAACTCGCTGATGGACGACATCGCCACGTACTTCCCGGCGCCGACGGACTACGGTGAGATGCCGCTCATCGACGGTGATTCGCTCAAGATTTCGAGCGATGATGACCGCCCGGTGGCGTTTGTGTTTAAGACCCTGGCCGATCCTCAGCAGGGTCGCATCAGCTTCATCAAGGTGCTGACGGGTACGCTTGAGCCGGGCCTTGAGCTGATCAACGCGCGCACCCGCAAGAGCGATCGTCTGGCTCACCTGTATGTGATGTGCGGCCGCGACATGACCGAGGTCGGTCACGCCTATGCCGGCGATATCATCGTGGCACCCAAGCTGGCGGCCGAGACGGGCGATACGCTCTCGATTACCGGCAAGGTCGAGGCTGCGGCGTTTAAGTTCCCCAACTCGCAGTACCGCATCGCCATCGAGGCCGAGAATCGCGGCGACGAAGAGAAGCTCTACACGTTTATCGAGAAGGCATGCAAGGCCGATCCGACCATGAGCATCGACCGCGACGAGGAGACCGGCCAGACCATCATTTCGGCGGTGGGCGAGGCGCAGGTTTCGGTCCTGCTCAATCGTCTTGAGGACCGTACCAAGGTCGCGGCCAAGAGCGTGCCGATTCGCATCCCGTATCGCGAGACCATTCGCCGCACGGCAACTGCCCAGGGCCGCCACAAGAAGCAGACCGGCGGCGCCGGCCAGTATGGTGACTGCTGGCTGCGCGTAGAGCCGCTCATTGGGCCCGACGGTACGAGCGACGGCTATGAGTTTGTGGACGAGGTCGTAGGCGGCCGCATTCCGCGCTCGCTGATCCCTGCCGTGGACAAGGGCGTTCAGGAGACCATGAAGGACGGCATCATTGCCGGCTACCCGCTTACGGGCATTCGCGTGGCTGTGTACGACGGCTCGTATCACAGCGTCGACTCCAACGAGATGGCGTTCCGCGCGGCGGCTCGCATCGGCCTGCGCAAGGCATGCGCCGACGCCGACCCGGTGGTGCTGGAGCCCATCGAGGAAATCACGGTGACTATTCCCGAGAGCTACGCCGGCGCCGTGATGGGCGACATCTCGGCCTCGCGCGGTCGCGTGACGGGTATGGAGACCGATGAGCGCGGAGACACCGTGGTCATCGCTCAGGCGCCTCTCGCCGAGCTGACGGATTACTCGACGCGTCTGCGCTCCATCACGCGCGGCACGGGCGACTTTACCATGAAGCCTGCGGGCTATGAGCAGGTGCCTTATGACGTTCAGGCCAAGCTGGTCGAGCGCTATGAGGAGGGCCGTGCCAAGTAGCGTTGGGCGTTGCCTGTAACATACATGCCGATGCAAGGGCCGCTCTGGGCAATCCAGGGCGGCCCTTTTTGATCCCTGGGGGATGGAGGAAAACGGTTCATTTAGGTTTTGGGGCAGCTTGGCCGGCCCTAGTCTCCCGAGGCCTGATTGCGGCCGGTAGCGTAGTCGATCTGCACATGCGGCTGCAGGTTGTAGCAGTACACGTGGAAGCACAGGGTCTTGCCGTGGTCCTCGACCGATTGCGCCTCAAGACGCACGCCACGGCAGACGAGTTCCTCTTCGTTGTACATGGGCGTGACACGGTAGAGCACATGGTTGCCCGTCTCGCGGATGTAGCCGAGAATCTGCTCCTCAAATGGCAGCATGCCCGTTTCGTTGAGATAACGCGTGCCGGTGAGGAGATTCTTGCGGTTGGCGTTTTCGCCGCAGAGCGACCAGGCGATGAGGTGACAGCGATTGTAGAGGCTCTGGCCCGGAATAAAGTCGTAGCGCTGCTGGCGCCATCCGGCGGGATGGATACGCGAGATATCGCCGCGCTCGCCTTGACCGAGCGATTCGGGGCCCACGCAAGCGAGCGCTTTGCGGGTGCGGCCCAGGCTGTCGAGCTTGGAGAACTTCTTAAAGCAGCCCTCTTCGGCGGCGTGCTCGTATTCATCGAGCGTGAATGATGGTGTGCCCAACGGGTGCGTGCTGTCGGCTCGCAGGGCAACATAGGGGTTGCCCGCGTAGTCAGGAATGCTGCTGAGGTATACGCCGCGGGCGCGGTCGAGATTGGGGTTTTCGACCTCGTCGATGGGGGTGGCGGCGCTGTCCGCGGAAGCGTCATCACCGGTGTCGGGTGCGGCGGAATGTGGCTTGTCGCCAGAGTTCGGGCTGTTTTGGGAGTTTGTGGAGTTTGCCGTTCCCGATTCGAGTCGGGCAACCAGGTCTGCCTCGTCGTCGGTGCGGCTGGGACTCTCGTCTTGCTTCTCGGCCAGAGCCGCCGCCTGTTCATCACTTTGCGGCGAGAGCAGTCTGGGCGCCCCGTCGAGCGATCCCGTAAACAGCGCAAACCCCAGCACCACAGCGGTGCCGATAGAAAGTGCTTGCTTGTAGGCGGACTTGCGCGACATGGTGACTCCTGGACGGACGGTTGGGAGTCTACCAGTCTAGCAGGAGCCGCCGAGGGCCGTTCTATCGAACAAATACTTAAGATTTGGGACAAACGCTACGGATTCATTTGTCCCGCGGTCTAGATCGAGGTAGAACCGAGCCAATTGAGTTTGCATTCGAGAATACGCTGCTCACCGGGCGTGCTGCTGCCATCGAGTAGCGCGAGGAGCATCTCGGCCGCCTCTCTGCCTTCCTGGTCGACGGGCTCGATGATGGTGGAGACGGTCGGCGTGGTGAGGTTGGTCCAGTCTTCGCAGTTGAGTCCCAAAAGGCCGATTTGCTGCGGAAGCAGATGGGCCATGGGCTGGAGGGCCTTGTAGACACGGGGAAGTGCCCACTGATTTTGCACGAAGATAAGGGTTCGCTTGGCGGGGTTGAGCTTGTATTTAAAGTACTCGGTAAGCTCACTGACCGACGGCTTGTTGTGGTCGATGGAAATCGCTTTGTAGAGCTGTCCGTTCGCTGCCAGCGCCTCGGCATACCCCTGAAAACGCTCCATGCGGGTGCGCATTTCGGTCATGTTGGCGGCAATGGAAAAGAAATCTTCGTAACCGGCGTCGAGGAGTACCTGCGTGGCGTTGTACACACCGTCGTAAAGGTTGGTCTTGATCCAGCTGGTACCTGGGCTATAGATGGCCGCATCGAAAAAGACGACCGGCTTGCCGGCGCGTCTAATGCGGTCGTGCACGGCTTTGAAGTTTGCCGTGGGCTGGATGATAAAGCCATCGACGCCCAGCGAGAGCATTTTGTCGACATACATGAGCTCGGTCTCGGGGTTAAAGTTGCTCGTGCAAACAACCGTCTGGTAGCCCGCGGGGAGCATGACCTGCTCCATGCCGTTGAGGACGAGGCCCGCCCATTTGTTGGTGTTATCCAAGATGATGATGGCGATGACGCGGGTCTGTTTGCCGGTGAGTGTTTGCGCCTGGGCGTTGGGGACGTATCCCAGCTCCTTTATAACGCGCGCGATCTTTGCCTGCGTTTTGTCGCTGAGCTTGTCTCGTTTGTCGTTGAGGTAATACGAGACGCTGGCTGTTGAAGTTCCCGCCTCGCGGGCGACGTCTGCGATCGTAACGCGCTGTTTGGTCACAGCGACTCCTTCCGACAAATTGCGTTGTTTGGCGCGGTGGTTCACGTTCGGGTTGCGGGCACACGATTCTGCCTGTCCTTTCGCCCTTTTATGAGTATGCAACAATACCGTATCCGTGGGGTCCGAAATTCGTGGCGGTTATGCAAGCCTGCCGTCTACCGAGAAATCTAAATACTTCTTGACTTTTAAAAAAGAGATCAAAAACGCAGGATTCATTTTTGGTTAAACGCATAACTAAATTGCATAACCAACGCTCTGACCTGCGCGTTTACCGAAATAAGCTGGTATTAAGAAAAATGAGCACCTATATTGGTCTTGTCGAAAAGACAGCAAGTCCAAACGGCAGGGGATGCTCCGGAGGCCTCCGCAAACGGTGTCTTGCGCACGCAACTCTATGAAAAGAGGGAAGCAATGAAGATCGTAGGCGTTGCCGCCTGTACCGTGGGTATCGCCCACACGTATATGGCCCAGAAGGCGATTCAGGATGAATGCGCCGCCCGTGGCATCGAGTGCAAGGTCGAGGCTCAGGGTGGCCTGGGTATCGAGAATGAGCTCACGCAGGAAGACGTGGACTCCGCCGACCTGGTCCTGGAGTCCGTCGACGTGGGTGTCGAGAACGAGGACCGTTTTGAGCAGAAGATGGCCGAGGGCAAGTTCCTCAAGGTCGGTACTTCCGATGTGATCGCCGATCCGGTCAAGATCATCGACCAGGCTGTTGAGATTATCAAGGCGACGGGTGGCGCCGTTGACGCGCCCAAGGCCGAGGCCAAGGCAGAGAAGAAGGCCGTCTCCGCTGCCCCGCAGGCCCCGACACCGGCGTCCAAGCAGTCTATCTTTGCCGATCCTGGCAAGACGCTGCTCAATGCATTCAATACCGGCGTTTCCTATTTTATCCCCATTGTCGTTATCGGTGGCGTGTTCCTCGCCTTCTCGTTGGCATCCGGTACCGCCGGTGCTAACGGCATGGAGGTCACCAACCCGTTGATGGTGAGCCTTAACACCATCGGTATGGCCGGCATCTCTATGATGATTCCGGTGCTTGCGGCATACATCGCTTACTCGATGGCCGGCAAGCCCGCGCTTGCCCCCGGTTTTGTCCTGGGCTACTTGGTCAACAACGCCGTCGTCACCCCGAGTGGCAACAGCGTTTCGACCGGCTTCTTGGGCGCCATGATTATGGCTGTCATCTGTGGTTACTTTGTCCGCTGGATGAAGACCTGGAAGGTCAACAACACCATCCAGACCATCATGCCGATCCTGATCATCCCGATTCTGACCTCGCTCGTCCTGGGCATGGCCTACATCTACATCCTGGCCACGCCGCTTGGCTTTGTGATGGATTGGCTCACCAGCGTGCTCGGTAGCCTGCAGGGCGGCTCCGCCGTCGTCCTGGGCCTGGTCATTGGCGTTATGACCGCCTTCGATATGGGTGGTCCCGTCAACAAGACCGCTTCGACCTTTACCATGGCCATCATGGCCTCCGGCATCTACGGCCCCAACGGTATGTTCCGCGTCGCTGTCGCCATTCCCCCGATTGCTTGCGGCCTCGCTGCGCTCATCGCCAAGAACAAGTTCGATGACGCTGACCGTCAGATGGGTATTTCCGCACTGTTTATGGGCTGCATCGGTATTACCGAGGGCGCTATCCCCTTCGCGGTCAAGGATCTCGGTCACACCCTTCCCGGCATCTGCATCGGTTCTGCCGTGGGTGCGGCGCTTGCCGCCTTCCAGGGTATCGACTGCTACGTCCCGCACGGTGGCTTTATCGTCGCCCTTGCCACCAACAACGTCGCGCTGTTCTGCCTGGACATCGTGATTGGCTCCGTGGTCGCCGCTGCAATCCTGATTGCCATGAAGCCCACGCTCGATAAGCAGGCCAAGTAACCCTTTAAGGACTCCGGTTGTGCGGAGGGATGGATTTGACTCCGCACAACCGCCCCTACACAACAAAATCCATCCGTACTGATAGGGCCCGCATCTGGGTCCCAGGGAACTTTTGTCAAAAATCCTCTGGAGAAGGAGAACAAAATGTCCAACCTCACCATCCGCCAGGCCGTTCAGGGCATGCTCAAGCTGCAGGATAGCGGCGATCACGCAACCATGGTCGGCATTGGCCCCATGAGCCCCAACCTGATTCAGGCCGTGTTCGAGCTTGCCAAGGACGAGGATTTCCCGCCCATGTTTATCGCCAGCCGCAACCAGGTCGATATGGACGAGATGGGCGCCGGCTACGTCAACGGTTGGGACCAGAAGCGCTTTGCCGCCGACATCAAGAAGGTTGCCGACGAGGTGGGTTACACCGGCCCGTACTACCTGTGCCGCGATCACGGCGGTCCGTGGCAGCGCGACGAGGAGCGTAACGCCCACCTGCCCGAGGACGAGGCCATGGAGCTCGCCCGCAAGTCCTTCGTCGCCGACATGGAGGCAGGCTTTGACCTGCTGATGGTCGACCCCACCAAGGACCCCTATCAGATCGGCAAGGTTATTCCGCTCGACGTGGTGCTTCGCCGCACGATCGATCTTATCGACTACCTTGAGCAGTACCGTCGCGAGCATAACCTGCCCGAGGTCGCCTATGAGGTCGGTACCGAGGAGACCAATGGCGGCTTGACCTCTACCGATAAGTACGAGGAGTTCATTTCTCAGCTGCAGCCCGAGCTCGAGAAGCGCGGCTGCCCCATGCCCACCTTTATCGTCGGCCAGACCGGTACGCTCACCCGTTGGACCGAGCAGGTTGGCCATTACAACTTTAAGAACGCCCGCGAGCTCGCCGACATGGCAAAGCGCTACGGCGTGGGCCTGAAGGAGCACAACGCCGACTACCTGGACGACGCGACGCTGCTCGAGCACATTCCGGCTCACGTGACGGCTTCCAATGTCGCCCCTCAGTACGGCACCGAGGAGACCCGCGCCTACCTCAAGCTCTGCGCTACCGAGCAGATTCTGGTCGACAACGGCCTGTGTGACGATCCCTCCGACCTGTATCACACGCTGCTGGTCAAGGCTATCAAGACCGAGCGCTGGCGCAAGTGGATGACCGGCGATGATGTCAACCTGCAGGTTGACGACATTCTGGCCGACGACGAGCTCAGCCTGAAGATTCTGGATGTCTCCGGCCACTACGCGTTCAACGATCCCGAGGTCAAGGAGCAGGTCGAGAAGCTCTATCGCAACCTCGCTGCCCAGGACATCGACGGCAAGCGCTTTGTGATCGAGCACATCAAGCGCCCGATTAAGCAGTACGTCGTCGGTCTTAACCTCAAGGGCGTCACGAGCCGCATCGAGAAGGCTCTCGAGGACTAAGTAGTTCCGGCGTTTTGACAAACGCCGGACCGGTCGACGCTGCGCGAGCATCTGCCGGGCAATCTGGCGCTCAAGCCGTCGCTCGCGTACCAAAGTACGCTTCGCTCCTCTTTCGCACCACCTTGCCACGGCAGCTGCCCGCTCGCTGACGTTGGGTCGACCAGTGATTGAGCCGTTGTCCTTAGATTGCTAGCTATTCATTCGAAGGAGTTTGTACCATGAAGTTCTTTATCGATACCGCCAACCTTGACGAGATCGCCGAGGCCAAGAGCTGGGGCTGCCTTGCCGGCGTCACCACCAATCCGTCCCTGTACGCCAAGACCGGCGGTAAGCTCGCCGACTTTGAGCCCCATATGCTCAAGATTGCCGAGCTCTGCGAGGGTCTGCCCGTGTCTGCCGAGTCCACCGCGACTACTGCCGAGGGCATGATCGAGGAGGGCAAGCGTCTTGCCGCCCTGGCTCCCAACATTGTGGTCAAGCTCCCCGTCTGCGAGGCCGGCCTCGCCGCCTGCCGCGCGCTGGCCGATGCGGGCGTGCGCGTCAACATGACGCTCGTCTTCTCGCCGACCCAGGCCTTGATGGCCGCCAACGCCGGCGCTCGCTACATCAGCCCGTTTGTGGGACGCTTCGATGACATCGCCGAGGACGGTATCTCGCAGCTCGACAACGTTGTGACCTGCATCAAGAACTATGACTGGACCGGTAAGAACGTCGACGACACCGTCGAGATCATCACTGCATCCGTCCGCACGCCCAATCACGTGACCCAGGCGGCGCTGCTCGGTGCCGATATTGCGACCGTCCCCATGGCCGCTCTTAAGAAATGCCTGCATCACCCGCTGACCGACCAGGGCCTTGCTTCGTTCGAGGCCGACTGGAAAAAGGTCGTCGAGGCACAGTAACGATGGTTCTGCCGGCCCAGCATTTGTTATGCCGGGCCGGCGTGCTCAAGAGAGGAAACTCCATGACCGATCAGGAACTGGCCAAGATTGCCAATGAGGTTCGCCGCGGTATTGTCGCGGGCGTCCATGCCGCCAAGTCGGGGCATCCGGGCGGGTCGCTTGGCGCCGCCGACATTATGACCTACCTCTACTTTGAGGAAATGGATGTCGACCCGGCAAATCCGAGCCGCGCCGACCGCGACCGCTTTGTGCTCTCCAAGGGCCATTGCGCTCCGGCACTCTATGCCGTGCTCGCCGAACGCGGGTTCTTTCCCAAGGAGGAGCTCGAGACGCTCCGTCATATCGGCAGCCGCCTGCAGGGCCATCCCAATATGAACGACACGCCGGGCGTCGACATGTCTACCGGATCGCTCGGTCAGGGTATCTCCGCCGCGGTTGGAATGGCGCTCGCCGCAAAGCACTGGGGTGACAGCTATCGCGTCTACACGCTGTTGGGCGACGGCGAGTGCGAGGAGGGGCAGGTATGGGAGGCGGCCATGTTCGCCGGCAACCACGACCTGGATAACCTCGTCGCTATCGTCGATCACAATGGCCTGCAAATTGACGGCAGTATCGACGAAGTTAACTCGGCTATGCCGCTTGCCGACAAGTTCCGTGCCTTTAAGTGGCATGTGATTGAGCTCGCCGACGGTAACGACATGGCGCAGATTGCCGCCGCCTTTGCCGAGGCCCGCAAAGTGAGCGACTCGCCTGTGGCCATTATCGCCGAGACGGTGAAGGGCAAGGGCGTTTCCTTTATGGAAAACCAGGTGGGCTGGCACGGCAAGGCACCCAACGATGAACAGTTTGAGCAGGCCATGGCCGAGCTCGCAGCAGCAGGGGAGGAGCTCTAATGGCAGACGTCAAGAAAGTCGCCACGCGCGTTAGCTATGGCGAGGCACTTGTCGAGCTGGGCAATGAGCACGATGACTTTGTGGTTCTCGATGCCGACCTGGCCGCCGCAACGCAGACCGGTAAGTTTAAGGCCGCGCACCCTGAGCGCTTCTACGACGCCGGCATTGCCGAGAGCAACTTGATGGGGCTTGCCGCCGGCATTGCAACCACGGGTCACGTCGCCTTTGCGAGCACCTTTGCCATGTTCGCCGCCGGCCGCGCGTACGAACAAGTGCGTAATTCCATCGGCTATCCGCACCTCAACGTCAAAATCGGCGCTACGCACGCGGGCATCTCGGTCGGTGAAGACGGCGCCACGCATCAGTGCTGCGAGGACATCGCGCTCATGCGCACGATCCCGGGTATGACGGTGATCGTTCCCGCCGATGACATCGAGGCTCGCGCTTGCGTGCGCGCCGCCTATGAGTTTGAGGGGCCGGTCTACATGCGTTTCGGCCGCCTGGCAACACCGGTCATCAACGACCGCGAGGACTATGAGTTCAAGATTGGTCGCGGCGTGGTCGTGCGCGAGGGGTCCGATGTGACCATCATCGCTTGTGGCCTCATGGTTGCCGAGGCGCTTGAAGCTGCCGAGGCCCTCGCTGTCGATGGTATCGATGCCGAGGTTATCAACATGCACACGATCAAGCCGCTTGATGAGCGCCTGGTAGTTGCCAGCGCCAAGAAGACTGGTCGCGTGGTCACTGCCGAGGAGCACTCGATTATCGGCGGTCTTGGCGAGGCCGTGGCCTCGGTGCTCGCGGAACAGCATCCGGTGCCGATGCGACGCGTCGGCGTGCGTGATGTGTACGGCGAGTCTGGCCCTGCGGTCGATTTGCTGCACGAGTTCGGTTTGGACGCCGACGGTATCGAAGCTGCGGTCAGGTCTGTGTTGTAAGGAAGGTTTCCATGGGATTTGTATCTGCCAACCAAGTGACGATCGGGTATACCGCCGCCTCGCGCGAGGACGCCCTGCATTATTTGTCCGAGCAGGCCATCGAGCTCGGTTTTGCCGATGACGCATCTGCCGTAGAGGCTGCCTTTATTGCTCGCGAGAACGAGGCCGAGACCGGCCTTGTCGCCGGTTTTGCCGTTCCGCATGCCAAAAGCGACGCGATTCACACGCCGGGCGTTGCCGTGCTTAAACTGGCCGAGCCCGTTGAATGGCCGAGCTTCGATGGGGTGCCCGTCGATGTTGCGCTCGCACTGTACGTGCCTGCCGGCGAGGCTGGAACCACGCACCTGCGCTTGCTCTCCAAGGCTGCCGTGATGCTGATGGACGCCGGCTTCCGTGACAAGGTGCGCGCGAGCAGCGATCCCATTGAGATTGCGGAGCTCATCAATAGCGGACTCGAAGACTAGAACGGTCATCCCGTTCAACCAATCGATCCTTCTCCAAGGAAAAGGGCCGCGACGCCATAGAGGTGTCGCGGCCCTGTTTGCGTTTCCCCAGATAAAACCTGCCAAAATAAACCTGTCCCTTTTTGGCAGGCTGCGTCATAAAGCTTCTGTCTATGTAATAAAAGTACAATATGATATATACGTTATATACAAGCTTATAACGCGCAGCAGATTTGCGGTAACGCAAGCCGATGAAGGGGTCGATATGATCAAGGCTGTTATTTTTGACATGGATGGAACGCTGATCGATACCGAGCGTTTGGACATGAGGGCATGGAAGGTGGGCGCGGCCGAGCTGGGGATCGCGATTGATGATGCGTTAATCCATCAGTTTATCGGCCGTTCGAATGCCGATGTTAAGGACATCCTTGAGGCGCATTACGGCAAGGGCGAAACCGCCGACGCGATTTTTGCCCGCAACATTGAGCTACACAGCGAGATGGCCAAGACCGACCTGGAGCTTAAGGCCGGCGCCGCCGAGTGCCTCGACGAGCTGCTGGCTGCGGGCTATCACGTGGGCCTTGCGACGTCGTCACGCCGCGTCGCGGCCGAGCGCAATCTTAAGACGGTCGGCCTTTTTGACAAGTTTGAGACGGTGACCTGCGGCGAGGACGTCGTGCACGGCAAGCCCGACCCCGAGATGTATCTGCTTGCCTGCGAGCGCGCGGGCTTTGCCCCCGAGGAATGCGCCGTGGTCGAGGATTCGCGCAACGGCTGCGTCTCTGGCATCACGGCCGGCTGCCATGTCTTTGCCGTCCCCGACATTGTGCCGCTGCCGCAGAATGTGGTGGATGGCTGCGAGGCCGTGCTCGATACGCTGTTCGACCTGACGGCGGCGGTCAAGGCCGTGCGCTAAAGGTATGCGCCGAGATCGATGACGGTGGCTTCGGAGTGGCCGCTTGCCTGGGTGCCGGCGCGCTCGGCGATCTGGGCGCCGATGCCGTGGCCGTCGGCTGCGGCATTCCGCTCTCCGGCGTCAATGATCTCAATTTTGATATCGGGATACAGGGCGAGGGCCTTGTGGATGCCAAGTATGCGCAGGGCGAGCTGCATGAATGCCTCCCTGTCCGTAACGGTGATTTGGCGTGGCACTCTTCGCGTTTCCCAAGATAAAACCTGCCAAAATAAACCTGTCCCTTTTTGGTAGGTTACTGGTTCATATTGCCGTGGATGTAGGGGGTGACTTCGGGGGAGATGTGGGCGCAGCCCAGCTCGCGCAGCGCGGACTCGATGGCGGCGGGCAATGGGGTCTTGCCCTCGGCATTGACGGTAGCACCGCCGAG
The DNA here is from genome assembly GCF_052121915.1 of Collinsella sp. LCP19S3_B11. Taxonomy (NCBI): domain Bacteria; kingdom Bacillati; phylum Actinomycetota; class Coriobacteriia; order Coriobacteriales; family Coriobacteriaceae; genus Collinsella; species Collinsella sp. LCP19S3_B11. The sequence continues at coordinate 25,171 of NZ_JBQKDI010000005.1, forward strand.
GGCGGCAATTTTGGCGACATCTGCGTGAGCGGCCTCGATACGCATGCGGCCGCCGACCAAGCGCGCGCGTACCTGCGACAGACCAAGATCGTGCAGGTAGTCCTCGCAGGCGCGGATTAAATCGACCTTCTCGTGCGTAAGCTCCTCGCCTGTGGGGACGCGCGTGGCAAGACAGGCTCCCGCCGGCAGGTTCCAAACGGGATAGCCCCATGCGCGCAGCAGCTCGCGCTCTTCGTCCTTGGTAAAGCCGACCTCCATAAGAGGGGAGCGTACGCCGAGCTCTTTGGCAGCGCGCATGCCGGGACGGTAGTCACCGCGATCGCTTGCATTGCTGCCATCGATGACGGTGGGAAAGCCGAGCGACTTAGCGTGGTTGACGATGGCGGTAAAGCCGGCGTGCTTGCAGTGGTAGCAACGGTTGGCGTCGTTGCAGGCTACTTGGGGGAGCTGCAGCTGATCGACCGAAAGATTGAGCACGGGGAGCTTAAAATGCGGTCCCTCATTGGTTTGCCTGTCAACGGATCGCTCAAACGAGGTCTGTTCGGGCGTGCCGATGAGCGGCGTGGTGAGGTGAACGAGAAGCGTGCTGGCAGGCATGATGCGGGCGCAGACCGCGGCCAAAAAGCTGCTGTCGACGCCACCGGAAAAGCCGATGGCGACGCGTCCGTATGCCAAAAGCAGCTGTTCGAGCGCCGCGAGTTTGTCCTGAAGCTCCTTTGCAGGTGCGGTAGTGTCTGAAAGCATAAAACAATCCTTACCATTGAGTACTCGGTCGAAAACTATAATCCTATCGGACTGCTCGTCATATGACTTTTGCCTATGTAACGATAGTGCAATATGCTATATACGTTATATACAAGTTTGTAAAGTGCGCTAGAGTGGCCGTAATGCAATCCGGTTAGGGGACCGATATGATCAAGACTGTAATTTTTGACATGGACGGAACGCTGGTCGATACCGAGCGTTTGGGCATCAAGGCATGGAAGGCGGGCGCTGCCGAGCTGGGGGTCGCGATTGATGATGCGCTGATCCATCAGTTTATCGGCCGCACGCTGCCCGATGTCATGGACATCCTTGATAAGCATTACGGCAGCCATGAAACCACCGAGGCGATCTATGTTCGCCACAAGGAGATTCGCGACGAGATGGTCAAGACCGATTTGGAGCTTAAGGCCGGTGCCGCCGAGTGCATAGGCGAGCTGCTGGCTGCGGGCTATCACGTGGGTCTAGCGACGTCGTCGCGCCTCGCTACGGCCGAGCGCAACCTTAAGATGGTCGGCCTTTTTGACAAGTTTGAGACGGTGACCTGCGGCGAGGACGTCGTGCACGGCAAGCCCGACCCCGAGATGTATCTGCTTGCTTGCGAGCGCGCGGGCTTCGCCCCCGAGGAATGCGCCGTGGTCGAGGATTCACGCAACGGCTGCGTCTCGGGTATTACGGCCGGCTGCCATGTCTTTGCCGTCCCCGACATTGTGCCGCTGCCGCAGAATGTGGTGGATGGCTGCGAGGCCGTGCTCGATACGCTGTTCGACCTTGCGGCGGCGGTCAAGGCCGTGCGCTAGACAGCTGCGGCGTTGAAACGGGCAATTGCCCACATTTACGCTTAAGCATAAGGGGTCCGGCAATGGCCGGGCCTCTTTTGCTTAAGCTGCGTTTTGGCATACTGGTCGACGTGCTATAGATACGCGCCCAGGTTGATGGCGGTGGCTTCGGCTTGGCTGCCCGCCTGGGTACTGGCGCGCTCTAAGAGGAACGGCCGCACGAGTTCCTGACGGTTGATGTCCTCGGCGGCTGTGACCTCGGTGACGGTGCGTGCGGCGGAGCCGATACGGACGCGTTTGGTTTTTGTCGGCGCCGTGTTCTCGATCTGCTCCATGAGCAGCTGGACACCCTTGCGGCCAATCTCGTAGCCCGGGGGTGCTACGGTGGTGAGCGGTACTGCGCCGCTCCATGCAAGCGGGTTACCGTCGCAGCCGGCCACGCGAACTTGCTTGGGGACGGAGATGCCTTTGTCGATCAACGCTGAGATAACACCCGAGGCCAATACGTCGGTTAGGCCGATGACAAAATCCGGACGCTCGTCAGCAGAGCGCTCGGCAATCTGGGCGCCGATGCCGTAACCGTCGGCTGCGGTATTCCATTCTCCGGCGTCAATGACCTCAATTTTGATGTCGGGATGAAGGGCGAGGGCCTTGTGAATGCCAAGCACGCGCAGGGTGAGCTGCATAAATGCCGCTCTGCCCACAACGGTGATATGGCGTGCGCCGCGGGCAATGGCGAGCTCGGCGATAATGCGCCCCTGTGCCTCGTTATCGGCGGCCACGTAGTAACCGGGCTCGGAACAGTGGATGTCCAGATGGACAATCGGCACGGGCATCTTGGTCATGGCGGGGTGCCAATCGGGGGATGCCATGGGCTGAACCATGACGCCGGACATCTGCGTGCCCATAAAATAGCGCAGGTAGTGGTCTTCGAGGATGTCGTCGTTATCGGCGTTGGCGATAAGCAGGTCGTAACCGTGCTTGCGGGCCTCGTTATGGGCGCCGCTGGCAATTTGGAGCGAGAAGCCGTGGTCGAGACGGGGGAGGACCAGGCCAAAGGACTTGGTGGTGCCTCCTGCGAGCTGGCGGGCGCTTTGGTTGGGCAGGTAGCCAAGGCGATTGATGGTCTCGTTGATGAGTTTGAGGGTCTCGGGGCGCAGCTTTTCGGGATGGTTGAGCGCGTTGGATACCGTGCCCAGCGAGACCCCTGCCTCGCGCGCGACGTCGCTGATTTTTACCTTTGCCATAGCGGCCCCTTTGATGCGTTTCAAGTACAAGCCAGATTGTAGCATCGCCCGTCCCTAGGGTGTCAAAACCTGCCAATTAGGGACAGGTTTATTTTGACAGGTTTTATCTGGGGAAACGCTATTGCCAACGCGACTACCACGAAGGGGACAGGCACCTTTGTGGTGGTTTGGACCGGCTGAACGTGTGTGCATCGGGTGGTATCTAAGTTGAGATACCACTTCTGGTATATCAGCTTGCGCTTGCGTGAGTACAATACTCGAACGTTATACGTCTCAGCGCCCCTTGTGCGTGGACGTTTTGCAGTCACGCGAGCGAAGGGATTTATCCTATGTGCGGAATTGTCGGCTACACCGGCTCTGATATTGCAAAGAACATCCTTGTCACGGGCCTTAAGCGTATGGAATATCGCGGCTATGACTCCTCGGGCGTCGCGCTCGAGGTGGGCGAGGGCACGGCGGCTCACCTCGACGTCATTCGCCGCGTGGGCAAGGTCGCGGGCCTGGAGAGCGAACTTACCAATGTCGACAGCGACGCCACCTGCGGCATCGGCCACACCCGCTGGGCTACCCACGGCAAGCCCTCCGTTGTCAACGCCCATCCCCACACCAGCTGCGACGGTCGCATCGCCATCGTCCACAACGGCATCATCGAGAACTTTGCCGAGCTGCGTGAGGAGCTGGAGGGCCGCGGCCATCACTTTAAGAGCGAGACCGACACCGAGGTCTTTGCGCACTTGATCGAAGAGGCCTATGCCGAGACACACGACCTGATGGCTTCTGTGCGCGAGGCCTGCACCCACGTGGTGGGCGCCTATGGTTTGGCCGCCGTTTCTGCCGATGAGCCTGGCGTGATCGCCGTGGCCCGCAAGGACTCCCCGATTGTGGTCGGCGTCGGCGAAACCGGCTCCTACGTTGCCTCCGACGTGATCGCGCTTATCGATGCCACCCGCGATGTCGTGGTGCTCGAAGACGGTCAGTTTGCCAAGCTTACGCCCGCAGGCGTCGAGTATACCGACGAGGCTGGCAACGTGATTGAGCCCAAGCTTACCCATATCGACTGGGACCTGGATATGGCCGAAAAGGGCGGTTATCCCGACTTTATGCTTAAGGAGATCCATGAGCAGCCTCGCGTCGTGCGTGATACCCTGGTGGGCCGCATGACCCCCGCCGGTGAGCTCGATATCGACGAGCTGGGCCTTTCGCTCGAGGAGCTCAACGATATCGACCGCGTGTATGTGATTGCCTGCGGCACCAGCTACCATGCCGGACTTATCGCCAAGAACCTTATTGAGGGTTGGGCTCGTATTCCTACCGAGGTCGAGGCGGCAAGCGAGTTCCGCTATCGCAACCCCATCATCACGCCGACGACGCTTGTCGTGGCCGTGTCCCAGTCGGGCGAGACGGCCGACACCCTTGCCGCCATTCGCGATGCACGCATCAAGGGCGCCAAGGTCTTTGGCATCACCAACGTGCTGGGCAGCCCGGTGGCGCGCGAGAGCGACGGCGTTATCTACACCAAGGCCAACAAGGAGATTGCAGTTGCCTCGACCAAGAGCTTCATCGGTCAGGTCGTGAGCCTTACGCTTTTGGCCCTGCTGCTGGCGCAGGTTAAGTACCGTCTGACCACCAAGCAGGCGCGCATGCTGTTCCGCGAGCTTTCCGATACGGCCGAGCAGATCCAGTGGATCCTGGATACGCAGACCGAGGCCGTGCACGAGGCCGCGCTTGTCTGCAAGGACGCGCAGTCTGCACTGTTCGTGGGTCGCGGCATGGGCGCCGCCATTTCCTACGAGGGCGCGCTCAAGCTCAAGGAAGTCAGCTACCTGCATGCCGAGGCATATGCTGCCGGCGAGATGAAGCACGGCCCTATCGCGCTGATCGACCCGGGTTTCCCCGTTATCGCGGTTGCAACCAAAAGCGCAACATACGACAAGACGGTGTCGAACCTCATGGAGTGCAAGGCGCGCGGCGCCAAGGTCATCGTCGTTGCTACCGAGGGCGACGAGGAAATCAACAAGATCGCCGACTGCGTCATTCGCGTGCCGGCCGTCCGCGACGTATTCAGCCCCATCACGGCGAGCGTTCCGCTGCAGCTGCTCGCCCGCGAGGTTGCCATCCTGCGCGGTTGCGACGTTGACCAGCCCCGCAACCTGGCCAAGAGTGTCACGGTAGAGTAATCGAGTTCCTACGTCCTAACAACTAAGGCCCGGCTTCGTTGCAGCGGAGCTGGGCCTTGTTGCATTTGCCCAGATAAAACCTGCCAAAATAAACCTGTCCCTTTTTGGCAGGTTAGCGGAGCTTGCTGGTCTCGAAGTACTCGGGATATTGGTCCAGGACTTCGGTCTGGTTGCGGAACATCATATGCAGGTGCTTGCTGACCAAAAAGCTTGCCTCGATAGGATCGCGACCGGCGATGGCGCGGCGGATTTGCTTGTGCTCGTTAACAATCTCCTGATTGTCGAGCGCCTGCGTAGCGGCGCGCAGCCAGCGAAAGCGCTCCAGGTCGGCATTGGTCGCCTCGAGCCACGACCACACGGTGCTGCGGCACGCGATGCTAAAGATCATGCGGTGCATGAGGTTGTCGCTTAAAAAGAAGCCGATGCGGTCCTCTTCGGCCATGGCTTTTTCCTGCAGCGCGATGGCTCGGTCGAGCTGCTCGATGGCTACCGAGGTGGCACGGGCGCAGCACTCCACAATCACCTGCTTTTCCAGGTGTTCGCGAATGTAGCAGGCACTCTCGGCAAGGGTGAGGTTGATGGGCGAGACATAGGTGCCGCTTTGGGGCACGGTGCGCACTAAGCCCTCTTGCGCCAGACGCACCAGTGCCTCGCGCACAGGGGTGCGCCCCATATCTAGGTCGTCACAAAGCTGCTTGACGCCCAGCTTTTCGCCCGGCTTGTAGTCCAGGTAGACTATTTTGCGTCGAATGGTGTGGTAGGACTGGTCCTGTAGGCTCGTTTCCTGCTCGCCGACGTGCATCGATTCTTCCATAGTGCCTCGCAACTGTTCTATCACACTCATATGTCAGTTGTTAATTATGCCGCGAATCAGCTCTCCGCGCTGGGTAATTCGGTTGTTGCCCGAGAACTATTGCGGCATCTTAGTCTGTTTTTGCGTATGGCTGTGCTCGATGTTGCCGTATCATAAGCCGTCGCAAACGTGAAATAGAAAGAAGGAATCCCGTATGCAACTGGTAAATATCGTACGCGAGCGCTGGAAGGGTGTCTTGTTCTGCCTGATCATCGCCATCCCTGCGTCGTTGCTCGGCAAACAGATTGAGGTGGTCGGTGGGCCGGTATTTGCCATCCTCTTTGGCATGGTTCTGGCGCTCGTCTTTCCCAAGAATCGTCGCGAACAGCTCGCCGCCGGCGTCACCTATACGTCTAAAAAAGTCTTGCAGTACGCGGTTATCCTGCTTGGCTTTGGCATGAACCTCTCGCAGATTCTGTCCAAAGGCGCCCAGTCGTTGCCGATTATCGTGGCTACGATCTTGACCTCGCTCATCATCGCTTTTGTGCTCTGCCGCGTTATGAACGTGCCGGACAAGATCGCGACGCTTGTGGGTGTGGGTTCGTCGATTTGCGGCGGTTCCGCCATCGCCGCGACCGCGCCCGTCATCGATGCCGACGATCGCGAGATTGCCCAGGCTATTTCGGTCATCTTCCTGTTTAACGTTATCGCGGCGCTCGTGTTTCCAACGCTTGGAGGCATGCTTGGGCTGACCAACGAGGGCTTTGGCCTGTTTGCCGGTACCGCTATCAACGACACCTCGTCTGTAACGGCTGCGGCGAGCGCCTGGGACAGTATGCATCCCGGCGCCAATGTGCTCGAGAGCGCTACGGTAGTCAAGCTCACCAGGACGCTGGCCATTATTCCCATCACGTTGGTCCTCGCATGCTGGCAGATGCATCTGGCGCGCAAGGCCGGCGGCGACGCCAAAAACACGTTCTCCCTTAAGCGCGCGTTTCCCATGTTTGTGCTGTTCTTTGTGCTGGCGAGTGTGGTCACCACAGTGTTTCAGCTTCCCGCGTCCGTTACGGCGCCCATCAAGGAGCTGTCGAAGTTCTTTATCGTGATGGCCATGGCGGCTATTGGCTTTAATACCGATATCGTCGAGCTGGTCAAAAAAGGCGGCAAGCCCATCGCATTGGGCTTTTGCTGCTGGATTGGCATTGCGTGCATGGGTTTGGGAATGCAGCACGTGCTGGGAATCTGGTAGAGAAGTAGCCCATTTACGTGCTGGTTGCCGGTGGCCGCATCCTCGCGGTGGAGCGATAGGAGCTCTTGCGGGTATGGCTTGTCCGCAGGTTAATAGATCCCGAAGAGCTCTTATCGCCCCGCCAGGATGGCGATGCGGGGCAACACCTATACTCGCAGGACGACGCTTTCTGCCCTATAGTGTTTGGTGAGCAATATCGTTCAATTTTGAAACACTCGGTCGTGCGACCGTCGGCGGTTGTACGTCGCAGCGGACAGGGGCAAATCATGGATAGCGATGCCAAGCTGAAGATCTTGACCGATGCCCTAGCTGCTGCCGGGGCCTCGGCATTGGCAATCGATGCGCGTGGGGACGTCGCGATCTCGACCATGAATGACGCGGCGCTTGAGCGGGATGTGGCGGCTTTTGTCGCTGAGCGCCTCGACCGCATAGGAGACGGCGCGCGTCTGGTTATGGGGCGTGCGGGTACGCGCCTGAGCCTGACCGTTCGCCCCACCGACAAAGGGGGCGGGGGCCTTTGGGTCATCGTGGTCCGCGAGGTGCGCGCCGCCGCGGCGCATGCGGGCATCGAGTGGCTCAACGCCGACGAAGTTGAGGCCCGCTACGAATCGAGCGCATACGGCATCGTCGAAGACGCGGCAGCGGTCGCTGCCCCCGTACGGGAGAGCTATGCGCGCGGAGTGCCCCTTATGCTCGAGGGCGAGCTGGGCGCGGGACAGGATCAGATTGCAAAACGCCTGTACCTGGATGGACCCTATGCCGATCAGCCCTTTGTGTCCGTTGCGCTCGATGAGCTTACGGATCGCGGTTGGCGCCATCTGCTCAAAAGTTCCGAATCGCCGCTATTCCAAACGGGGCTGACACTTTGCATGGGCGGCTGGCATGCCGTTGGCCCCCAACGCCTGCGCGAGCTCGTGTCCGCAATGATCGACACGGCGCTCGCAACTCGTTGCCATGTGGTGTTGACGGCAAACGACATGCCAGGCGGCGGCGAAAGCGATCAGGCTGCTTTTGTAACCGAGCGTCTGGCCTGTGCAGTGAGTGTGGCGCCGGCGATTGCCGAGCAGGGCGGCGCGTCGGAAAAGGTTGCGCGCTATCTGGAGTATCTGGCAGATATGTTTGAGACGGCAACACCCGCCTTGTCGTCTGGGGCGGCAAAGACACTCGATGCCTATCGATGGCCCCGTAACTATCTACAGCTTCGTGAGGTTTCGGAACGACTTTATATATTAGTGAGGATGGGTACGGCCGAGCGGGCGGTGGCGGAGGAGGTGCTCGCTCAGGAGGACGTTATCAAGACCGCGACCTTTGGTGCCCCGACGCTCGATAGCGATCTGTATATCTTGCGCCCACTGGCCGATACCGAGCGCGATATCGCGCGGCTGGTCGTAGGTCACCTTCACGGCAACAGGACCCGAGCTGCCGAAGTGCTAGGCATAAGCCGTACGACCCTGTGGCGCCTGCTGAAGGACGACGACCGTTAAGCGAGGCGCCCGTGACCGCGCGCGGCGCGTGTGATACAGTCCAAAGCAGTATTGTTTCGACTGTGTTACGGCGTGCGGGGAGTATGGCGGAGACTTCAAAAACAAATCGGGTTCGAAAGCCCGCGGCGCCGGTCAACCGTCGCACGACTTCACGGACGTGGGGCAAAAGCGCCTCGGGGTTCGACGGCTCGTTCAAACGCACTAAATATGGTTATCCTTCGGCAAGCGCTCGCTTGGCCATGCAGGCCGAATCATCGCTGTGGGGCCGTAAGCGTGTGGTGGGGTCAAAGCTCAAGCACGATGGAACGCTCGGCTACATTAGCCGTGGCGCTGCTCGCCGTAGCGGCCTCAATCCCACAGGCTGGCATCGCTATGTTCCGATCGCGGTCGTTGTCGCGGTGATTGTCATCGCGCTCGCGGCGCTTGGTTACGCCGGCGGCGGGGCCAATCTGGACGCAATGTTTAAGTCGCCCGAGCTTGCGCATGCAGGCACAGAAGTTGTCGAGGGCGTTCAGACCCAGACGGGCGTCGCGCCCCAGCGCGGCCTGGTCGCAGCCGCTGCCACCATTGCCGATGCTCAAAAGGATGAAGGCGAACAAAAAGCAGAGGGAGCGGCACAGGCGAGTGATGGTGGGGCGAATTCAGCTCCAAATCAAACGGCATAGACCTGCCGGAACATAAAATAGTCACAGCTAGGTGCCGTTTTGAGCTATAGGCGAACAAAAATCTGCAAAATCGTTTCATGTAGAGCTCTTTAGTTACAATTTGAAGAAAAAAGCTATACTACTTATAAACTTGAAAATTCGTAAGCTGCAAGTTGAGGAGTACCCAACATGAAGAAGAGATTCATGGCAGCGCTGAGCGTGCTCGCTCTTGCCCTGGCTCTGCCCGTGGCCGCTTTCGCCGCCAACAGCCCCGAGAAGGTTAGCAGCCAGCCTGTCACGTCCAATGGCGTGACCGCAAATGCTACCGGCGTTGTCACCGGCAGCGATGCATGGCTTAATGTTGTCGGTACCGATACTGCCGCCAACAACGTTCCCTCTGGCTCCAATGTGGTTGCTTCTTTTGCGGTCACCCAATATAACACGAGCGGCCCGTACAACTTCACCTTTGCTCTTGGTTCTCAGTATGCAGGCGCCAAGGTGACCGTCTACATCCAGCATGACTCTGGTTCCCCCGATGTGAAGGAGCTTACCGCCGACGCCAACGGCAACGTTTCCTTCACGATGGACAAGCTCTGCATCATCTCTCTGGTTGCTCAGCCCACGAGTGGCGCCTCTGCTGCCGCTAGCACGACTGTGACTGCCGACAAGGGTGCTAAGTCCCCGGCCACCGGTGTGAACACCACCGCCGTTGCCGCCGTGGCTGCTGTTGCCGCCGCTGGCGCCGCTTGCGCTTTTGTTGCTCTTCGCAAGAACAACTAGTACGCATACGGTTTCAACCGTAAGATTTGAGGACCCGTACTTGTGCGGGTCCTTTTTTTAGCCGATTTACAGGGTAAGGGAACACCATGGCACAGCAGCCAGAGGGCAAGTATATGGACGTTCAGCATATGGACGACTCGGACAAAAAGCGTCGCGCCACGATACTCAAGGGCGTTTTCGTGGTGTTGTTACTGATCGCAGTCGGCTGCGGCGGCTACGTACTCTATATGAACCATCTGGAGCAGCAGCGCGCGCAGGAGATGAGTGCAACGGGCAAGCCTGCTACCAAGGTCGAATCGAAGGACAGGGAGCTGGCAGACAATCCCATCGACTTTGCCTCGCTTATCAAAGAAAACGCTGACATTTACGCTTGGCTCTATATTCCGGGAGCCGACATCAACACACCTCTACTGCAGAGTGCGACCGACGACCTGTTCTATTTGGATCACGACAAGGACGGTAAGTACGACGCGTATGGCACCGCGTTTAGCCAGATGGCCAATGCGCGTGACTTTAGCGATCCCGTGACGGTGATCTACGGCCACGTGAACGGCGGCGTGTTCCATAACTTGCATTATTTTGAGGATGCGGACTTCTTTAACGAGAATACCGAGTTCTTCATCTACACGCCCGGCCATATTCTGACGTACCAGATCGTTTCGGCCTACCAGTACGACGATCGCCACATCCTCAACTCATTTAACTTTGCCGATCCCGCTGTGCGCCAGGAGTATTTCAATACCGTCTGCAATCCCGACGCGCTCCTCAAAAACGTACGGGAAGGTATTGCGCTTGACGCGGATAGCAAGGTTGTGCAACTGAGCACCTGCATGCTCGATAGCTCGCAGGGCAACTCGCGCTATATTGTGAGTGGTGTGTTAACAAACGACCAGGAGACAAAATAGACATGAACCCCCGTGGCAAGCACTTTATCGATGCGGTGGATCCCGACGAAAATAGCCAGGAGAACACTTCCCAGCAACAGGTTTCCGATGTGGCGGAGCCTGCCAGCGCGCAGCAGGGTGCCGATGTCGATTCGGCATCTGACACACAAAATGGGGCGTCGAGCAAAACCGTGGGCCAGGCCGAGACTTCGGCGCAGGTTGCGGATGATGCACCGCAGCCTGCTGATGAGACCGAATGGCCTTCGCTCGATGAGGCGCCACCGCAGCGCCGTCGCCGTTCCCAGGAGTCGATTAAGCGCATCAAACGTCGTCGCCGCATCCGCACACTCGTGATTGTGTTGCTCATGATCGGCGCGATTGCTGCTGCCGGCTGGGGCTTTGTGAACCACAGCGTGAACCAAGGCAAAAAGAAGATCGAGGAAAAGGCCGAAAAGGTCATTAAGGCCAAAGGTGACACCATCACCTATAACGGCAAGAAGTATGCACTCAACAAGCATATGGCTACGGTGGCGTTTATCGGCTTCGATAATCGCGCGTCTGATGATGGCGCCAAAGAAGGCCAGTCGGATACCGTTATGGTTGTAGCCCTTAATACCGATACAGGCGAGGCCCGCGGCATCGTTATTCCGCGCGACAGCATGGTTGCCGTCGATACGTATGCGGGTGGTTCGTTTTCGGGTCAGGTGACCGAGCAGCTCTGCCTGCAGTTTGCCTACGGTACCGACGGTGATAATTCCTCGCAGCTGACGGCGGCAGCCGCTTCACGCGTACTCGACAATATCCCAGTCGACTATTACTACACGCTCAACATTGAGGGCGTGGCGCCTATCAATGATTCTATTGGCGGCGTGACGCTTGTGCCGACACAGACCGTGCCGGGTACGGCAGCGGTTGAGGGGCAGGAGACGACACTGTTTGGAATCTCGGCCGAAAAGTATGTGCAGTGGCGCGATACCACGGAGTTGACCTCGTCGCTCGATCGTACGGCACGTCAGGTGAGCTATGTGCAGGCGTTTGCGGCCAAGGTGCTCAACAGCGCCAAGAGTAATCCGGCTGTGCTGATTAACTTGTACCAGACGATGGGCGACTATACGTGGACCAATCTGGGCCTCGATGAGTTTAGCTATCTGGCGACCACGATGCTCGAGCACGGCCTGACCTCGTTTGATGTTGTGACGCTGCAGGGAACCATGCAGCAGGGCGACACCTTTGCCGAGTTCTACTTAGACCAAGACAACGTAAAACAGACGGTCGTCGACACCTTCTACCACCCGGTCGACTAATTTGTTCCGCCGTTCGGTAGAACGGCGGAACAAATTACCTAACATACACCACGTTGTCGCGGCGCGGCTTTGCCTCGGGTAGCGTGTCCTCGGCATAGCCCAGAATGCAGTTACCGACACCACGCAGGCTGCCGTCGGCGGGCAGGCCCCAGCTGGCCAGCAGCTCCAGGCCCTCGGGCGAGTCAAAGACCTCATGCGCGCGGTGAATCCAGCACGAATCGACACCCAGTGCATAGGCGGCGTTGAGCAAGTTGCCCATGGCGAGCGAGCCGTCTTCCAGATGTGTTGGCACGCTGCGGTCAACCAGCACCACCACAACGGTCTTGGCGCCATAGAAGGGGTCGCTGTTGCTGCCCATGACCTGGGCGTTGAGCTGTGAGAGACGCTCGACGGTCGCGGGGTCGGTGACGGCGACAAACGTCACCGGCTGGCGGCCCATGCCGCTCGGTGCATATTGGCCGGCTTCGATAATACGTGCAAGCTTTTTGGCCTCGACGGGACGATCGCTGTATTTGCGGCAGCTGCGGCGGTGAATGAGTGCTTCGATAGTCTCCATGGTGTCTCCTTGCGGTGGCGTTGCAGATGCCCCGTTCATACCCGTCGGGCTCAAACGATAGACGGTCATGTGCCCGGCAAAAGGATAGATTCCAATTGGGTAAGTAGGTTTGCATAAAAGTACCTTCAAAATGTGACAAGCCAATGGGATGGTTAAACGTTTTATCCCGTCTGCCCTGCGGTTTTTACCACTTGCCTAAATGACGAACGCATAACCTCTGATAAAGGTTTTACTAAAGGAGTACCAACGTTTATCAACGCGCCGTGGTGGCGCCGGGCCAGGAGGTAACTATCATGTTCCAGGCTGGAGATGTCGTCGAGACCGATTTCGAAGGATTTCTGAAGCTGCTGCGTTCCAAGACACGCGCTTTTGTGACGATTGACGATCACGAGTACTACATCACGCACACCGATGGCTATTGGCGTGTTCAGGATTGCGAGGCCCTCAACGATAAGGGCCACTTTACTGACTGCTCCGAGCTGGTCAAAACGCTCTGCGAGGTCGTCGAGCTGCCTTGGATCTGCGGCAAAAGCCTGCACGATAGCTTCTCGAGCGCTACGGTCTACGAGGCTGTCGCCGCTTAACAGGCAATGAAACCCGATTTTCACGTGACCGCTGGCGCCGCCCCCGCGCCGGCGGTCTTTTTCTGCCGATAGGCCATAAAAGCGTAGGCATTTGCGGAGAACCTGTTGACGATAGTCAAAGCTCGGACTAATCTAGAGACACGAAATTGGTCAAAAATCGGACAATCGAATGGTGGGATAGATGAATAGCGCGGTTACGCCGGTCGACTTCGACCGGTTGCTCAATAGACTCGACCATATCTATTCGGAGTTCTCGCGCGCCTGCGGCCTTTCGGACTGCGCTTACTGGATGCTCGTCGATACCAGCACGGCAGGCGGCAGTATTGCCGTAAGCCGTCTGACAAGCGAATGGTTCTACAGCAAGCAGACCATCAACTCGGCAATTAAAACCTTGACGGCGCGGGGCTTCGCAACGTTGGAGTTTGCCGAAGGCAGCCGTAAGAACAAGGTTGTGCGTTTGACCGAAGCGGGCATGCGGTTTGCCGAGCAATATGCGCTGCCGGCGCAAGAAGCCGAGCAACAGGCTTTCGAAGTGCTCGAGCCCTGGGAACAGCGCGAAATCATGCGCCTCATCGAAAAATTTTCCCATGCGCTCGGCGATGAGTGCGATGTCTTTAAGCAGCATATCGCTGCCGAGAATCAAGGTGAGGGTGAGTCGTGCGACTGTTAATGAGGTTTTTGAAGCCCTATCGAGGGCTTGTCGCAGTGACGCTGCTGGCGCTGCTGGTGGATAACGTCGGTACGCTGTTGGTTCCCACGATGCTGGCGAACATGGTCAACACCGGTATTACCACGGGCGATGTCGACTACATCTTATGCAACGGCCTATACATGTTTATCGCGACGAGCATGGCGAGCGGCGGCACGGTGCTGGGCTGCTATCTTTCGGCGCGTCTGGCGGCTAACGTGGCCTGCGACATCCGCAATGCCGTCTACGACAAATCACTCGAGCTGTCTGCCAGCGATTTTGAGCGCTTTGGCACCGGATCGATGATCACGCGCTCACTCAACGACATCAACGTGATTCAACAGGCTGTCCTTCAGACGATTCAGCTGGTGCTGCCCGTGCCGTTCTTGGCTGTGGCGGGCATCATCTTCGCCTGGTTTATCGATCCGGCTATGGGCGTGCTTCTGGGCGTCGTGGTTGCGATCGTGCTGGTTGCGGCGGTCTTTACGGTTGCCAATGCGGCACCGATTTTTATGCGCCTACAGGGCTTTATCGACCGCATGAACGTGGTGCTGCGCGAGAATATTGTGGGCGTGCGCGTTATTCGTGCTTTTAATAAAGAGCATCACGAGGAGCGGCGCCTGGACGAGGTGTTTAGCGACTACGCCGCCAACGCCATAAAGGTCAACCACCTGTTTGTGGGCCTTGACAGCTCCAGCTTCTTTTTGATGAACATCGCCGAGGTGGCGGTGCTGTGGGTGGGCGGTAACCGGGTGGGCGCCCATGCCATGCAGATCGCGAGTATCTCGGCGGTGCTGGAGTATGCAATTCTGATCCTGTTCTTTGTGATGATGGCCCAGATGGTGGTGCTGACGCTTCCGCGTGCTGCCGCGTGCCTGAACCGTGCGCAGCAGGTGTTGGAGATTGAGCCGAGCATCGTGGACGGCGAGCGTACACTGGGTGACGGGACGCCTGCCTCCGAGGACGATACGGATGCTGTTGCCGTGTTCGACCACATGTCGTTTCGCTTTGACGATGCCGACGAGGACACCCTGTGCGACCTGAGCTTTGCCTGTCGTCGCGGTCAGACGACCGCGATTGTGGGCTCGACGGGCTCGGGCAAGTCGACGGTGGCAAAGCTTCTGCTGCGCTTCCACGATGCCACCAAGGGCGCCATTCGCCTGGACGGCATCGACCTGCGCGAGCTTTCGCAAGATGAGATTCGCGGGCGCATCGCCTATGTGCCGCAGAAGGCGTGGCTGTTCTCGGGCACCGTGGCAAGCAATCTGCGCTTTGGCAACGAGGATGCGACCGAGGCGGACATGCTTCATGCGCTGCAGGTTGCCCAGAGCACCTTTGTGCTCGATCAGCCGCAGGGGCTCGATACTCCGGTTGCCCAGGGCGGTACGAACTTTTCGGGCGGCCAGCGCCAGCGTCTGGCAATTGCCCGTGCGCTCATGAAGCATGCCGATCTGTATATCTTCGATGACAGTTTTTCGGCCCTGGACTTTAAGACCGATGCGGCCTTGCGCCATGCGCTGCAGGACGAGACGCGCGACGCCGCGGTGCTCATCATCGCGCAGCGCATCTCGACGATTTTGCATGCCGACCAGATTGTCGTGCTCAAGGATGGCGAGGTCGTGGGCCTGGGCGCGCACGAGGAACTTATGGAAACCTGCGAGGTGTACCGCGCCATCGCGGAATCGCAGATGAAGGGAGGTGAGTAGCATGACCGAGGAGCTCAAGAAGCGCAGCGACGCTATCGATGCCGTCGTTGTGGACGCGGCCGAGGAAGCGGTCGAGCAGTCTGCCGCGTCGACCGAGCTGGATGCCGCCGCCAGGGCCGCGGCCGAGCGCGAGGCTCGTCGCCAGGCGCTGTACGAGGAAAACGAGCGTGCCGAGGACGAGCGCGCCCGTGCCGAGGCAGAGCGTATGCGCGACGTGGACGACGAAGAAGAGGACGAGACGCCCCGGGACACCTGGGCGACGGTGCGTCGCTTGTGGAGCGAGGCCGCCGGCGACCATTGGCGCTTCTATATTGTATTCGCGAGCATTGTGTTCTACGTCATCTTTAACACCGCCGCGCCGGCATATAGCGCTCATGTTATCGACGAGCTGTGGGGCCATATACAGGTGGCGTTTGCCAGCGGAACGACCTTCAGCATCACCTGGGATCAGTGCGGTAAGACCATCTTTGTCTACTTTTTGATCTGGACGGCCGCCGGATCGTTCTATGCGCTGCAGAGTTTTTTGATGTCGAGCGTCGCCGAGCGACTCAACCTGCGTCTGCGCAACCGCATCGCGCAGAAGCTCAGCCGCCTGCCGCTCGCCTACTTTGACGCGCATCGACCCGGCGAAGTGGTCAGCCGCGCGACCAACGACTTGGACAAGATGTCCGAGAGTATGCAGCGCGGATTGCTGCAGCTGCTGGTATCGATCGGTACCGTGACGGGTGCCATCATCATGATGTTCGTCTATAGCGTCAAGCTCACGTTGGTCTTTTTGGGCTTTACGGCGGTATCGTTGCTGGTGACCAAGGTGGTTTCGCGCCGAACGCATGATGTGACGGGCGAGCGTCAGGAGTGGGTGTCCAAAATCACGAGCGCGGTCGAGGAAGGCTATTCAGGCCGTTTGGTGATTCGCGCATTCAACCGCGAGCATCAGAGCTCTGCTGAGGTGCACGAGGCCTCGAGGGAGCTAGCGCGCGTGAGTACCAAGGCCGACTTTATGATCAATGCCGTCGGCCCTGCGGTTCGCTTTATCGGCCGTTTGGCGCAGATCGTGATCGCGCTGGTGGGCTGCAGCATGCTGGTCGCCGGCCACATGACCGTCGGCGTGTTCCAGGCGTTCTTCCAGTTTATCTACGGGGCGTCCGAACCCATGACGCAGCTGTCGTTCACTTTCAACTCGCTGCAGAGCGCGCTGGCGAGTGCGGAGCGCGTGTTCGACCTGCTCGATGAGCCCGAGATGGAAGCCGATCCACTGCCGGGTGAGGCTGCCAGGCTGCCGGGTCGCATTGAGGGCCGCGTCTCCTTTGAGCACGTGCGTTTTGGTTATTTGCCCGACAAGCCGCTTATGCGTGACGTGTCGTTTACCGCCGAGCCGGGCCAGAAGATCGCCGTGGTGGGAACCACGGGCGCGGGCAAGACCACGCTCATCAACCTGCTCATGCGTTTTTACGAGATCGATGGCGGGCGCATTACGCTCGACGGCGTGGACACGAGCGGTATGGACCGCGGCGAGCTGCGCCAGCAATTTGGCATGGTGCTGCAGGACGCCTGGCTATTCGATGGCACGATTGCCGAAAACATCGCCTACGGCTGTCCCGAGGCGACGCGCGACGAGATCGTGGCGGCTGCGCGCGCCGCGCAGGTCGACTTCTTTGTGCGTACCATGCCGCAGGGTTATGACACGCGGGTGGCAAACGATGCCGAGAGCATTAGCCAAGGGCAGCGTCAACTGCTGACCATCGCACGCGTGCTGCTCAACAACCCGGCGATTCTCATCCTGGACGAGGCGACGTCGAGCGTGGATACGCGCACCGAGCTCGCCATCGGCCGTGCTATGGATGCGCTTATGCGCGGGCGCACGAGTTTTGTGATCGCGCATCGCCTGTCGACGATCGTGGACGCCGACCTGATCTTGGTCATGGATCACGGCAACATTATCGAGCAGGGCACGCATAAGGAGTTGCTGGCTGCCGAGGGCGCCTACGCCGACCTCTATCTGAGCCAGTTCGCATAATGCGACATGGGGACGGCCCCCTTGTCGCATCGGAAATAAGGCGCGCCGGGGATAGATTCCCTGGCGCGCCTTTGCGCTGGCGTGAATGTTGTCATTGGCCGTCCGCGTCTAGCGTTCGTCCACAAGTTTGGCAACGAGGGCTTTGAGCTCGGCTACCTCTTGCTCGAGTTCTTTGACGCGGCGGGCGTTCTCGGTGATGCCCTGACGGTTGAGGGCGGACTGCTCGGCGGCATCGTCAGGCATGTACTCGCGGTGCTGCTTGGCGTCGAAGCTCTCCTCGAACACGCGGCAGCCGTTGCGCTTGATGATGCGTCCCGGCACGCCCACGACGGTGCAGTTGTCGGGCACGTCCTTGACGACAACCGAGTTGCCGCCGATTTTGACGTTGTTGCCGATGCGAATGTTGCCGAGCACCTTGGCGCCCGTGCCCACGGTGACGTTGTTGCCCAGGGTGGGGTGGCGCTTGCCGGTTTCGTTGCCGGTGCCGCCAAGCGTGACGCCCTGGTAGAGCACGCAGTTGTCGCCCACGATGGTGGTTTCGCCGATGACGACGCCCATGGCGTGGTCGATAAAGAAATGCTTGCCGATCTGTGCAGCGGGATGAATCTCGACCCCGGTGATGTGGCGGGTGATTTGCGAGAGCACACGGGCGAGCGAGCGATGACCGTGCTCCCACAGCCAGTGCTCGGGCACGTGGTTCCACTTGGCGTGCAGGCCAGGATAGGAAAGGAAGATGACCAAACCGTTTTGCGCGGCGGGGTCCTGCGTCTGGACGGTCTTGATGTCCTCGCGAATGGTATTGATAAAGCTCACCGGCCGCCCTCCCTTAGCGCCATGGCAATGCGATTCAATAAAGTATAGCGATTCGCTAGGGATTAGGAAGAATAATCTTGGCGGCTTTGCATGACAGGTGTCAGTTATGCAAACTTGCTGGTAATGGAGTCATGCTTTTGTGGGGTTGCGCACGAGGGGGCACCGCAACCGTATACTGGTCAACTTGGACGTATCCGCGCCCACAACTGAGAGGTTTTACTTCATGGGTTTCATCAATTTTATCGCCGAGCTACTCAAAGACCCGCGCACCGCGATTGCCAGCTGGATCGCCGCCGGCCCGCTTATGGCCTACGGCTGCGTGTTCCTCATTATCTTCGTTGAGACAGGCGTGGTGTTCTTCCCGTTCCTTCCCGGCGATTCACTGCTGTTTGCTTCGGGCTTCTTTGCCCATAACGGTGGCTTTAACATCGTGGCCCTGCTGGCCGTAGCATGGGCCGCTGCCATCCTGGGAGACCAGTGCAACTTTATGATCGGTCACTTCTTTGGCAAAAAGATCATCGCATCGGGCAAGGTCAAGGCCATGACGCCCGAGCGTATCAAAAAGTCCGAGGACTTCTTGGACAAGTGGGGTCACCTGGCCATCTTCCTCGGCCGCTTCTTCCCGTTTATCCGCACCTTTGTGCCCTTCATTGCCGGCATGGGCGGCATGCACTGGCGCAACTTTGTCATCTACAACGTGCTGGGCGGCATTACCTGGTCGACGGTCTTTACACTGCTGGGCTACTTCTTTGGTGGCATCCCCTTTGTGCAGGAGCACTTTGAGTTGCTGATCATTGGCATCGTAGCCGTGTCGATCATCCCGACTGTAGTCGGCCTGGTTAAGGCTAAGCTGGGCAAACAGAACGCGTAGGCGTCTAAAACCGATTGGTGCAAAAAGACCCGCCACTTGGATGACGGGTCTTTTTTGTTGTGGGAACGATATGTGGCGTTAAGTGCGAGGCTATTGGACCTCGCTCAGCTTCTGCAGAACGCGCCCCTGGACCTCGAGATAGTAAGCCTGATCCTCGGCGGACAGCGAGCTTTCATCGACGCTGTCAAATTTCTGCGACCAATCGCTGTACTGCTGCATCATCGATCCGTAGTCGGCAAGCATCGAAGCGGTGTCGTCGGACGATTCGTACTTCTTCATGAACTCGACGTAGCTGTTCATAAACTGTTCGTAGCCGTCCATCATGGCACGGAAGTCAGAAGAGGATGCGGCCGGTGCGGTTTCGGTCTGCGAATCAGCGGCTGCCGCAGCGGTATCGTTGGCTGCGCCTGTCTGCTCGCTGCTGTCCTGCGGCTTCTCGAGCTCGATGTCGAGGGACTTTGAGCTGCTGTAGTAGGACAAGGTCAGTTTTGCTCCGCTGGGTGCCGTTGCCTCAAAATCATCAGTGCCTTCGCCCGAGAAATCGGTATAGCCGGCTTCTTTGCAAGCTTCGACGTAGCTATCGTAGTCGGCTTGTGAGACTTCTTTCAGCGTTGCCGAGAAAGATTCGGAGCTGTTCTCGTATATCTCGCCCTTGTTTGTCTTGGGCTTGGGCAGTTCGGTCGCGAGACCGCTGCTGGGCCAGGTGAATGTTTCGACGGTTTTTGAGGGGCCCGAAGAACTGCAGCCGCCCACACAGGAGCTGATGCGTGCCGCGATAATCAGGATAACGAGCACTGCCAGAACGATCGGCCATTTTTTCTTACCTTTGGGCGGCTTGCCGTCAGGCGTCGACACCGTTTGGGGGACGCCATTATCCCTGCTGCCCGAAGCTTCCCAATCCATAGTTGTTCCTTCCCTCGATATGGATGACACTGCTTCGAATTGTGGCTGTGGGCTGCGGGGATTTCATCAGCTGCCAACTGAATCTGGTGAGAAATTCAGTTGGCAGCTGATGAAATTATTTGCCCGGTGTTTAGGATGGGAGGAAAACGTTGGACGGGGGATGGCGGCGTGGACGAGTACAATCTGGCACCCGGCGAACTCATCATCATGCAGACCTCGAATGTGCGCTTGGGCGTTGGCTCTGGTAGCGAGGCTCTCGATGAGATCGTTCTTACAAATATGAATCTAATCTTGGTCGCAACGGTCTCCGAGGGGCTGTTTAAAACTCGACGCTATCTCAAGCGCTGCCCGCTCGATTCGATTCTGTGCTCGACGGATGTCCCCCAGGCTATCGCCGCACGCGTGAATAGTACGCCGGTGCTGCGAGTCGCATTTTCGGAGGAGACCATTACCGTGAGCTTTACCGAAGGCGCAAGCGCCTTGCCGACCGTTGGGCCGAAAGCGTGCGCCGCGCGGCGGCGGGCAACATCGATGCCATCGATACTTCAGAGCTTCCCTCGGGTACGGCGGCAGAGATTGCAGATTTTGTAGACGGTGCCGTGGGCGTTGTCGGGGCAGTTGGCGACTCCATTGGCAGTGCCTTGGGTGCTTCTCTGAAGGCGCAAAAGCCTCATGCCGAGAAGATGGCCGCAAAGGTGACAGCAAAGTGTCCCGGATGCCATGCGCCCGTCGCGGGGCGCAAAGGCCAAGGCGTTGTTTGTTCGTACTGCGATACCAAGTTTGTGCTGTAGGGTGAGGTAATCGTGGGTATTGTAAATGTTGCGATTGACTCGCTTGGCGGCGTCCTTGCCGATCAATGGAAAGATATTGTCACTGCCAGTCATTTTGACGAGCACGTTGTTGTCGCCCCGGGGGTGCGTAAGGTTGGGCAAAACGGGCGTGGCGGAAACTACGGATCGAGTGACGTTCTGTCCAACGGCTCGCTCATTTTTGTTCCCGAGAACACCGCGGCGTTTATTTTTAGTCAGGCGGGCATCGAGCAAGTTATAACGGAGCCGGGCGGTTTTGAGTATCGCGACGGCGAGGCTTCGGTTTTTGATGACCACGACCGTGAGGAGCAAGGCGTCCTCAAAATGGTCCTCGGACAGGCGGCGCGTCGCGTCGGCTATGCGGGTATGTCACCGTCGCAGAAGCGTGTGGCGTTTGTCAATCTGCGCGAAATCCGCGGCATCAGGTTTGGCACGCGTGGACCGCTTGCGTATAACGACTTGTTTTACGGCGCGGATCTTGAGGTCTTCGCGTATGGTCAGCTGTCGCTGCAGGTGGTGGATGCCGAGCGTTTTATCAGGAATTTTCTTCCTGCGAACGTCTATAGCTATTCGTTTGACGACCCGCGCGCACGGAGCATGCTGATTGCAGAGTTTCTGGCTTCGCTCATCGTGGCCACGAATGCCATGTCGTCCGAGGTCCGAATTTCGCAGCTGCCGTCACACGTCAACGAAATTCGCCATATGATCCTGGACGAGGGCGATAACGCGGGGTCATGGCAAGATCGCTTTGGCATCAAGCTTGTGCAAGTCGCCATCGAAAACATTGAATTCTCCGATGAATCGCGCGAGCTTATCAAGAGCTATGCGAAAAAGAAGCTGGATGTTAGCGCTTACGAGGGGGTTTCTAAGCAGGCAGCCGATGTGGCGGCTCAGCAGATGATTGCCGAGGGCGTACGCGAGAACGGGTTTGGCGCCGCGGGAGGCATGGTGCTCGGCATGGGGCTGGCGGGAATGCTCAACCCCCGTAACGCTTCTGTAGAAGGCGGCGCGGGTGCGGTCTGTACGCCGGATACGACGGAGCCCAAGGAGGCGCCAGGGGGTGGTGCCGAGTCCGCTCGGACGCTTGAGGATCAAATAGAGGCCGTTAAGAAATTCAAAGAGCTTCTCGATGCCGGGATTTTGACGCAAGAGGAGTTTGATGCCAAGAAGCGTGAGATTCTAGGGCTGTAGAAGTATGGAAGGGCCGGCGCGATGCCGGTCCTTCTTTGTGCTGCGGAATTATTCGCGGTGCCCTCCGGTTCTACCACTGGGCGGCGTAGATATCGCAGCTTGCGTGCGGGGGCGGATTGTGGACATCGACCGAAACGGGGGTCGTGGAACCGACGGCGGGGCAGTCGGAAAAGTTGTTATAGCCAGCAACGATGTTGCCCTGCTTGTCGCGCAGGATGGCCGATAGGAACACCTGGGTCTTATCAAAGCCGCTCGGGGCGCTTTGGAGTTTGAGCTTTGCCAAGAATGACTGCATGCCGTCTGTCCCAGCGGATTCGGTACTATCGAAAAATTCGTACACCGGCGCTTCGGTGGCGGTGGCAAGTGCAACGCCGCTGGGTGTGACTGCCTCGAACTCAACGCGCGCGGGAGCGGTGCCATTTCCCGTCTGATCGCCAAAGTAGACGGTCTGGCCGGGCTCGATGGCGCTGTAGGTTTTCTCATCCGTAAAGATCAGGTTATCGTCCGCATCGTATCCGGAGACCTTAATGGTGGGAAATGCGATAGCGGCAGGGCCGACGGAGTTTTTAAGGCCGATGCCAAAATGGACGTACCCGTGCCCATCAACCGACCAGCCTGATTCCGCAATCGAGAGCTCGGCGGATAAACGGTTGGTATTGCTTGCCGAATTTGCTTTTTTGGATGTCGAAACGCCATCAGACTGGCCGGCTTGCGATGAGGACGTGGGCCCGTTGTTGCTTTCTCGGTCGGCGTGGAATGTCGAGATGGCAATCGCGCCGACTGCCATCAGCCCGGCAAGCATCGCGGTGACGAGTGCCAGTTTTAGCAACAAGCCGCCAAAGGTCCGCGTCCTGCTTTTGTCTGGATTGCGCTTAGGCGCATGCGTACCCGCTGCCATTTGGGCATGGTCGGCATGCCCATCTGTGCCAGAAGATGCCCTGTCGTTTCCCGGTCGAGACAAGCCGGCGAGCGCCCCTGCCATCTCTGCTGCAGACTGAAATCGCGCGCTTGGCTCAAACGAGCAGGCGCACGTGATGGCATGGGCGAGCGTCGCGGGTGCATTATCAAGATTCTTCTTAAGAATCTGCTCGTAAGCCTCGTCATCGGGCCGGACACCCGTAAGCGCAAAGCCAAGAACGCGTCCGATGGAGTAGACATCACTTCGCGCATCGGTCTGGGCAAAGCCGTATTGTTCGGGCGAGGCGAACCCCCAAGTTCCGAGGGAAGTCGTGTCCTTGCTTGCCCCTTCGACGCGCATGCGGGCAATACCGAGGTCGATGAGGTGCGCGCCGTTCGCGGCAACCACGATATTGTTGGGGGAAATGTCACGGTGGACGATACCGTGTCTGTGGAGCTCCTCGGCCGCCTCGCAAAGCTCGATGCCAAGCGATGTCGTCTCTTCCGGCGTCAACGGCCCATCGGTTTCGATAACTTTGGAAAGCGGCCGACCCGGCACAAAGTCGTAGACGACAACAAAGTGCTCGGGTAGTTCGTAGGTCGCCTCGACGCGGGGAAGGCGGGGCGAGCTGCATTCTGTGAGTGCCGACCATACATTGCGGCGGGCAAGCTCCTGTCGAATCTTCTTTCGCACGAAGGGACCGGCTCCGTCAATCGTGACGAGTTCGGTAATGCCGTCTTCGCCGCGTGCGAGCACCTGCTCGACGCGATAGGTGTCGTCAAGGCTCATGGCATGCATGAGTTGGTTGTCGTTCAAGCCGTCCTCCCTTCATGGTAGCTGGGCAAATGCCCCAAAAATAATATGCCAACGATTGTTCTGTTTGTTCAGTTGGCAACTGAATCGCGTATGGAGACGATAGAGCCGCGGGGCTCGCGCGGACGTGGCGTTTATTTGAGTGGGTTGGTTCCCAGAAGCGTTTTTTCACCCAGGCGGTAGAGCTCGTCGTCGGTGCACGCTCGGCTCATGCCGCGTTCGATGCACCAGATGACGATGGCGTCGCGGCGATCCTTGCACCAAAGCTCGGCGACGCTATCGAGTCTCAGAAGGCGCTGCGTCTCTCGAAGCGTGCAGCCGATACCGAGTGCCAACATGATGGCGTGGTCGCGGCCAGGGCGGCTTTTGCCGGCAAAGATGTCGTACACAACGGTCGGGTTAAGGCCCGAGTTGCGTGCGACGTCCGAGCGCTTGATGCGGCGCTCGTCGATGAGGCAGCGCAAGTACGAGGGAAGCGTTTGGTCGACGGTTTCGCCTTCGTCCAGATAGGCGTCGATGCTCGAACTGGCCAACAGCCGCTTGAGCAGGTCTTCCGTCAAGTGTTCGCGTTTGTTCTGAGTTGCCAAGGGGGCTCCAATCATCGTCTCGACTTAGAGTATATCGATAGGGCGGTCGCGGGGCGCATGGGGCGAGTGGACGCCGCGGCTTGGAGGACGCCTATTGACCCTGGTGAATTCCGAAGCAAATGAAAATACTTTACTTAGTTAAAGAAAAACGTTTTATCCGACGCGCGCGGGGAGTACAATCTCGTCCATGCGAATCGACGTGCCATCGGCTTCGATGTTGCCCGCGTGTCCCGTCCGGCTCTACGCTCCGGGCGTGCGACGTTGCGACACGGTCGGCCTCGGTCCTTGCGTGCGGGTTCGCGAGTATGCAACTGTGTATGTAAGGAGCGACATATGACTGTCGAGAAGAAGGATATCGATTGGGGTAGCCTCGGCTTTGGCTACATGAAGACCGATTACAGCTACGAGGCTCATTGGAAGGATGGCGAGTGGGACGAGGGCGGCCTGACCACCGATCACACCATGCATGTCTCCGAGTGCGGCGGCATCTTCCATTACTGCCAGGAGGTCTTTGAGGGCCTGAAGGCCTACACCGCCGAGGATGGCAGCATCGTCTGCTTCCGTCCCGACATGAACGCTGAGCGCATGTATAACTCTGCCCAGCGCCTCGAGATGCCCCCGTTCCCCAAGGACAAGTTCGTTGAGGCCGTCAAGCAGGTCGTTTCTGCCAACGCCGCCTGGGTTCCGCCTTTCGGCTCCGGTGCGACCCTGTACGTGCGTCCGTTTATGATTGGCTCTGGTGACGTGATTGGCGTGGCTCCTGCTCCTGAGTACACGTTCCGCATTCTCGTGACTCCGGTCGGTCCGTACTTTAAGGGCGGCCTTAAGCCCGTTAAGCTGCGCGTTTCCGAGTATGACCGTGCAGCCCCGCATGGCACCGGCAACATCAAGGCCGGCCTGAACTACGCCATGTCTCTCAAGCCCACGATGGAGGCCCATCGCGAGGGCTATGCCGAGAACCTGTATCTTGACTCCGAGTCTCGCACCTATGTCGAGGAGACCGGTGGCGCCAACGTCCTGTTCGTGAAAGAGGACGGCACCCTCGTCGTTCCGCAGTCGCACACCGACTCGATCCTGCCCTCCATCACCCGTCGCTCGCTCGTTCAGGTCGCTCAGGACCTGGGCATGACCGTTGATCAGCGTCCCGTCGAGTGGGCCGAGGTCAAGGCCGGCACCTTTGTCGAGTGCGGTCTGTGCGGCACCGCTGCTGTTATCTCCCCGGTCGGCGAGATTGACAACAAGGTATATGGTGCCGACGAGACCGTGACCTTCCCGGCTGGCTGCACCGAGATCGGCCCTGTTATGAAGAAACTTCGCGAGACCCTGACTGGTATTCAGTCTGGTGCTGTCGAGGATAAGCACAACTGGGTTTACACCGTCGCGTAAGCTGTCTTGTACGTTCGGCCCGAGGGCGACCTTCCTTTCCGGCGCGTCCTCGGACATGAAAGAACCCCCGCTGCGCACTACGTGCGGCGGGGGTTCTTTCATCCTGCGGAGTGCGCCTGGGTGTGGGCTCCATAAGGAGCTTGGCCCTAGTGACCCCGCGCAGTTCTGTAGGAAAACCGCGCACCAGGAAGAGGTGCGTGCGCGGTTTTCCGGTTGCCGCTCGCCTGGGGTGGGACGGGGCGTACATTTTTGGGAGTTTTCAGCAGCCGGGTGCGCATGCATACGGGATTTTGGGCGAAAGTCAGGCGCCGTGAGCCGCATCCTGTAGAAAATGAGTGATCCCTGAGGTGCTGAGGGCTCAGAATCAGGGTTTTCAACGCGGTTTTGTGGGCCCATTCCTGTTCCTTTGGGCTCCAGGATGCTGAAAACTCCAAAATTTGCACGCCGCCCTCTGGGGTACCTGTGGGCAAAAAGCAACCGTCCCGCCGAAGTATGCATTCGACGGGACGGTTTATGCGGTTTATGTATATAGCCGATTCAGGATGCGTTGCCAACTTGTTAGAACTTGACGGTCGGGGCCTGGCGGGCGGCTTCAACTGCCTCGAAGCCCTGGCGCTCCTTAAACTGGAAGATGCCGGCAAAGATAACGGCCGGGAACGTCTGGATGGCGTTGTTGTAGCTGAGCACGCAGTCGTTGTAGCTCTGGCGCGCGTAGCTCACCTTGTTCTCGGTGTCCTCGAGCGTAGCCTGGAGCTGCATAAAGTTGGTGTTCGCCTTAAGGTCGGGGTAGGCCTCGGCCACGGCAAAGAGCTGGCGCAGTGCACCGGTCAGCACGTTGTCGGCTTCCATTTTGGCCTCGGGGGTGGTGGCGCTTACGGCGGTGTTGCGCGCGTTGATCACGGCGGCGAGCGTGTCCTGCTCGTGCTTGGCGTAGCCCTTGACGGTCTCGACCAGGTTGGGGATCAGGTCGTTGCGGCGCTGCAGCTGCGTGTCGATGTTCTGCCAGGCGTTATCGATACGATTGCGCTTGGTAACCATGTTGTTGTAGATGCCAGCGATGGCGCAGACGATCACAACGACAACAACGATACCGATGATGACGGGAAGCATGATGTCTCCGTTTCGAATGGCAGCGGCGTTTTGCGCCGGCCGTTGTTGGTATAACGTATCTAGTATACCCGCAACCTTTGGCGGTGCCGAACTTTCCGGTAAGCGTTTTGTTTCAACCAGGGAGGGGGCGCCAATATCGAACGGGTGGTACAGGTGTAAGATATGCGACAAATTACGGAATGCTGTCTACGCCTTGAGGATGGCGATACGGATGGACCTTCGCATCAAGAAAACCTATCGTGCCCTGTTCGACGCCTTTACCGAGCTTTTGGAAGAGCATCGGTTTGAGGATTTGACGGTTGCCATGCTTTGCGACCGGGCCCTGATTCGCCGCACGACGTTCTATAAGCATTTTCGCGATAAAAACGATTACTTTGCCTTCTATATCGATGAGCTTATGACGGGCTTGCCGCAAAACCAGACCGACGCAGTGGACGCGGAGCCGCTTGTGGATGTACAGGCGCTTCGCCATGAGGTCTTTGACGATGCCATGAATATGGTACTGGCGCATGAGAAGCTCATGGATAACCTTTTGGCGAGCAGCATGTCGGGCATGCTGACCGGCATGATTTGCGACCGCATCGCGCATTCCATCCGTGAGCGCGTGATGAGCTCGCTTGCCGAAGACGCCCTGGCGCCCGTTTCGCTCGAGACGACATCGGAATTTATCGCCGGTGGCATTATTCGAGTGTTCACAAATTGGTGGGAATCGGGCCACGATCTTGAGCGTCGACCCGAGATGGCCGACGTGGTCGATGCGCTGTTTGAGCGCACCATGACGCCGGTGAATCACTAAGGTGGCGGAGAGAGGGGGATTCGAACCCCCGGAACGCTCTCGCGCTCAACGGTTTTCAAGACCGCCGCATTCAACCGCTCTGCCATCTCTCCGTGAGTCGTAATGATAGCATCGTTTTGAATTTGCAACAGGGAAGGCGAACGATGACGATCACCGAAATCGACGAGAAGTTCATGCGCGAGGCGCTGGCGGAGGCGCGCGCCGCTGCGACAGTGGGCGAGGTGCCGATTGGTGCTGTGGTGGTGCGTGCGGGCGAGATTGTCGCGAGGGCGCATAATCGCCGTGAGCTCGACCAGGACCCTTCGGCACATGCCGAGTTTTTGGCCCTGTGCGCCGCCGCTCAGACGCTTGGGCGTTGGCGCCTTTCCGATTGTACGGTCTACGTGACGCTCGAACCCTGCTGCATGTGCGCGGGGCTTATGGTTAACGCGCGCGTGGGGCGTTGCGTGTATGGTGCGGCCGATGCCAAGGCGGGCGCGGTGGGCTCGCTGTATGACCTCAATGCCGATTCGCGCCTGAACCATCGGTTTAATGTGACCGCCGGCGTGCTGGCAGACGAGTGTCGCAGGGTACTGAGCAGCTATTTTGCCGGTTTGCGCGGTGTGGGTGGCGCCGCGTGCGGCTGCGGTCTAAGCCTTGAGGCGCATGCCGTCCATGCCGAGGCACTTGCGGGTGTTGGGGATCTCGCCGACGAGACACTCCACTTTGGTCCTGTGCAGCGCCGGCCCCGCCGTGTGCTGCTGGCGATCGACTCCTTTAAGGGCAGCGTTTCGAGCGCGCAGGCGGAGGCGGCCGTTGCCGAAGGCGTGTGCCAGGTGTGGCCCGATGCCGAGCTGAGCGCTTTGCCGCTGGCAGATGGTGGCGAGGGAACGCTCGATGCCGTCGCCGCGCGCGGCGGCGAGCTTGTGACCTGCGAGGTTGCAGGCCCCTTGGGCGACCGCGTGTCTGCCCGGATGCTGGTGGACGGCGAGCACGAGTCGGCTTTAGTTGAGATGGCCGAGGCGGCGGGTATTGGGTATTCGCCCTGCACGGAATCGGCGGCGCTTGCGGCTTCGACCTATGGCGTGGGCGAGCTCATGCTTCGCGCGGTCCGTGCTGGGGCAAAGACTATCTATATTGGCTTGGGCGGCAGCGCTACCAACGATGGCGGCGCCGGTATGCTGCAGGCGCTGGGCGCGCGTGTGGTCGATGATCAGGGCTGCGATGTCGCCCCCGGTCTTGCGGGCCTTGAGCAGGTAGCGAGCGTTGATTTGGCGTCGGCGCTTGAGGTACTGGGCGGCGTGCGTGTCGTGGTGCTCTCCGATGTCGAGAACCCACTCGTGGGGCGTCGCGGCGCGCTTGCGGTGTTCGGTGGACAGAAGGGTCTGCCGACGGGTGACGTCGAGGCGCTGCGCGGGTACGACGGCTGGATGGTCGGCTACGGTCGTCTGCTCGATGCGGCGATTTTCGAGATGCGAGCCCAGAAGCTTCTGCGCGCGCCCGAGGGTGCACGGTCATTTGGCTCGGTGCTTGGTGTGCCCGGTGCCGGTGCCGCCGGCGGCTTGGGTGCCGCGCTGCTGGCGCTCGGTGCGGAGCTGCGCTCGGGCGTGGAGACGGTGCTCGATTTGATTGGGTTTGACGAGTGCGTTCGCGATGCCGACCTGGTCATAACGGGCGAGGGTAATATGGACGAGCAATCCGCCGCCGGTAAGGCGCCGGTGGGCGTGGCCCGTCGTGCGAAGCGATATGGCAAGTCGGTAGCCGCCGTCGTGGGCGGTCGTGCGGACAACTTGGATGTAGTGTATGAGCAGGGTATCGACCTAGTACTGCCGATATGCCGCAAGCCCATGAGCCTTGAGGAGGCGCTTGGCATGCAGGAGGCTGTAGCCAATTTGGCGTGCGCAGGCGAGGAGGCTGCCCGAGCATACGATCTTGGTCGCATATAGATATAAATATCAAATCTGATTTGCCTGTCCAGCTCGTTATTTGTAAATATATGTTAATTGCGTTGGCATTTTACGGTCTATACTATTGCTGTATCACTGGTGTCGTATGCGCCTGTCCGCAAACGGAAATTACATGAAAGGGGCTAGGATGCACAGATTGGGAAATACGCTTAAGCGCGCGGTTACGGTTGGCGCGGTGTTGGCGCTGACGTTAGGCATGGCCACTCCGGCGACCATGTCATTCGCAGACGATGCCGCGGGGGGGGGCGCCGGTCAATCGTCCACGTTAGAGCAGAACCAGAAGACGGCGACCGAGCTTGACGAGAATCTGGAGACGAAGGTTACGCTTTCGTTCCCGGGCAAGCGCGAGGCCGAGCCGTCCGACGTTGTGTTTGTGCTCGATAAGTCGGGCGCTTCCGCGCAGACGGACATTTACAAACAAGCCAAAGAATTCTTGGAGCAAATTAGCCAGAAAGCCAAGGCTGATGGTCTGGACATCAAGGTGGGCGTAGTCCTCTTCAACAGGGTCGGTAACATCCAGCAGCCGCTGACCGACGTCGTCACGGGGTATAATGACATCCTGAACGCAATGAACTCCAGCCTGCATTCGGGCACTAACATGGACGCTGGCCTTCTTGCCGCAAAGAGCATCCTCGACGCGGATACTGCCGTTAAGGCCGAGAACAAGCACGTGATCCTTATTAGTGACGGTGCAACCTACCTTTACTGCAAGAACGGCGATTATACCAAACCGTATACGAGGTCGTTTGGCGATCCAACCAAGCAGACGAATCCAGAGACCCACGCTGCATACCCCTATGGATCGAACAAAATGGGCGGTATCTGGGAGTGGCAGTCTCGCGAGTACAATCTCAAGAACGACTGGAAGAAGTTCTCCGACGGCTCTAACTTCATTTTCTCGCAGGCCATGAAGAGCCCCGAGAAGCTCGGCGAGTATCTTAAGTACTATCGCGACCAGTACGAGAACTCTGACAAGAACTGGGCTCAGTACGACTACGAGTACACCGACGACGCCCGCAATAACGGCACCACGAACCCCATCCCCGTCGATGTGAACGCGCCGTGCAACATTGACGTCGCGTTCTGGAGCACGGACGACACGTTCCAATCGATGGTCAACGCTGGCTACGACATGAACGTCTACTACAAGAACGCCGCCGACTTTGATGGCCAGGTATTCCTGCAGTACCTCACCAGGAATTCCAACAGTAGCCAGCTCGACACCGACTTTGCCGATATCAAGGCTAAGCTTGTTGACAAGATTGCCGCCGGCTCGACGGTCGAGGACTTTATTGGCGCTGATTTTGACTTCATCAACGACCCTGCCAAGATCAGCCTGACCGCCAACGGCGAGAAGCTTGCCCCCGTAAAGATCGGCGACGGGTCCTATGGCTTCGGCAAGCGTGAGGACGGCTCCTATAGGTTCACCTTGGACTACGTGAATGGCGACCAGGAGATGCTCAAGCTTACGCTGAACGAGGCTGCATCTCCGAGCAAGCCCGTCGTGCTCGAGTACAGCGAGCGCCTGGTCAATGTGCCCACCGAGCCCGGTACCCATACCCTTAACGTCAACGAGAGTGCAATCCTGCAGCCTATTGACGGCAACGGCATGCGCGGTGATGCGTATAAGTTCCCGGTTCCGACGGTTACCTACACGGTTGCTGCTCCCGAGCCTAAGCCCGAGCCCGAGGTTAAACCCACTAAGCCGAACGATAAGAAGCCCGTCAAGACGACGAAGAGCGAGAAGGGCACCATGCCGATGACGGGTGATACCTTCTCAATTCTGCCTGTCATTGGGCTGGTCGTAGCCGGTGCAGCCGTTTGCGTTGCCGGCATTATCCTCAAGCGCCGTAATCACTAACGGCGTTGACGTCGAACGATGTTTCGCTTCCCAGCGCTTACGCAACGCTTGAATGCTCTCTGCGAAGCAACTGATGAGGCGCGGTCGCATACTTGCGACCGCGCCTTTTTGTTGCCGTGCACTCATGTGGTTTTCCCTTTGACCGCGGGGCATCTTGCTCTGCTGGACGGGAGCGGGTAATATATACCGAGCGCCAAGCGCGCTCGATGGGTTCGGATGACGACATGTTCCGAATCTGGTCAGGTCCGGAAGGAAGCAGCCATAAGGAGCCTCTGTCGGGCATCCGAATCCATCGAGCGCACGGGCGCTTTTTGGTGCCGCGATGCGGTCCCGGTGCCGGCGGGCTGTTTGGTGTCTCGCTGGTCCTCGGCTTTGCCTGCGGGATCGCTCGACTACCAAACAGCCCGCCGGCACCGGGACCACTTCGTCCAAAAATCACCCGTAGAGGGCGCATTTATCTGAAGAATTGAATCCCGTGTCTTGCGGCGCTCGCTGGCGTTGCCAAAGCATCGGCTGCTACATGTCTTGGGCGCTAGTGACCGTCGCCCTTACATCTGTAACGAGTTGCTTACGCATCTCCAGGGCTCGCCGTACTATCATGAATCAGATTGAAGAGAGATGATGATAGGGAGCGCCTTCTATGATTGAGCTGCTCAGGCGTTTTGGTGGTAAGTTTCGCCGGTATATGGTGATTGGCCCTGCGTGTAAGTTGATCGAAGTGATTTTTGACCTGCTTACGCCGCTGGTGATTGCCCAGATGATCGATAAGGGTATTGGCGCGCGCGATGTCAACGCCGTCGTCCACTACGGTATGGTGCTCGCCGCCATGGCTGTGATCGGCATCTCGTTTACGCTCGTCTGCCAAAAGATGGCGGCGCTCACCTCGCAGGGCATGGGCACCGACATCCGCGGCGCACTCTACCAGCACATCAATAAGCTGAGCTATGCCGAACTCGACCGCTTTGGCACGCCGTCGCTCATCACGCGCATCACCAACGACGTCAACCAGGTGCAGCTTGCCGTGGCGCTGGGCGTGCGCATGCTCATCCGCTGGCCCTTCCTGGCGGTGGGCTCCATGTGCGCGGCCCTTGCCATCGACCTTAAGCTCGGCGTGATCTTTTTGATTTGCACGCCCGCCATCGGCTTGGTGTTTTGGTTTGTCATGGCGCGCTGCATTCCGTACTACAAGCAGCTGCAGGCAAAGCTCGACCGCATCGCGCTTGTCTGCCGCGAGGGGCTTTCGGGCGCCCGTGTGGTCCGCGCCTTTGTGCGCGAGGATCACGAGCGCGAGCGCTTTGCCCTAGCCGCCGATGAGCAGGCGCATGTTGCCATCGCGGTGGGCAAGCTCTCATCAATCCTTAACCCCGTCACGTTTTTGGTGATGAACCTAGGCGTGTGCGCCATCCTGTGGGTGGGCGGCATCCAGGTCAACGTGGGCGAGCTTACGCAGGGCCAGGTTATGGCGTTCGTCAACTACATGACGCAGACGCTCACCTCCATCGTGTACGTTGCCAACCTGGTCGTGGTCTTTACCAAGGCGAGCGCCAGCGCGTCGCGCATCAACGAGGTGTTCAATTGCGAGCCGAGCATCACCGACGAGGGCAATCAGCCGGTCGCGCTGCCCAAGCCGAGCGAACTGGCGGGTGGCGTTGTTCCGGTTCCCGCACTGAGCTTTGACCATGCGAACTTTTCGTTTGGCGCCGGCGCGGCAAATGCCGTCAACGATGTGACCCTGGAACTGCCGCTGGGCAAAACGCTCGGCATTATCGGTGGCACGGGTAGCGGAAAGTCCACACTCGTCTCGCTTATCCCACGCCTGTACGATGCGAGCACCGGCAGCGTGAGCGTGATGGGCGCCGACGTGCGCACCTGGCCGCTCGACCAGCTGCGCCATGTGGTTGCGACCGTTCCGCAACGTGCATCGCTGGTGAGCGGCACTATCCGCAGCAACCTGACCTGGCGCGACGAGGCGGCAATCGACGAGGAGCTGTGGACGGCGCTCGATATGGCTCAGGCCAGCGAGTTTGTGCGCAACAAGCCGCAGGGCCTCGATGCCCCGGTCGAGGCGGGCGGCAAGAACTTTAGCGGTGGCCAGCGCCAGCGCCTGACCATCGCACGTGCCCTGGTGGGCTCTCCGCAGATCCTGATCATGGATGACTCCGCCTCGGCGCTCGACTTTAAGACCGACGCAGCGCTTCGCCGTGCCATTCGTGAACGAAGCGTGTGCGGTGCCGCCGAGGGCGGGCTGCCGCTGACGACCATCATCGTGAGCCAGCGCGTCTCGACCGTGCGCGATGCCGACGTGATTTGCGTACTCGACCACGGCTCGGTCGCGGGCTTGGGCACGCACGATGAGCTGTATGCAAGCTGCCAGCTCTACCGCGAGATTTGCCAGTCGCAGCTTCGCCGCGAGGAGCTCGAGGGTCAGCAGGGGAGTACGGCGCCCACGCCCGCTCCAAGCCCCGCGTCCGCCTCAGGCGCCCCGACCGCCCCCGCATCCGTCTGCGCAAGGGAGGGCTGCTAAATGAATCCCTACACTTCCTCCGGTTCGGTCGCCACGATGACGGCCAACGTGTCCGGCAACGATAACCTCAACGACCTGGGCGACGGTCCGCGCCAGCCCGGCGATCCCGAGCGCTATCCCGTGGGTGCGGTGACCCGCCGCCTGCTGGGCTACGTCCGTCCGCACCGCATTTCGTTTGTAGCGTCGTTTGTGAGTGCCGCCGCTTCGGTGATCTTGCAGCTCTACACGCCCATCCTCGTCGGCGAGGGCATCGACCTGATTGTCGCCGCCGGGCAGGTGGACTTCGATGCGCTGCTGCCGCTCGTTACCAGACTCGCGCTCGTCGTGGTGGGGGCCGCGGCCTTTCAGTGGCTGCAGGGCTACTGCGTAAACCGCCTGTCCTACGAGACGGTGCGCGACATGCGCGTGGAGGCGAGCGACAAGCTCAGCCGCATGCCGCTCAGCTTTATCGACAGCCACGCCCACGGCGACCTTATGGGCCGCGTGGTTAACGATGTCGATCAGGTGGGCGATGGCCTGCTGCAGGGCTTTACCCAGCTTTTCACCGGCGTTATCACCATCGTGGGTACGCTCGCGTTTATGCTTTCCATCAACCTGACCATGACGCTCGTGGTGGTGCTCGTCACGCCGCTTTCCATTTTTGCAGCCGGTGCTATTGCCAAGCTCTCCAACAAAAGCTTTACGGCACAGCAGCACATCCAAGGCCAGCTCGGTGGTCATATCGAGGAGTACGTGGGGGAGCAGAAGCTTGTCGACGCCTTTGCCTATGGCTCCAACGCGCAAGCGAGCTTCGATGCCCTCAATGCCGAGCTCTACACCGCGGGCGAGCGCGCGCAGTTTATGGGTTCGCTCTCCAACCCCGGCACGCGCTTTATCAATAACATCATCTATGCCGTGGTCGCTGTGATCGGCTGCGCGGGCGTGATCACGGGCGTGCCGGCGGCGCTTACGGTGGGCGGCGTGCAGATCTTTCTGTCCTATGCTAACCAGTACACCAAGCCGTTCAACGAGGTCACCAACGTCATTACGCAGATCCAGGCGGCGTATGCCTCGGCGCGCCGCATGTTTGCGCTGCTCGATGCGCGCGAGCAGGAGCCCGACGCGTCGGACGCTATAGAGCTTGCCGCACCGCAGGGCGAGGTCGCCTTTGAGCATGTGGACTTTAGCTACGTGTCCGACCGCAAGCTGCTGCAGGATATCTGCATCGAGGCCAAGCCTGGCATGCGCTTTGCCCTGGTCGGCCCTACGGGCTGTGGCAAGACAACGCTCATCAATTTGCTGCTGCGTTTTTATGATATCGATGCCGGCCGCATTGCGGTCGATGGCCGTTCCTCGCGTGACTACACGCGCGCAAGCCTGCGCCGCGCTTTTGGCATGGTGTTGCAGGATACGTGGCTGTTCGAGGGCACGGTGGCAGATAACATCGCCTACGGCTGTCCCGATGCCACGCGCGAGCAGGTTATCGAAGCTGCCAAGCGCGCGCATGCGCACAAGTTTATCGTGCAGCTGCCGCAGGGCTACAACACGGTGATTGGCGAGGACGGCGGCACGTTTAGCCAGGGTCAAAAACAGCTGCTGTGCATCGCTCGCGTCATGCTCACCGACCCGGCGATTTTGCTGCTGGACGAGGCGACCTCGAGCATCGATACTCGCACCGAGCTGCAGGTGCAGGCGGCATTCGACGAGCTCATGGCCGGTCGCACAAGCTTTGTGGTGGCGCACCGCCTGAGCACCATTCGCAACGCCGACTGCATTTTGGTGATGCGCGACGGCGAGATTATCGAGCGCGGCACACACGACGAGCTGCTGGCGGCAGACGGCTTCTATGCCGATCTTTACCGCAGCCAGTTTGCCCAGTAGGGGCCACCGATTAGCGGCAGGTGGTTTACATCTGTCATGTTGGTACTAAGATATTCATCTAATAAATTGCATTAGTGGCTTTAGTTTTGGGGGAAACGAGGCAACGTGACTATGACGTGCTCTTTGGTGGTTAACAGCAAGAGCGGTAATACCAGGATGGTTTCGGGCGCGATCAAGCGCGCTCTGCAGGCTGCGGGTGTTGAGTTTGTCCATGCCGCGGCGTTGAGCGACGATGCGGATGCAGATCAGGTTGCGCTCGAGGCGCAGGGCGCCTGCGCGGCCGACACGGTGCTCGTCGGTTTTTGGTGTGACAAGGGCGCGTGCACGCCTTCGGTCGCGGCGTTGCTCTCCACCTTGCACGGCAAGCGCGTCTTCTTGTTTGGCACCTGCGGTTTTGGCGCCGACCAGAGCTATTATCAGCAGATTATCGATCGCGTGACCTTCAATTTGGCAAATGATGCCGAGCTTGTAGGCTGGGCGATGTGCCAGGGCAAGATGGGCCCTGCGGTCAAGCGGCGCTACGAGGCCATGCTCGAGCAAGATCCCGACAACGCCCGCGCTAAGTTGCTGCTCGACAACTGGGTTGCCGCGAAGGACCATCCGACCAAGGAAGATCTGGACAACATGGCGGCAGCCGCCAAGAAGGCCGTGCTGGGCGAGTAGGTCTATCGCCGTCGTGCGTGTGAAATAATACAGAAGCGTAAGCCCCGAAATTCTCGAGGCTTTTTTCTTGACACTCGCGGGTGCAACCGTGGCAAGCGTTTGGGGTGACATTTTCCATCACCCCGATGACGAGCCCGTCCTGGACGACACGCTCTCCTGCATCCGCTGGATGTATTGAGCGTGGGACGGGCTTTCCAGATGGGCAGGGTTTCGGAAAGTGCGTCCCGGAATTTGCCATTGGAATGGGATGTGGTTTCCGGTTGAGGGGCTCGGCGGAAACGATGACCCACAATTTGAGCCCGGAGTGGGATGCAGTTTCCCAACGGGGCCGCAAGCGGAAAGTGCATCCCACTCCGGACGTGAATTCTGGGACACGGTTTCCGGATGCAAAAAAGGCCACATGACGTGGCCTTCAACTTATTATATGTTCAGCAGATGCCCCCATGACAAGCCGCGCTTCAACACCGAGGCGTCTGCCCGGCGACGCAGAACGTAAGGTTCATCGCGAGTTCCGCACGAGCCGGAGAGCACTCAATGTGCTCTCCGTGCGAGCAGGACTGTCCGAGCAGGACTGTCCGAGCAGGGAACCTTACGTTCCGTGCCGCCGGGCAGACGAACCAGGTAAGACGCGCCGCTACTTGATCTTGGTCGTACCCGGCGCCAGGTTGGGGTCGGTCTCGTTGGCCTCGGTCTGGAGGTGCTCGGTGTACACGTTCTTGCCGTCGCGGAACATCTCGTAGTACTGCATCTTGGCGTAATCCTCGCGCGCCTTGGTGGCCGCCGCGGCGACGGCGTCTTCGCCGGTGACGTTGGAGGAGAGCGCCCAGCGCAGGCTAGCGTCCTCGTAGCCCACCGAGTTGATGGCGGGCAGCGACTCGCGCAGCGTCATGTGCGCTTTCTGGTAGTCGGTCAGTGGTGCGCCGATCAGCTGCATCAGCTGGGTGGACAGGTAGTTGGTGGACAGGTCGTCGACCTCGCTCGTCTGGTCGCAGCCGGCAACGTCGTAGTTGGCCCAGATGATGTAGTCGGTCTGCCACAGGCGCTCCTGATGCGTAGCGTCGTCCTCGCCGGTAAACCACTTATCGTTGAACTTGGACGGGAAGAACGGCTGATGGTCGCCCCAGAACACCACGACCACCTTGCGGTCGAGATTGCGCAGGGCATTGAGGAAGTAGCGCAGTGCCTGGTCGGACTGCTCGATGCACGAGACGTACTCGTCGACATCGGAGAGTGTGCCGTCCTCGATGGTCTTGGCGTCCAGATCGGTCGTGTCGATGTTCAGGTGCATCTGCTTATCTGCCGGCAGCAGGCCCGTATCGTAGCCCGAGTGGTTCTGCATGGTCACGTCAAAGATGAACTGCGGGTCGGCGTTCTGGTTGAGCAGCTCAAGGATTTTGTCGTAGGTTGCCTGGTCGGTCACCATGCCGCGCAAGGTGTCGGCTCCCTGGAAGTCGTTGATAGACAGGAACTGGTCAAAGCCAAAGTCCTTGTAGACGTTCTCACGGTTCCAGTTGGTTGCGTGGTTGGGGTGCATGGCCGTCGTGGAATATCCGAGCGACTTGAACTGCTCTGCCAGGTTTCCGGTCGTTTCCATGTTGTAGATGGTGTAGGGGTACACGCCCGAGCCCAGGTTGGCCATGGAGTTGCCGGTCATAAACTCAAACTCGGTATTGGCGGTGCCGCCGCCGTAGGCGCTCACGTAGAGCTTGCCGCGGCTGAGGCAGTCGGACAGGTTCTTAAAGTACTGCGGGCCCTCGTAGCCGGCGTGCATCTCCTGATAGATCGAAAGATCCGAGAAGGTCTCGTTCATAATGGCGATGACCGTGGGCTTCTCGCTATCGAACTGCTCTTGGGCGGCGGTACGGGCGTCGCTTGTGGCGGCATCGGACTTGTCATAGGCCTTGGCATACTTTTTGAGCGTTGCCTTGGCGTCGTCGGCGGAGTAGTTGGCGGGTTTGGGCGGCTTGATGGACTGTGCCGCACTAATAAAGGCAGGCAGATAGCCCTCGCGCCAGTAGCTCTCGAGCGGGCGCCAGGTGTAGACGGTGATGCCGAGGGTGTTGTAGTAGTCGATAAGCGTGACATGCGCGGTCACGCCGCCCAGGCACAGCACCGCCACGAGCAGGTTGGTGAGCAGCATGCGCTTGGCGTTGGCGGCGCCCTTCTGACGGTGCGGTGCTACCAGGCCGGCGTACTCGCATAGCAGCATGGCGATGGCGGTAAAGCCCATGGACAGCACGCAGAACAGCGAGATCGAGTAGGTGTAGCCGTTGCCGGCGACCGCGGCGGCGGTGGAGATGGCCGAAAGGTCGCCCGGCTGGATGGGCATGGATTTAAACGTGATGACGAAGAACTCGGCAATGCCCAGGATAAAGAGGGCGAAGGTCAGGACGGCGGGAGCTGCGCCGCGGCGCTGGAACAGGAAGAACAGGCCGACCATGAGCGTGGTGATGATGGCCCACTCGAGCAGTATGCACAGGGGGTAGACCCAGGTAAAGTCGTGGTTGGACGAGACCTCCATGCCCAGCAGCGCAAAGACGCCGGCGAGCAGCAGGCACAGCACGGCGGCGACGAGCGGTTTGCCCACAAAGGCGCCGCGCAGACGGGCGAGTTTGCCGGTGGGCGCGGGGGCATCGGCGGAGGCAAACGCAAATACGCGCGGGGCGATGTGGTCGCGAGCGATGCTGGCCCAGGCGCATCCGGTGAGAATGGCGTTGGTCAGAACGAGCATTGCAAAGGCGAGCGGCTCGTTTTGGGCGACGAGGCCCATGGCGCCCCAAATGGTCAAAAAGACCTGGAACAGACCGAAGGCGACGCTCCAGGCAAGAGCGCCCTTGGCAACGGTGCCCGACTGCGCGCGAATGGCTTTGGCCTCGCGCAAGACAAGAAAGACGGTCGCCGCAAGACCGACGAGCGAGATGGCGGCTGCGAACATGCTGAGACTCCTCACAAACTTAAAACTACGAAAGCGGGGGTTTACCCGATTGTTATCAAGATATGCGCTGCGATTGGTGGCTGCGCACAACAACCAGCCATATTAGCGCGCATGTGTGGCGGTGTGACGCAATGTAGTGGCGACCTGCGCGATAATGGACGGGAATTACACGGAAACGTAAAGGCTTCTTAAAGAAATGGCGAGGATGAGGCGATGAACGAGCAGGTTTGTATGACGAGTGCGGGCGACGTGGGCGCTGGCATGGGCGCGGGCGGCTATCCGGTCGAGACCACGGGCAACGCGGTACTGGACACGTTGGAGCACCGTTCGTCCACGCGCGCTTTTGCGCGCGATGACAACGATCGTCCCGTAGCGGTGACCGACGAGCAGCGGGCGGCGATTCTGCATGCGGCGAGCCGCGCGCCGTCGGCAGGCGCCATGATGATGTATTCCATCGTGAGTATCCGCGAGCAGACAACGCTCGATCGCCTGGCCGACCTGTGCGACCACCAGCCCATGATCGCCAAGGCGCCCTGGGCACTTATATTTGTGGTCGACTATGCCAAGTGGATCGATCTGTTTGAGCACGTGGGTTGCTTTGAGCCCGAGTTTGTCGAGCGCACGGGCAAGGCGCCCCGCCGCGCGCCGGGTTTAGGCGACTTTGCCATCGCGGCGCAGGATGCCGTGATCGCTGCCCAAAACGCCGTGGTCGCCACCGAGGCCCTGGGGCTGGGGAGCTGCTATATCGGCGATGTCGTCGAGAACGCCGAGGAAGTTGCTGCGCTGCTGGACTTGCCGCCCTATACCATGCCGCTGTCGATGCTCATCATCGGCACGCCCCGCAAGGAGCGCCCGGCGATTGCGCATCCCGTGGTGAATCTGGTGCACGAGGAGCGCTATCGCCGCGCCGATGCCGCGACCATGGATGCGCAGGTGGCCGAGATGGACGCGATGTTCCGTCCGCATGCCCGCGAGGTGGGGGAGCGCGTCGTGGATATCTACACCCGCAAGCACACGAGCCCCTTTATGGCCGAGATGAGCCGATCCATGGAGTGGTGGTTCAAAAACTGGCTCGGAAAATGACGAATGTGACAAAGGGACAGTCCCTTTGTCACATTCCATATCGCCGCGGTGGCCTAAAGGCCGTATAAATGTTTATCTAGCTGGGAAAACAGTGCATTAAAACATGGGACGATTATCTATAATCCCCTCGAACGTTAAAGTTGGGAGGAAACCGGCTTATGGAACAAAAGGCCAAGGAGGCAGCCTCGCACGCTGCGATTCCTGTGAGCATCTCGGCGATGCTCGTCACGCTGGGCGTGGTGTATGGCGATATCGGCACCAGCCCCATGTATGTAACCAAGGCGCTCGTTGCCGGCAACGGCGGCATCGGAAGCGTCACGGAGGAGTTCGTGCTCGGCGCACTCTCCCTTGTCGTGTGGACGGTCACGCTGCTGACGACCGTCAAGTACGTGCTCATCTCGCTGCGCGCCGACAACCATGGCGAGGGTGGCATCTTTGCTCTGTACAGCTTGGTTAAGCGCTGCGGCAAATGGCTCATCATCCCCGCCATGCTGGGCGGCGCGGCACTGCTCGCCGATGGCATCCTCACGCCTGCCGTTACCGTGACTACGGCTATCGAAGGCCTGCGCACCATTCCGGCAGTCCATGCCGTGCTGGGCGACGATCAGGCCCGCGTCGTGGCCATCACGCTTGCCATCATCATTGCGCTCTTCTTGGTGCAGCGCATCGGCACGGCCAAGATCGGCCACGCCTTTGGCCCCATCATGACGCTGTGGTTCCTGTTCCTGGGCGGCACGGGTCTGTTCTTTGTCTTCCAGCACCCCGCCGTGCTGCTGTGCCTCAACCCGGTGCGCGGCATCGCCTTTTTGTTGAGCCCCAACAACCATGCGGGCATCATGATTCTGGGCAGCTGCTTCCTCGCCACCACCGGTGCCGAGGCGCTTTATTCCGACATGGGCCACGTGGGCCGCGGCAACATCTACGCAACATGGCCGTTCGTTAAGTGTTGCTTGCTGCTGTCCTACATGGGCCAGGGCGCGTGGCTTATCAACAACGCCGGCAACCCGGAGCTCATGGGTATCGCCGACCTCAACCCCTTCTACCAGATGCTTACCCCGGGCCTGCGTCCCTTTGCCGTCGGCCTTTCCACCGTCGCGGCCATCATTGCCTCGCAGGCGCTCATCACCGGCGCTTTCTCGTTGGTGTCCGAGGCCAGCCGCCTGGACCTCATGCCGCACATGCAGGTCTTCTACCCTGCCGAGACCAAGGGCCAGCTCTATATTCCCATGGTCAACAACGTCATGCTTGTGGGCTGCGTCATCGTGGTGCTGCTGTTCCAGAGCTCGGCGCACATGGAGGCCGCCTACGGCTTGGCGATTACCCTGACCATGATGTGCACGACGCTGCTGCTCTTCTTCTACTTGCATGTTGATCGCGGCCTTAAGGTCGTCCCGTATATCTTCGTTGTGTTCTTCCTTATGCTCGAGGGCTTCTTCTTTGTGAGTTCGCTCACCAAATTTTTCCACGGTGGCTATTTCACTATTCTTATGGCTATGCTCATCATGGGCGTTATGCTGTGCTGGTACAACGGCACGGCGGTCGAGCGGCGTCAGTTTACGCTGCTGCCGCTGCGCAGCTATCTGCCGCAGCTCAAGCGCCTGCGCGACGACGATCGCTATGAGCTTATGAGCGACAACATCGTGTACCTGACCAAGGACACCAATACCGACTACATCGACCGCGATATCGTCTACTCGATTCTGGACAAGCATCCCAAGCGCGCCCGCGCCTGGTGGTTCGTGAACGTCGAGACCATGGACGAACCGCATACCTTTGCCTATTCGGTCGAGACGTTTGGCACCGACTATGTTTTCCGCGTGCATCTGTACCTGGGCTACAAGGTTAACCAGCGCGTGAACGCCTACCTGCGCCAGGTTGTTCAGGATCTGGCCGCCACTGGCGAGCTGCCGCCGCAGATGCATGACTACTCGGTCTACAAGGATCCGGGCAACATCGGCACGTTTAAGTTCGTCATGATCCGCAAGCTCCTGGCGCCCGAGAGTGACGTGGAGCCGAGCGAGCGCACGGCCATCACGCTCAAGTACATCATCCGCCGCTTTGCCGGTACGCCGGCGCGCTGGTACGGCCTGGAGAACTCCAACGTGAGCTTTGAGTATGTGCCGCTGTTCACCAAGTTCAAGGCTGTGAACAAGATGCAGCGCTTGGCCCCCAACGAGCGCCCGTAGTCGCCGACAGGTTGCATGGAGTTGGCCTTCGATGGACAGGAGTGTGCGTCCTGCTCGCGCACGTGCTGTTTGTCTAACGACCGCAGACTGCAAAGGCTATACACTTGGAACCACCACAAGGGAAACCACCACAAAGGTGCTGTCCCTCTGTGGTGGTTTTTGTTTTTAAGAGAGGGGCGGGGTGCCGATGGACGTCCGTGCGGACGGCGATATTGCCGATAGCTTTTGGTGGCGGCGCACAACGCTGACACGTCGCAGCCCTCTGTATGACGCCTGCGTATCGGCGGGGCTGCTGGTCGCGGCGACGATTGTGGGTGCGCTGCTCGACCATCCTGGTCTCGCGCCGAGCATCATGATCGTCTATGTGTTCGCCGTGCAGCTGTGCGCATTCTTTACCTGGAGCCGCCTGTATTGCTTGCTGAGCTCGGCTGCCGCCGTAGCGCTCTATAACTTCTTGTTTGTCGACCCGCGCTGCTCGCTATCGTTTATCGACCGCGTCTATCCCGGCATGTTCTTCATCATGTTTGTGGTCTCGCTTGTGTCGAGCTCGATTGCGTTGGCCCTGCGCCGCGCCTTGGCACAGGCTGCCGCCAGCGACCGTCGCACGCATATGGTGCTCGAGACCAACCGCATGCTGCAGCGGTGTCCCGATCAGCAGCAGATTGTGCATGCCATGGCAACGCAGCTGGCGCGTCTTTCGGGCTGTCCGGTCGTGTGGTACAGCGCCGACGCCGACGATGATGACTTGCTGCCGCGTGCGACGTACACGGCCGTGGGTGACGCCGCGCCGGTGCACCAGCTGACGCCCCAGATGCCGCCGCGGCTCTCGGCGTCCGCCTATGTGGGAACGCCGCTCGATGCCACCTATGGCGGCTCGGCGTTTTATGGCATCTACCTGACGGTTTGCACGGGCGACGGCCTCGTGCGCTCGGGCGACCCCGCCTCGGTGGTGGGCGTGCTGGCTATCGTTGCCGAGCCCGACGTGCTGACGCACGAGGAACGGACACTTGCCGACGCCATCGTGAGCGAAGGCGAGCTGGCACTCGATCGCGCCCGCGCCATGGAGGCCCGCGAGGAGGCGGCGGTGCTCGCCAAAAACGAACAGCTGCGCGCCAATCTGCTGCGCTCCATCTCGCACGATCTGCGCACGCCGCTTACCAGCATTTCGGGCAATGCCGACGTGCTACTCGACCAGGGTTCGACCGGCACGGCTGTGCTCGATAGCCAGACGCGCCGCGGCATGCTCCTTTCCATTCGTTCGGATGCGCAATGGCTCAACGCCACCGTCGAGAATTTGCTCGCCATCACAAAGCTCGAGGGCGGCGGCATGCATCTGTCGACCACGCTCGAGCTCATGGACGATATCGTCGAGGAGGCGCTGCGCCACGTGAATCCGGCCGTACGCGAGCACGATCTTAAGGTGGTGCCGTGCGACGAGCCGGCGCTCGTCAACGTCGATGCGCGCCTGATGGTGCAGCTGGTGGTGAACCTGGTGAACAACGCTATTGCCTATACGCCGTCGGGCTCGCATATCGTGATCTCGATTATGGCGAACGATGGAAAGGTGGCATGTTCCGTCGCCGATGACGGTCCCGGTATTGCGCCCGAGGAGCAGGGCCGGATC
Source organism: Collinsella sp. LCP19S3_B11 (assembly GCF_052121915.1). Lineage (NCBI taxonomy): Bacteria > Bacillati > Actinomycetota > Coriobacteriia > Coriobacteriales > Coriobacteriaceae > Collinsella > Collinsella sp. LCP19S3_B11. Next base: position 69,684 of record NZ_JBQKDI010000005.1, read on the forward strand.
TTTGAATCGTTCTACACTGTCAACCATGGGTTGGCTGATAGCCATCGCAGCGTGGGCTTGGGACTTTCGCTCTGTCGATCCATTATGTTGGCGCATGGCGGTAGCATAGAGGTTGCCGCGGCGGACCCGCACGGCTCGGTCTTTACGATTGGGCTTCCCGCCGCCGACGTTTCGTTTGATAAGGAGTAACGCTGTGCCGAACTCTGCCATGAAACCGCTCATCTTGGTCGTTGAGGACGACCCCGCCGTCCGCAACCTTATCGTTGCCGCGCTCGAGGCGCACGGCTTGCGCCATATGGCCGTGGAGACCGCCCATGCCGCCATCGCCGCCGCCTCATCGCAGGCACCGAGTATTGTGCTGCTCGATCTGGGCCTGCCCGATATGGACGGCGTCAAGGTGGTGGAGTCGGTGCGCGCATGGTCGGGCATGCCGATCATTGTGGTCTCGGCGCGCAGCGAGGATGCGGACAAGATTCGCGCACTCGATGCCGGTGCCGACGACTACCTGACCAAGCCGTTTTCGGTCGAGGAGCTGCTCGCGCGCATTCGCACGACGCTCAGGCGCCTTTCGTATACGCAAACGGGCGGCGTTGCCTCCGAGGGCTCGTTCGATACCGGTGAGCTGCATATCGATTTTGATGCCGGCATCGCCACGATGGATGGCGAGGAGCTGCATCTGACGCCGATCGAGTACAAGCTCTTGTGCCTGCTGGCGCACAACGCCGACAAGGTGCTGACGCACCAGTTTATCCTGCACGAGATTTGGGGCACGGCAACTAAGAGCGACCTGGCGAGCCTTCGTGTCTTTATGGGCACGTTGCGTAAGAAGATCGAGTCCGATCCGGCGCATCCGCGCTATATCCAGACGCACGTGGGTATCGGCTATCGCCTGGTCACCCAAGGCTAGATCGCCAACCACCATCCCAATATGAGTTGCGGTGAAATACGGTCTAAATTTGCCTAATTCCAGGCAAAACAGTCCGTATTCCACCGCAACTTGGTTTATCTGCCCTTGGGCTTGCTGGCGTAGAACTTCTTCTTTTTGGGCTTGCCGGCGCAGGCAGGCTTGCCGTCGCCGCGCGACCCTCGGTCTCCGGCTTGCGCGTGCGCGGGCGCCGTTGCGCGGGGCTTGCGGGCCTCGGGGTTGCGCAGCTCTTCGGTTCGCTCTGCAATCTCCTCGGCGCTAAAGCCGACTTCGGCCATGGCGTCCTCGATGGGCAGGCGGCGCACGATATAGCAATGGTGCACCTTCTGGTTGCGCGCAAAGTCCTCCGGGATGGTCTGCGCCGTAATGTCCTCTAGCACGACGCCCGCGCGCGCGAGCTTGCGCGTCTCGGGGCGGAAGCCGCGCAGGTTGCAGCTAAAGATGGCGTGGCCGCCCTGTGCGAGCAGGCGCGATACGCCGGCCAAAAGCTCAACATGGTCGCGCTGGACGTCCCAGGTGCGGCGGCCCATCTTTGATGAGTTCGAAAACGTGGGCGGATCGACAAAAATCAGGTCCCAGCGGTTGCGCGTCTGGCGCTGGACGCGAATCCAGGCAAGCACGTCGTCGCGCACAAAATGATGCTGCGGACCAACAAAGCCGTTCTGGCGCATATTGCGCTCGGCCCAGTCCAGGTAGGTGTTGGAGAGGTCGACCGTCACAGTTTCCTCGACGCCGCCGTCTGCCGCATAGCAGGTAGCGGTGCCGGTATAGGCGAACAGGTTGAGAAAGCGCCGCGCCTGCTTGGCGTGCTCGCGCACCAGGTTGCGGGTGACGCGGTGATCCAAGAAGATGCCGACGTCCAGGTAGTCGTCAAAGTTGACGGCAAAGGTAAGGCCGCCCTCCTCGATGAGCGGCAGACGACGGCGTGCGATATTGGCGCGCTCGCCCGAGCCGCCCTTGCCGGCGCCCTGCTTGCCGTACTGCGAGCCGCCGCGCGAACGCATGCGGGCCTTGGCGTGCACGTGCTCGGCGGGAACATCTAGGATGCGCGGCGCGATGGCCAGAATGTCGAGCATGCGGGCCTGGGCAAGCGCGGGATCGATGGTCTTGGGCGCGGCGTATTCGGCGATGACGAGCCAGCGGCCCGGCGTCTGCGGGCAGCCCTCGTATAGATCGATGGCGGCGGAGTAATCGGGTAGGTCGGCATCGTAGACGCGGTAGCAGCTCACGCCCTCGCGCTTTGCCCACTTGCGGCGCAGACGGGCGTTCTTGCGCAAGCGGTTGGCGAACTGCTCGGACTCGGGGATGAGCACGGGCAGCGGCTTGCCGTCGCCCAGGTCGAGCGTGGCGGCAGGTTCGGGCATGGGGGTGCTGGCGGCTTCGTCCACGGCGTCCGCGGTCTGTTTCTCGGCGTTTGCGCTGGTTGCAGCCTCGAATGCCGCGGCGGCGTGGTCGAGCGACGGCCAGACTTCGACGGTCGCCTCCTCGTTGTTGGGCATGACGGCGATCGAGCGCTCGGGCTCGGCGTGGAGCGAGCGGGCCAGCAATCCATCGCGGGTGAGCGCGGCGACCGGCGCCGCGGCAAGCTCGGGCGCGCGGCGCAGCTCGCCGACCAGCGTCATGGCGTCGTGCATGAGCGAAAGCGGTGTCTCGGTCGTATCCGCGACCACGGCGGCGCCGGCGACAGCGCCTGCATGGTCCAACACGGTGGCTGGCTTGGCAGCGCAAAAGTCGACAAAACGCTTGTAGCCGGCGCACTTGACCATGCGCTCGGCAGTCTTGCGGGCAGCGGGGTCAATGTCCACGGCGACGATGCGCGCCTGGCGCTCGCGTGCTGCTGCCTCGCGCTCGCGTGCCTCGGCGAGCAGCTGCTCCCATAGGGCGGCGTCGTGCGGCTGCCAGCCCTCAAAGCCCCAGCGCTCGCGTGCAGCGCCCGGGGCGCGGTCGGTCAGAATGTTCACGGCTTCCAGCAGCAGGCCGCCGCCGGCGCACGAGGCGTCGATCAGCGTGGGCAGGGCTTCGTTCTCGTAGTCATCGGCTGTGAGCTCGCGCTCGCACAGCGCGGTCCAGCCGACCTGCGCCAGCACCAGGGCGGCGTAGTCGGGACGCAGCACGTGCGCGCCCTCGCCGGCGCGGGTCGCTGCGGGCGGCAGGCGCTTGAACAGCGGGTCGCCCGAAAGGTCCAGGCTTATGCTCGCGCGGCGCTGACGCAGCGAAAGCAGCAGGTGAACATCGGGATCGGCGGCATCGACATCGGCGCGACGGCCCGTGGTTTCGGCCAGGCGGTCGCACAATGCGTCCTTGGCGCGCAAGGCAGAGAAGCGTGTGTTGCGCAGCTGCTCGGTCACGCCGCGGGCGGTGATGGCGATGGTTGCGCCGGGGCGGATGATGTTCTCCCAGGCGATGTCGTAAACGCTATCGTACAGTTCGTCGGCATCCTGCGCCTCAAAGCGCCCAAGAACCACGAACACGCGGCTCGCCAGGCGCGACCACAGACAGGCGCGGTAGCCTTCTTCGAGCTCGCCCTCAAACGTAGCGCGGCCCTTCAGCCGGCGGACATGCGAAAGCCCGAGGCGTTTAAGCTCATCGGCGAGTGCGGACTCAAAGCCCTCGGGGCAGCTTGCGTAAAATTCCATGGGTGACCTCTCTGGTTGCGTCGCTCCATTATATGATGGATGCTTCGTTTGCCCTCATCCCCGAAAGGAACCCATATGATTGATGCGTGCCCCGATTCCGCCGTGCTCTTTTTTGACGTGGACGGCACGCTGACGTCGTTCGATCCCGACGATATGACCGATAAGGACTTTTCGGCGGTTCACCCCTCGCAGACGGTGGTTGAGGCGTTCCGTGCACTGCGCGATGCAGGGCACAAGGCATTTATCTGCACGGGTCGCCCCCTGTGGCTTATCGCCGATAGCCTGCGTGCGCTCGACCCCGCGGGCGTCGTGGCCATGGCAGGCGCCACGCTCGAAGTCGAGGGACGCGTGGTACACGAGGACTGCTTTGACGAGGACGTTATCGAGGAGCTTGCGCGCCGTATGGCCGCGGCAGGGATTGAGGCCTTTTTCGAGACCAACGTGGCTACTTTTGCCCTGGAGCCTGTGGGCGTTGAGCAGTCGTCTCTGATCGGCACTTCTGTGGTGCACAGCACCGAGGAAATGCGCGTCGACGGCAGTCTGCGCGTGGGCAAGGTATGCCTCAGTGTGCCCAGTTTGGCTCGCGTAGCCAATGATGACGGCTTTATCGATTGCGAGTTTGAGCTGTGCAACACCGGTGGCCAGAATCGCGAGCTGAGCCCCAAGGGCATCAACAAGGGCGTGGGCGTGGCGCGAGCGCTGACGTATCTGGGCCGCGAGGGAAATGCGCGCACCTTTGGCTTTGGCGATTCGGGCAACGACCTGGGCATGCTCGCTTCGGTCGAGACGGCTGTCGCCATGGGCAACGCCATGCCCGAGGTCAAGGCGGTCGCCGACTACGTGACCGACGATGTCGCACACGACGGCACCGTCACAGCGATGCGGCATTTTGGGTTGATTGAATAAATGGCCGGGTCGCCCGCAGGGGGGGGGCGACCCGGCCATTTGAGCTATTTTGCAATATAGAGCTTGGGATGGCTGCGACTGCTCTCGATCGCCGCCGTCATGATACCCTCGTCGTCTCCATCAACGATGATGCCATCGAGGTCATCGATCTGCGCGGACTGATAAAAACTGGTCTTGTTGAACTTTCCCTGGTCAACCATCATGTAACTCTGGTTTGAGTTGGTCAGGTACATATGCTTGATCATGGCTGAGAAGTCGTGCTCGACGGTAAAACCGTGGTCGGGGTGGAATCCGTCGGCACTGACAAACGCCTTGTCGGCATGGAGTTTGCTCATGCAGTCGAGCGTTAGTGCGCCCGCGAGATAGAGGTGGCCCTTGCGCACGGAGCCGCCCAGCAGCACTACCGAAGCATTGGGGAGATTAAAGCTGGCATAGTTCGCGATTGCAAGATCGCCGGTGATAATGGTGATCTCACGCTTGTCCATGAGGGCCTTAGCGAAGTAAAAGCCTGTGGTGCCGATATCAATTACCAGAACATCGCCATCATCAACAAGAGTTGCCGCGGTTGCGGCGATGGCCTCTTTGGCCTCGACTTGGACATTGATACGCTCCTCGGGATACGAGATTGCGTTGGAGCGAGAAAGCGATACCGCTCCGCCGCGTACGCGACGCAGCTTGCCTTCGGATTCCAGCGAGACGAGGTCGTGTCGTGCGGTGACTTCCGAAACCGAAAAACGGCGAACGATGTCGGATACCGAGATATTTGGCTTTTCGGCCAGCCAGTTCATAATAAATCGCTGACGCTCGGCCGGTGAAAGGTCTGAAGTAGATGCCATATGCCGCTCCTTTTGAACGAAAGGCAAAAGATACGCCTTTCGTAATCGAAATATAACGTATCGATATGAAAAGGACAAGGCAAAATCGAATGAATCAAATGAACGGAATGGCATGTCCCAAATGCATGCGTAGCAGATAGTTTACACTTAAATAGCGTGTAGAGGGTCTTGTTCTGAAGGTGCCGCCCAAAAGAAGTACGTTCACACCCGATATTCGACCGTTCACGGAAAGATGACAATTGAGCTTTCGATAGCTTTTGAAATGGTTTATAAAAGAAAACCGAAAAGCTTTTGAAACAAAGAAGAAGGCTTTCGATAGCAATAGTGCTAGATGAGAAAGGACCGAACATGGCGATCAAGGTGTTTGCCGACGGCGCTAACCTCGAAGGCATGCTTGACATGCATGACAATGGTAACGTTCAGGGCTTCACGACCAATCCTTCCCTTATGAAGGCCGGTGGCGTGACTGACTACCGCGCTTTTGCCAAGACGGTTCTTGAGCACATCACCGATGTGTCGGTCTCTTTTGAGGTATTTGCCGACGACGAGGCGGGTATGGAAGCCGAGGCCCGCGAGATTGCAACCTGGGCAGACAACGTCTACGTTAAGATCCCGGCACTCAACACCAAGGGCGAGTCCACTGCCGCGCTGGTCAAGCGCCTTTCTGCCGACGGCATCAAGGTGAATGTCACCACTATCTTCACGCCTGAGCAGGTCGACGAGTTTGTCGATGCCGTCTCTGCCGAGACCCCCTCTATTCTGTCCATCTTTGCCGGTCGCATTGCCGATACCGGCGTCGATCCGCTGCCCCTCATGGCGGAGTCCGTAAAGAAGGCTGCCGTCAAGCCTGCTGCCGAGGTTCTTTGGGCGTCTACGCGCGAGGTCCTCAATATCTTCCAGGCGGAGTCCGTTGGCTGCCAGATCATTACGGTTCCCAATGCCCTTCTTGCCAAGCGCAAGAATTTCGGAAAAGATTTACTCGAGTACTCGCTTGATACGGTCAAGGGCTTCGCCCGCGACATTCAGGCACTTGGTTTCCATATCCTGCCCGAGGAGTAGGGGGCGAGCATGCTGACCGATCTTCTTAAGCCCGAGCTTGTTGCCTGCCACGTCGAGGCCTCCGATTGGGAGGAAGCGATCAAGGCATGCGGTAAGCTGCTAGTTGACGCCGGCAAATGCGACCAGAGCTATGTTGACGCCATGATTTCGTCGGTTCACAAATTCGGCCCCTATATGGTCTTGGAAGAGGGCATTGCCATGCCTCACGCTCAGGCCGATGGCAATGTGAGCGAGGCCGGCATCTGCATTGTCACGCTTGACCCTGCCGTTGCATTTGGACATGAGGATTTCGATCCGGTTCACGTGCTCGTGGGTATTTGCGCACCCGACCCCAAGGCTCATCTTGGCTGCTTGGCGGAGCTTTCGCAGATGTTCGAGGACGAGGACTGCGTTGCCAAGCTCAGCGCATGCGATACGCCCGAGCAGGTTTTGGAGACCATGCGTTCATTCTTTTAGGCCTTAATGGCACGGCGATGCGTCGCCGCTTTTGGATAGACGGAAAACCGTCACGTGTAGGAGAGGAAGGTTGCCATGCATATCATCACCGTATGCGGAAACGGCATCGGGTCTAGCCTGATGCTCGCTGGCAAAGTCGAGGAGCTTTGCGAGGAGGAGGGCATCAAGGCCGACGTTGAGTCTATGGACCTGAACGGTGCTTCTTCCGCAAATCCGGATCTGTTCATCACCGTTAAGGAGCTCGCCCCCGAGCTCCACGGCAACGTTGTGATCGTTCGCAGCTATGTGAACAAGAAGAAGATCCGCGAAGACGCCCTTGAGGCAATCAAGGCGGCCGCTGCTAACGCCTAAAGCGGCATAAAAAAGGGCGGTTCCCTGTGGAAGAGGGAAACGCGCCCACGTTAGAGAGAAAGGAAGCGCAGATGCAAGCCATCCTTCCCATACTTGAGTTTATCCAATCGATTCTGACCAAGCCAGCGTGGATCATGGGTCTGTTTGCCTTTGTGGGCCTTGTTGCGCTCAAGCGCCCTGCCCACAAGGTGATGACGGGAACCCTGAAGCCCATTCTTGGTTACATCATGCTGTCTGCTGGCGCCGCTGTTGTTCAGGAGAACCTTGCTCCGCTGGGGACCTTCATCGAGACCGGTTTCCACATCACCGGCGTCGTGCCTAACAACGAGGTCGTCGTTTCGATGGCTCAGAGCGTCCTTGGCGTTCAGACCATGATGATCCTGATTCTCGGCTACGTCGTAAACATTATCATTGCCCGCTTTACCAAGTTTAAGTACATCTTCCTGACGGGCCATCACAGCATGTTTATGGCTTGCCTGCTGTCTGCCGTTCTGCAGGCATCTGGCTTCCAGGATGTCCAGCTTGTCATCGTGGGCGGCATGTTCCTGGGCCTCGTGAGCGCTATGCTTCCCGCCGTTGGTCAGCGTTTCACCGAGAAGGTTACCGATGGCGATGAAATCGCCATGGGCCACTTCGGTTCACTCGCCTATTACATCTCCGCTGCAGTCGGTACGCTTTTTGCTAAGGACGCCGAGGAGAACAGCACCGAGAAGATCGAGGTTCCCGAGAAGTTTGCCTTCCTGCGCGACACCACCATCTCCACGGCTCTTACCATGGCCTTCTTCTACCTGGTTACCGCTTTTGCCGCTTACATCGCAGACCCTGCGGTCGTTACCAAGACCGCTGGCGGCGACAATGTGATCGTCTATGCCCTGACTTGTGCCCTGTCCTTCGCCGTCGGTGTCACTATCGTCTACAACGGCGTCCGTATGATTCTCGCCGACCTGGTCCCGGCTTTCCAGGGCATCTCCAACAAGCTGATCCCCGGTGCCATCCCCGCCGTCGACTGCGCCGTCTTCTTCCCTTATGCTCCCACCGCCGTCATCCTCGGCTTTGTCGCTTCCTTTATCGGTGGCGTTGTCGGTATGTTCATCGTGGGCGCTACCCTGGGCATCTTCATCATCCCGGGCATGGTTCCCCACTTCTTCTGCGGTGCTACCGCCGGTATCTACGGCAATGCCACGGGCGGTCGCAAGGGTGCAGCTCTTGGCGCTTTCGTCAACGGCCTGCTCATCACCTTTGCCCCTGCTCTGCTCCTGCCCGTTCTTGACGTCTTTGGCTTCAAGAACACTACGTTCGGCGACTTCGACTTCTCCGTCATTGGTATTACGCTCGGCCGCGCTGCCGAGGCCTTCGGTACCACCGGTGTCTACGCGATTCTCGCCGTCCTTCTGATCGTCGCCTTCGTCCCCAACTTCATCCACACCAAGGGTGCTGTGATCAACCACGTTGAGGAAGAGTAATCCAGGCATACGTTAAGCCCTAATCGGGCGGAGCTCCGATAACCGGCTCCTACACGGAAGCGGTGACGTCTCAAATGAGGCGTCGCCGCTTTTTGTTTTGGAGCGGTTGTGAAAACGCGCCGGTGAAGCGCTGTTTCAGCGCCGCGAACGGAAGCAACCGCGATGATTAGCAAAAACGTTTTGCCGCTGGGGCGTCGATATAAAAATGGTAAAACCGCAAAACCGTTCGCCGAGAAGATAAAAAACCGCAGTTCACGCCTTGATAAACGTAGGTAAAGTGTTTAACAGTTTATCGGCCGTATGCAAACGAAAGGAATCAGTCAGATGGCAATCAAGGTGTTCGCTGACGGTGCAAACCTCGAGGGCATGCTCGACATGTACGAGAACGGCAACGTTCAGGGTTTCACGACCAACCCGTCCCTTATGAAGAAGGGTGGCGTGACGGATTACCGCGCGTTTGCCAAGGAGGTTCTGGCCCACATCACCGATGTGTCCGTCTCGTTTGAGGTCTTTGCCGACGACGTCGAGACCATGGAGGTCGAGGCGCGCGAGATTGCTACCTGGGCAGATAACGTCTACGTCAAGATTCCGTGCGTGACCACCAAGGGCGAGTCCACCGCCGAGCTGGTGCGCAAGCTTTCGGCCGACGGCATCAAGGTCAACGTTACCACCATCTTTACGCCTAAGCAGGTCGATGAGATGATCGATGCCGTTGACGCCGAGACGCCGTCCATCATCTCGCTTTTTGCCGGCCGTATCGCCGACACCGGCGTCGATCCCATTCCGTTTATGACGGAGTCGGTCAAGAAGGCCGCTGCCAAGCCCAACTGTGAGGTCCTGTGGGCGTCCACGCGCGAGCTTATCAACATTTACCAGGCCGAGGCCTGCGGTTGCCAGATCATCACGGTGCCAAATAGCATCCTGGCCAAGCGCAGGAACATCGGCCGTGACCCGTACGAGGTCTCGCTCGATACCGTGCGCGGTTTTGCCAAGGATATCGCCGCTTTGGGTTTCCATATTCTGCCCTAAGCAAGGGTACCCCCTGCAGCGACGTGCAAAATCGCGAGTTTTCAGCATGGTAAAGACTTTTACCAGCTGGTTGAAGCGCGGAACGGCCCCCGTTTTGGCTCTAAAACGCCAAAACGGGGGCCGTTTTTGCTTTTATGGCCCTCTGAAGCGCCGCGGGGCTATCGGGAGATGCTGAATACTCGCAATTTTGCACGCCGCGAAGAGGGGGACGTCCGCTTTGGCGGCTATTTGCCCTGAACCATGGTGAGCGAGATCTTCTTGCGGTTGCGATCGACCTTTTCGACCCACACCTTGACCGTGTCGCCGACGCGCACCACGTCGCTGGGGTGCTTGACAAAGCGGTTAGCCAGCTTGGAGATATGCACGAGGCCGTCCTGGTGCACACCCACGTCGACGAAGGCGCCAAAGTCCACAACGTTGCGCACCGTGCCCTTGAGTTCCATGCCGGGTTCCAAGTCGTCGATGGAAAGTGCTGAGCGGCTAAAGACCACCTCGGGCGCGTCGTCGCGCGGGTCCCGGCCAGGCTTCTTGAGCTCGTTGACGATGTCGATGAGCGTGAGGATGCCGCAGTTCAGGTCGCTTGCCAGCGCCGAGATGCTGCCGATGCGTCGCTCGATGTCGGGCACGCCGCCGCGGCTGAGCTCGCTTGCCGCCACACCCGCACGCTCCAGGACGGCCGTGGCCACCTCGTAGCTTTCGGGGTGGACGCTCGTCGCATCGAGCGGGTTCTTACCGCCGCTGATGCGCAGGAAGCCCGCGGCGTTGAGATATGCCTTGGGCCCCAGCTTGGGGACCTTCTTGAGCTGGCGGCGATCGGTAAAGGCGCCGTTCTCCTCGCGGTAGGCCACGATGTTTTTGGCTACGCTCGGCGTGATGCCCGATACGTATCCCAGCAGGCTCGCACTTGCGGTGTTTACGTCGACGCCCACGCGGTTGACGACGTCCTCCACCACATATCCCAGGGTGCGCGAAAGCTCGGTCTGGTCAAGGTCGTGCTGGTACTGGCCAACGCCGATGGACTGGGGCGGAATCTTGACGAGCTCTGCCAGCGGGTCTTGCAGGCGGCGGCCCAGGCTCATGGCGCCACGCACGGTGACGTCCAGGTCGGGATATTCCTGACTGGCGAGCTCGGAGGCGGAGTACACCGATGCGCCGGCCTCGTTGACGATGGTGTATCGCAGTCCAGGCGCCTGCTCGGCGATGAACTCCGAGACGACTTCTTCGGTCTCGCGGCTGGCGGTGCCGTTGCCGATGACAATGGTGTTGACGCCGTCCTTCTTGACGAGGCGGGCGAGCTCACGCTTGGTGCCGGCGACGTCGTGGCGCGGCTTGGTGGGGTAGACCACGCCGTGGTCGAGTAGCTTGCCGGTCTCGTCCATGACGGCGACCTTGCAGCCGGTACGGTAGCCCGGATCGAGTGCGAGCACACGGGCACCGCGCACGGGGCGTGCCGAGAGCAGGCCCTCGAGATTCTTGGCAAAGACGTTGATGGCCTCGGTCTGCGCTCGGACGGTGAGTTTGGCGCGGGCCTCGCGCTCCAACGAGGGGGCCATGAGGCGCTTGTAACCGTCGGCGATGGCGGCTTCAAAGACGGGCGCAAACACGCCCTGGCGTCGGGGCCAACGACTGCCGAGACGCGCCGTGGCGGCAGTGCCGTCGACGTTCACGCGCACGCGGAGCTTGCCCTCGCGCTCACCGCGGTCGATAGCCAGCACGCGGTGGTTGGGAATACGGCGCAGCGGCTCGTCATAGCTGTAGTACGGCTCGTAGGGAGTCTTCTCGGTGGGGTCGGTGGCCTCGACGACGATGTCGGCGGTGTTCTGCGTAAAGGCGCGCAGGTCGGCGACGTTCTCGGGGTCCTCGGCCACCGTCTCGGCCACGATGTCCGCCGCGCCGGCAAGCGCCTTTTCGGGCGTGTCGAAGCCGGCCTCCTCGTTGACGTATGCCGCGGCGGCGTCGAGTGCGCTGCCCTTGGCCGAGGCCTGCATGATGATCATGTTGGCGAGCGGCTCAAGGCCTGCCTCGCGGGCCTTCTGCGCGCGAGTCATGCGCTTTTTGCGGTAGGGCTTGTAGAGGTCCTCGACACGCTGGAGCTGCGTGGCCTCGCGAATCTGCTGCTCGAGTTCGGGCGTGAGTTTGCCCTGGGCGTCGACGAGCAGGATGACGTCCTCTTTACGCTGCTCAAGATTGCGCAGGTAGGACAGGCGCTCGTCGAGTGCGCGCAGGGCGACGTCGTCCATGCCGCCCGTGGCTTCCTTGCGGTAGCGCGAAATAAAGGGAATGGTGTTGCCCTCGTCGATGAGCTTGACGGCTGACTCGATGTTGGCGGCCTTAAGGTTGAGCTCGCGGGCGAGCTGGGCGATAAGATCCATGGGACTCCTTGCGTTTAAGGTGCGTTTGCAGCACAGGGCTACCAAGGATACCACCCGACGTTCTGCCAAAGCAGTCTTTTTGGGACGGGGCTTTTTTAGCTACGGGACTGCGAACGGGAGACGGTGGAGTCCCTCCTTACAAAACGAGGCCCTGGCCAAACGGCCAGGGCCTCACCACTTCTTTTCAGGCTGCGAGAAAAGACCGTGTACGCAGGCGCTCCCCGAGGGAGACGGGGGTGTTTGCTCCGCGCGCAGTTTCGCAGCGAAGCGAGAATGTTTGAGCACGGAGTAAACACCCCGTCTCCCTCGGGGAGCTCCGTTGGGAGCGTAGGGGATGTTTTGAGCTACTCCAGCTCAAACGCTCCGGTATAGAGCTGGTAGTAATATCCGCGCTTGGCGATCAGCTCGTCGTGGTTGCCACGCTCGATGATGCGGCCGTGATCCAGGCAGATGATTGCGTCGGCGTTGCGCACGGTGGACAGGCGGTGCGCGATGACAAACGTCGTGCGGCCCTCCATGAGCTTATCCATGCCCGCTTGCACGATGGCCTCGGTGCGGGTGTCGATGCTCGACGTGGCCTCGTCCAGAATCATTGCCGGCGGATCGGCGACGGCAGCGCGTGCGATCGAAATCAGCTGGCGCTGGCCCTGCGACAGCTGGGCGCCGTTGCCGGTGAGCATGGTGTCGTAGCCGTCGGGCAGGCGGGTGATAAAGTCGTCGGCACCCGCGAGCTTGGCCGCCGCGATGCACTCCTCGTCGGTGGCGTCCAGGTTGCCGTAGCGGATGTTGTCCATCACGGTGCCGGTGAACAGGTTCACGTCCTGCAGCACAACGCCCAGCGAGCGGCGCAGATCGGCCTTGCGGATCTTGTTGACGTTGATGCCGTCGTAGCGGATCTTGCCGTCGGCGATGTCATAGAAGCGGTTGATGAGGTTGGTGATGGTCGTCTTGCCCGCGCCGGTGGCACCGACAAACGCGACCTTCTGGCCCGGCTTGGCAAACACGGACACGCCGTGCAGCACCTCGTGGTCGGGCGTGTAGCCAAAGTCGACGTTGTCCATGACCAGGTCGCCGCGCAGCGGTACGTACTCGATCTCGCCGGTTGCACGGTGCGGGTGTTTCCATGCCCACATGCCGGTGTGGTGGTCGGCCTCCTCGAGCTGCCAGGTATCGGGGTTGACCTGCGCGTTGACGAGCGTCACATAGCCTTCGTCGCCCTCGGGCTTCTCGTCGATGAGCTCAAAGATGCGGTCGGCGCCGGCGAGACCCATGACCACGGCGTTGATCTGCTGCGAGATCTGACCGATCTGTCCGCAGAACTGCTTGGTCATGTTGAGGAACGGCACTACGACGGCGATGGAGAGCGCCATGCCCGAGAGGCTCAGGTTGGGCACGCCCAGCGCCAGGAAGATGCCGCCTGCCAGTGCGACCAGCACGTAGAGCAAGTCGCCCAGGTTCCCGAGGATCGGCATGAGGATGTTGGCGTACATGTTGGCCTTCTGCGAGACCTCGAAGAGCTTCTCGTTGCGCTCGTCAAAATCGGCCTCGGCAGCGGACTCGTGACAGAACGCCTTGACGACTTTCTGGCCGTTCATGACTTCCTCGATATGGCCCTCGACCACGCCGAGCTCGGTCTGCTGCGCGATAAAGAAGCGCGCGGAGTTGGAGCCGAGCAGCTTGGTCATAAAGGTCATAAAGGCGACGCCGGCAATGATGACCAGGCACATCCACACGCTGTAATACAGCATGATGAAGAACACGGTGACGATGACGATGATCGTCATGAGCAGGTTGGGCAGCGATTGGCTGATCATCTGACGCAGCGTGTCGATGTCGTTGGTGTAGTGGCTCATGATGTCGCCGCGCTGGTGCGTGTCGAAGTAGCGAATCGGCAGGTCCTGCATGCGGTTGAACATCTTTTCGCGCAGCTTCTCGAGCGAGCCCTGCGTGATGACGGCCATGGCGCGGTTCCAGAAGAGCGAGGAGGCGACGCCCACGGCGTAGATGCAGCCGAGGGTGGTCACGAGCTTCAGAATCTTGGGCTGCGCGGCCGTCCAGTCGCCCGACTGCCACGATTCGCTAATGACCTGCAGCGCGCTCTGGAGAAACGTCGCGCCGATGGAGTTGATGATGGCGCAGAGCACAACGCCGGCGACGACGAGGGGCAAAAGCACCGGGTAGAAGCCAAAGAGCATCTTGATCAGGCGCGACATGGTGCCGCTCTTGCGGTTGAGCGCGCGCTCGGCGGTGGTTGCCTTACTCATGTGCCTCGCCTCCTTCCTGGTTCTGGGCTTGCGTTGCGGATGCCTCGGTGTCGGCCTCGACGGCCCCTTCGCCCTCGGCAGACATCTTGTTTTGCGAGGTAAAGGTCTCGCGGTAGATCTCGCTCGTCTTGAGCAGCTCATCGTGGTTGCCGATGTCCTTGATGCGGCCGCCCTCCATGACGATGATGCGGTCGGCGTCCTGAACGGAGCTGATGCGCTGGGCGATGATGAGCTTGGTCGTGTTGGGCAGGTAGCTCGCCAGGCCCTCGCGGATCTTGGCGTCGGTCTTGGTGTCGACGGCGCTCGTGGAGTCGTCCAGGATCAAGATCTTGGGGCGACGCAGCAGGGCACGCGCGATGCACAGGCGCTGCTTCTGGCCGCCGGAAACGTTGGAGCCGCCCTGCTCGATCCAGGTGTCGTAGCCCTTGGGGAAGCCGTCGACAAACTCGTCGGCGCAGGCCAGATGTGCGGCCTCGCGGACTTCCTCGTCGGTGGCGTTCGGGTCGCCCCAGCGCAGGTTCTCGGCGATGGTGCCGCTAAACAGCACGTTTTTCTGCAGGACCATGGCTACCTGGTGGCGCAGCGCGTCCAGGTCGTAGTCGCGCACGTCCACGCCGCCGACGCGCACGGTGCCCTCCGTGACATCGTACAGACGGGCGATCAGGTTCACGAGCGTCGACTTGGCCGAGCCGGTGCCACCGATAATGCCGATGGTCTCGCCGCTCTTAATATGCAGGTCGATATCGTCGAGCGCCTGGCGGCGGGCATGCTCGGAATACTTAAAGCTCACGTGATCGAAGTCGATGGAGCCGTCGGCAACCTCGTGCACGGGCTCGGTCGGGTTAGCGATCGTGGGCTCGGCGGCCAGCACCTCGGTAATTCGGTGCGCCGACTCATCTGCCATGGTCACCATGACAAAGATCATCGACAGCTGCATTAGGCTCATCAGAATCTGGAAGCCGTAGGTAAAGATGGAGGAGAGCTGGCCCACATCGAACAGGGTGCCCTGGCTCGTGATGATGAGCTTGGAGCCCAGGTAGATGATGACGACGAACGCGCCGTTGACGCAGATGTTCATCATGGGGTTGTTGAAGGCGAGCAACTTCTCGGCGCGGGTGAAGTCCATCTGGACGTCGCGCGCGGCGGTGGCGAACTTCTCCTTCTCAAAGTCTTCGCGCACGTAGCTCTTGACCACGCGCATGCCGGTGACGTTTTCCTCGACGGACTCGTTAAGGGCGTCATACTTGTGGAACACACGCGAGAAGATGGGGCGCACCTTATAGATGATAAAGAACAGGCCAAAGCCCAGCAGCGGAATGATGACCAGGTAGACCATGGCGACGCTGCCGCCCATGGCGTATGCCATGGTAAAGGCAAAGACCAGCACCAGCGGCGAGCGCACGGCGATGCGGATGAGCATCATAAAGGCCTGCTGCACGTTGTTGATGTCGGTGGTGAGGCGCGTGACGAGCGAGGAGGTCGAGAACTCGTCGATGTTGGCGAAGCTGAACGTCTGGATCTTGTAGAACAGGTCGCGACGCAGGTTCTTGGCAAAGCCGCAGCTGGCATGGCTGCAGGTGATGCCCGCGGCGGCGCCAAAGGCGAGTGACGTCAGTGCGATGAGTACGAGAAGGCCGGCGGTGGGCAGCATCTCGGTAACGGCGGTGCCGTCCTTGATGGCGTCGATCATGTCGGCGGTGATAAACGGGATCATCATCTGGCAGATTACCTCGCCAAGCACGAGCAACGGCGTGGCAACGGTGACTTTCATATAGTCGCGGATGCTGCCCATGAGGGTTTTAATCATCCAGTTCCTCCCAGGTTTTGCGGATTTTATCGAGCATTTCGGCGAGCTGCTCGCGCTCGTCGTGGGTGAGCGCGCTAAAGGCCCGTTCTCTAAAGCGGATGCGGGCCGCCTGGTCGATTCGGGCGTTTTCCCGGCCGGTTTCGGTCAGGCGAATGGTGAGTTGCCGTCGATCCTTGGGGTTACGGCTGCGCTCAATGAGGCCGTTGAGCTCGAGCTTGGACAGGATCTCGGAAAGCGACCCCGGCTTGAGGCCGAAGTGCATGCCGAGTTCCTGCTGCGACATCTCGCCGCCGGGCTGCTTGGCCAGTAGGCAGATGATGGGCGCCTTGCCGGACACGCCTCCGCCATGAAAATGCATGTAATGGCCGCAAAAGCCCAGGTTATTGAGGATGCGCTTGGCAAGCTTGTCTTCCGAGCTAGCCGCTTCGGATACATCCGCCGGCTGTGACGGGTCGCCGCCGGGCTCGTGCGAACAAAGGCTAAGAGGTTCATCGCACATGAATTAGTGCTGCTCCTTTCTTTAGTTAGGTAGTGGAATTGTTTTGTGCCTAACCAATTTAGGAGCGTGAGAAATCAAAGTCAAGGTACCAAACTAGTGGTTACGCGGTTTTACCAAACCGCGTAACGGCTCGACGCTGCGCGGGCCGCACCTGTACAATCTGACGTTCAACTTCAAGGGCGCGACCAAAAGGTCAGCGCCCTTTCGTTTCACGTCACCTTGTCTCAAATGCGGCCCGCTCGCTGTCGTTGCCAAAACATCGACGTTGCCCTTTTTGGCACTTGGGACGTTCTTCTTGTGCCGGCAGCTGGGGACACTCCTTGTCAAGGGATTGGTACAAAGGGGGACAGGCTGCCCTCTCATTTCCGAAACCTTTCCGCAACAATGTGGCCTCCACGGCGCCGGCGCCCGCCTGCCGTGCTCCCTGCGCTACACTTAGTCGCACTGTGGCGCCGTTGCGCCGCGCCCGACCCAAGGGGGACACTCATGAAGAACACTCAGCTGTTGCTGATCAACGATATGTGCGGCTACGGCAAGGTCGCGCTTTCCGCCATGCTGCCGGTGCTGTCGCACATGGGTTACCGTATCCACAATCTGCCGACGGCACTTGTGTCCGATACGCTCAACTATCCCAAGTTCTACATCCACGACACCACGGAGTACGTGCGTCAGAGTCTTGCCATCTGGGAAGAACTCGGCTTTGAGTTCGACGCCATCTCGACCGGCTTTATCGTGACCGAAGAAGAGACGCGCATCATCTCAGACTTTTGCCACCGCCGCGCGCAAAAGGGCACCAAGGTATTCGTCGACCCCATCATGGGCGACAACGGCAAGCTCTATGCGGGCGTGCCCGAGTCCACGATTGGCCTTATGCGGCACCTGCTGGAGTGCGCAGACTACGCGGTGCCCAACTATACCGAGGCGTGCCTGCTTGCCGATAGGCCTATTGCCGAGCAAATTACGCCCGAAGAGGCCCACGCCCTTGTGGACGCCATGCGCGCGCTGGGCGCCAAGTCGGTGGTCATTACGAGCGCTGTGGTCGACGGCACGAACGCCGTCATCGGTTACGACCACGTGGCGGGGGAGTACTTCACGATTCCCTTCGACCTGATCCCGGTCTATTTCCCGGGCACCGGTGACACGTTCTCGGCGGTGCTCGTCGGTCGCGTTATGGCTGGCTGGAGCCTGCAGCACGCAACGGCCGATGCCATGCGTGTGGTGGCCGAGCTTATCGAGCGCAACGCTGACCAGGAGGACAAGTCTGCCGGCCTGCCCATCGAGGCCTGCCTGGATGTGATCGACCATGAGTAGCGCCAGCGAAAGCGGCCCCGAGCCCGCGAGCGAGGGCAAGTTGCTCGGCGCGCCACGCGGCAAGCGCCCACGTATCCGCATTAGCTGCGTGGACCAGCTGGGCACGTGCCGCTGCCACCATGGCCACACGCCCGGCGACGTCTTCGACTTCGACCGCGATCGCGGCAAGATGTGCTCCATGGCCTGCCATGTGGGCTTTCCCTATATCGACATCCTGCGCTACGGCGGAACCGTGCCCGGCAACGAGCCCGGTACGGCAAAGTTCTGCTGCCCCGAGGTCGATACGTTGAACGTCTGGCTCGCCGAGATCGTCGACGAGTAATCGAGCGTGGATTTTCTCCCACCAAGATAATGAGCGTGGATAATCTCCCGTTTAGAGCGCCGTTTTGCGTTCAAAGTGGGAGATTATCCACGCTCAATTTGTATGCGGGAGATTATCCACGCTCATTTTATGCCGATGGCGTGGCTCACGCATCCGCGCCGCCCGGGCGCCTACAGTTGCTCGAGCATGGCCGTGCAGCCGGCGAGCACATCGCGGTAGGTGGCATCGAAGTTGCCGGTGTACCAGGGATCGGCGACGTCGCCGGGGCGATCGGTCCAATCCAGCAGCCGCGAAATCTTGCCGTCGGCATCGTCGCCGAAGATGCGACGCAGGCCGCGCGCGTTCTCGGCATCCATATAGACGATGTGGTCCCAGTCACCATACTCCGCGCGACGAACCTGGCGCGCGCGGTGCGCAACGACGGGAATCCCGACCTCGCGCAGCTTGGCGACGGTGCCATGATGCGGAGGGTTGCCAATCTCCTCGGTCGAGGTCGCGGCAGAATCAATGACGAACTCCGCCTCGCGCCCAGCACGGCGCACCAGCTCGGCAAACACCGACTCAGCCATCGTCGAGCGACAGATGTTCCCATGACAGACAAATAGGATTTTGCGCATTGGCTAAAACCTCTCGAATATCAGAGTTTTCGCAGATAATCGCACTGCTTTTTGATCCCTCGTCAAGGACAGAATATCAAATTGATTCATAAATGAGCGGATTATTCTTCTTTCCAGCGTCGTAAGAATTGTCGTAAAGAACGAGGGTTTACGACTTGTTGTCACAATGTTGACCGTCCTTTGCATCCAATTTTCAGCATATCCTCTCTGACGTCGTCGAAATCAAGATGGGTGTATGTGTTAAAAGTCACGTTGATGTCGGAGTGGCCCATGATGCATTTTAGCTTCGCAGGGTTCATTCCCCTGCGTGCCATCTTCGAGCAGAAGGTATGTCGGCAGACATGTGGTGTGATTTTGGGAAGCTCATCCTTGTAGATGCGATTATGTTTCTCTATCGCGTGGTGGAAGTACTTCTCCCAGTGCAGGGCAACACGCGGCATCTCGTTTTTATCAAGAAACAGAAAACCGCTAACACCGTCAACGACCGGCTCACTCGAAGGCTTTAGACGTTGCGCAAGGATACTCCTGAAACACTCTGTCACGGCTTGAGTCATGGGAACATAGCGGATCCCGCTCTCCGTCTTGGGACGTTCGATGTAGTATCGCATGTTGCTGGTCCGCTGAAGTTGCTTGTTTACCCGAATGCTTC
The DNA here is from genome assembly GCF_052121915.1 of Collinsella sp. LCP19S3_B11. Lineage (NCBI taxonomy): Bacteria > Bacillati > Actinomycetota > Coriobacteriia > Coriobacteriales > Coriobacteriaceae > Collinsella > Collinsella sp. LCP19S3_B11. Next base: position 89,186 of record NZ_JBQKDI010000005.1, read on the forward strand.
CGTTTTTGAAATCAAGGTCTTCGACGGTAAGACCGCAGAATTCAGAAATGCGCAGGCCCGTATTTAGAAGGATGTAGATGGCGTCACGATAGCGGTGAAAGTGTTCATCGCCCTCCACGAAAGCAAGAAATCTGCGTTCTTGGTTAGTGGCCAAGGCCTTGCGTGTAACCATGTCGTTTGTCAGTATCGTTGCGAGCTCGAAATAGAAGGGATTTCGGCGAATCAGGCTGTTCTCCTCTGCCAGTTGAAACGCCGGTCTCAGAACACCACGGATGCTATGGATTGTGCTATAGCGCTTGCCGTGGATTTTTTGCAGGTTGATGAGCCATTCCTTGGCATCAAGGGAGGTGACACCGCATATTCGTCGCGAGCCGAATTCATCTGTAGCAAGAAAATTGAGGATTGTCTTGTAGGCGGCTCGAGTGGATTGTTTCACGGCAGTCTTTGTTTCAGTGTAACGAGATGCGAGTTCGTAGACTGTCATATTGTTCGGCGCGACCTTATCAAGCAGATCGCGCTGGATCTCATGCTCCAACGCGCGCAAGCACGGACTGGCTTTCTTCCCCTTCGGAGTTAGATCATGAGTTGTCAAGGTCCACGAGTAGACGCTCCGCGTTTTACCTCTTGCATCCACATACTTGAAGCAGTAACGGCCGTTTTTTCTCTGGCTTTCCCCGCGTCTGAGGATTCGCCCTTTGCTGTCTTTTCTCACAGTCACTAGCAGGCTCCTTCCTGTTCAGAAAAGAGCCCCGATGCGATATTTCAAGATTATCGCACGGGGCCCGATTGGTTAAGCTGTCAAGTGCGAAACGGTGTCGAGAAGCTCTTTATAAAGAGCGTTGGCGCAGGACGAGGGGGCGAGTCCTCGCGCATAACTCGAATATGGGTTTGTACGAGAGGAACCTTCGACCGGCCAGTATCCGTCGAGATCGTGCCTAAACTCAGAGAGACAGATCTCCCTCGTCTGCATCTCCGCAACGACGGAGAGGCGCCTCTCAAGTTGACCAAATCCGTCGACATCGTTTTGCGGACGATAAGTCGCGGATCGGCGCATCTGTTCTCCATAGAATTCCAAGGGGCTGTAGGGCGTCGTGACGATTACGAGATCGGCGGCTATCGCTTTGTCGGAATATCGGGACGGTGCCATCACCTCATGCTCCATCGCATAGGGATCCGTGATGCGAAGCAGGTCGGCGTAGGGGATGGATGAGGGACGAAGTTCGTCAAGAATCACCGTGTGCTTGCCCTCATACCCCTGAAAGATGTCTCTCGTAGATCCAGAGACGAAGAACGGTTCGCCCTTCCGCTTCGCATAGAGCTTTGCGAGGGTGGACTTCCCCGTTCCAGCAGGCCCGAAGATCCAAACTGATTCCACCCTTCTTTCGCCCTTGAGCATCAACCCCCGCCATTCCCGGGCCTGAACCTGAAGGCGGCGTGCATAAACGTCTTCGATCTGACGCTATGTCCGGGCATATTCGGATCCGGAGAGCTGAGAGATCAAGGACTCCTTGTCGATACGACCTTCGAGAAGGTCATCGAGAAGGACTTTGATGCTGCTATGGGACCTCGTTCGAGCAACGCGCGACTCAATAGAAGCAAGTAGCGCTGGGTAATCGAAATTGGAGCGCACGATTTTGGGGTCGTACTGATGCTTGGATCGTGCGCCATCCGTTCTGTGGCACAGGTAGGAAAAACCGTTTTCCACACCTGCCTTCCAAGCCTCGATGCGCTCAGGTTTATCTCCAAGGAGCTTCGCGATGCTATTGAGCGAGCGCGGATTCTGGAACTCCATCATCACGTGAAGATGCGCGGCTGCCGGACGTCCCGCGTCCGTCGTGTCGCTGTCGTGCACGATGCCCGCATAGCGCTTCGGGGCGAGTGTTTCGATTCTTCGGTACATTTCGTCCACAAGACGGGGCAGGTGATCGAGCTGCTGCTCGTACATCATCGCGCGGGTCTTCATGGGCAGAGAATTGGTCATGGTTCCGAGTCCTTTCTCGTAAATGAGCTATTTCGGGACGATTTTGGAACGCGCCCGAGGGTGCGCCTTGGGATAACAAGCTCCCCAAGGCGCATAAATGAGCAGAATTTCAAGTAATGGAACAATCGACGGGGTCCGCTTTTGCTGCGCGAAGCGGACCCCGCGGTGGTTATTCTCTGAAGTACAGGTCAAGGAGCCGCCCAAGCTCGCGGTACACGGGGAAGTCCATGATCGGAAAATGCACAAAGCCGATGCGGTCGTGCGCCCCGTCCGTACTGCTGAACCAAGCGTCGCCCGGGGAGAAGGTGCGAGGTGCACCGAGGTCGAGCAGGCGTTCCGCGCCCCATATGAGCCGCGCCTCGGGAAGCGTCGGCTTGAAGAGGACGCGGGTGCTGCACGCCGAGCGCAGCATCGACGGCAAGCCCCCCTCCTCAACAGACGCCTCGGCGATCGAGATGATGGCGTAGCAGCCCGCGCTCGCCCCCATCGTTACGATGCGCTTCACCAGCCCATCAAACGTCGCGAGGCAGTAATCGGGGTCCTCCTTGCTCGCGCGCTTGGGAAACAGCGTGCGGAGTGCCACGTACTCATCCATGAAGAGAAGCGAAACGTGAAGCCTCGCATCCCACCAGTGCACGGCGTCTCCCGTCTCTGTCGACCTGTCGTTGAGGAAGCTCTGTCGCTCTTTGATGCTGTCGGCGAACCGTGATAACGCAGACAGGATTGCGCGAGCGTCCCTGTCAGCATTCAGTGAAACCACGCGAGGAAGTCGGGAGGGCTCGGCCTGCTTGGGGTCTATGATGAGGACTTGCGATCCGTGTCCGTCAGGACCAGCCAACAGGGCTTGGAGCAAGAGGGCGATCACGCCCGTGGTCTTTCCAGCGATGAGCATGGAACCGGAGGTGCGGAGGTCGATGCTCGTGCCGTTTTGAACGCGGAATTCGTAGGCGTTCGCCGGGCACAAATCCTCGACACGCGATGCCTTGATCTCTCGATGCAACGTCACATCTTCAAGGAAGAAGGTCACTTGATTGCATGCGACGTCTGCTTCGGCAAGTACGACGGCGTAGCGGGAGAACCTTCCGCGAAGTCGGGAGCTAATGCTAGGTCCCATCTTCGATATTTCTTCTGCCGTTGAGGATGAGGTTGAGATGGCGAGCTCGAACTGTCCAGGAGCCGTCTCTTTGCAAGAGATGTCGGGAAGAAGCTCGCCTTCTCGCAGGTGTAGAGGATTCCCGTAACGTGGATCAAAGAGCCCCTTCCTAATGCGTGCATGCAACCGTGTTGATTCAGATAGCATGACGTAATGTGTGATCCCTCCCGCAAACAACATGGTCCCAGCGAGGCTAAGAGTGGCCGCTGCGGAGGTAAGGTTGCCGCCAAACGCCATCACCGTACTGGGCTCTATGGCGATGGGCGCAAGAATGGTGTTCACGAATAGCCCGATGCAATAAACGCACGCGGCGACCGCAAATAAAGCGACCCCCAGCACACAAAGCTTTGCGCTGGGGGTCGAATACACGATCGCCGGTGCGCCACTGGAGTAACGCACCACAATCACCTAGCCCTTCGCGGGGATGACGGTAATGCCGTCCGCCGTGATGGACAACTGGTTGCGATAATCACCGTAAACCTTTGCGACCACGCCGGTGGGAATGACGTGCTGATTGACGGGAATCTCGATATCGTTCGAAACCTTGATGGAAAGCTTCTCGAAACGATTGCTGACCACCTCGCCTTCGTTTTGGTGATACTGCGTGTTATCGGTTGTGATCACCACGTCGATCTTGGTGCCGCGATGCTCTTTGGTGTTTTAATCAACCCATTTACCACCTCCGACACAAAGGAAACGCTTGCCTTTCGCAAAAGCTTCCCAATCGAACTTCATAAACTGATTCAATTTCCTCATACTCGAACTCCTCTCAATCCAATTATTTGCTGACTCCGCGTTGCGGCTCGCCGTGGACATCGAGATAGAGGCGCAGGACGTTGCGCAAGATCTCCTCGACATTTCTTGTTGCGGCATGAAGATCATCGTCCCCAAACATTGCCCCATGGAGCTTCGTGTGGGCACAAAGAATCTGGCGATACATGACGCGAGAGAACATCTCTTCGGCCTTCAGGGCATGTCGAACAGCTCGTTCAGAACAAGTCGGCATGCTCGCCGAAGACTCCTTTATAGACGACATTGCCGTACTGGTTGTTGAGATGGAGCCGCATTCAAACGGTCCGCGCATGATCTTCGGTCGGGTCATACACACCTCTTTCCTAAAATTGGATATTACCGACGATTCGTCAACCGTCATCGAGCACTCGGTGAGCACATCATGCCATAAGCTTCTGAGCTGGGATTATTTCGCAAGGACCTGTCGTTCTCGACGTCCTCTGATGAGAAGAAGTGGGGCGTAATGATGACAAAGTATTCAATCACGGAACAAACACAATTTAATAATCACCCAGATGGGGCAAATATGGACATCCAGATATTGAATCGTCGGTATCGTTGGTGTCGCTGAGCCTTCAGGCTGAGGGGGATGGGCCATTTGCGCTGAGTTGCTTGCAAAACGGGGGAGGGGATATCAGAAGAAGGCGGCTTGCAGAAGACATGCCTGAGCGCTAGAGGAGGGGCTGACCAATAGTGTGCTCCTCTTCTGGGGCCAAATCCAAGCGGAGGGGGCATGAGGCCGAGAGGAACTGCTCGTCATGGCTCACCAAAACAAGCGCGCCGGGAAAGGCGGAAAGCGCTCGCTCGAGTGCCTCCACCGAGTGCAGGTCCAGGTGATTCGTGGGTTCGTCCATGACGATGATTTCGGGGGCATCTAGTATACCGCGGGCGAGCATGAGCTTCCGCAGCTCCCCCGGGCTGATGTTCTCGCCGGACAATATTCGTTCGGGATCCGAATTGAGTTGCGCAACGATCGAAAGCAGGGCTCCACGTTCGGCTTGGGGCAGGTCCTTGATTTCCGAGAGGAATTCAATTGAGGATGAATCGTCGACTTCCTGAGGGATATACAGCGTGCGAATGTCCAATCCCGTGGCCTTGCGGCCTTCCAATATCTCCAGGATATGCTTGACCAGTGTTGTTTTCCCCGCTCCGTTGGGGCCGCTTATGCCCAGATGATCGGTATTTCCCAGATAAATCTCGGGAACCCGCAAAGATTGCCTCGGGCCGCACGGTATGCGATCTGAGCTGACGTGAATCAGTGTTTTGCGCGGGCTGGGTTGCGCTTCCATCCACAAGGTGCTTTCGTAGCGCTTTTCGACATGGTGGGCGTCGACGGCGGCTTGCGCGCGCTGGATTCGGGAGTCCATGCGCGAAGCGAGCTTGCCCGCAACGCCGTCTCTGCCAGTGAGAATGGCGAGTTTGATTCGTGCTTTCGCGTCGTGATCCTTCGGATCGACATGACGGGCGCTTCTCTTGGATGCGGACCGTGAGGCGTTTTCAACGCGCCTGATATACTCAGCCTTCATGCGCTTTTCTTCGGATCGCGCAATCGATTTGGCCCGCGCCGCGCTTTCGCGCTCCAGATTCGCCTGCGAGCGAGCTTGGGAGTAGTTGCCGGGGCGCATGGTGACGTGCCCCGACTCAAAGCACAGGCAGTCATTTGCCAAGGAGTCGAGCAACGCACGGTCGTGCGAGACGAGGAGGCCAATACCCTTGTACTCGGCGAGTGCTTTGCAAATCTGCCTTCTGCATTCTGCGTCCACATGGTTAGTCGGTTCATCCATTGCCAGAAGATCGGGATTCTGCCAAAGCGCGACGGCTATTTGAATTTTCTTCTGCTCGCCACCGGAGAGCTCGGAAAAACGCCAGAGCATATCATCGGTGATGCGGAGCATCCTTCTGAGGTGCGTGGTCGCCGGGGCGAAGTCGCACGCAAAATCGAAGAGCATGGGCGGTTCGACTCCGGCTTCTTGCGCGCAATATGCGGAGACGAGACGCGGTGAAACGACGCCGCGATCTGGAATCAGAAGTCCGCACGCAATGCGGACGAAAGTTGATTTCCCGCACCCGTTGTCTCCGACGATGCCGTGCCAGCCGGGGGCAAATGTCGCCGACACGTTGTCGAGTGCGGGCATTGCGCTGCCAGGATATGCATAAGTAATATGGGAAAGAACGAGGGTGGTGGAGCTGTTCAAATTGGTTCTTGACATTGTGCCTCCTCGGCATGGGAGGCCGCGTTTTGCCGCATATGCTCTGATTGGCTCGTTCCGACCAACGTGAACGCCCGTCGACTCGAGTCAAGCTGAAAGAAAATGAGTCGACGGCAATGCTCGCAAAGGTAGTGTTTAGGATATACGAGGATCAGTGAAAAGACGATACGACAAATGTGCAGCCAGATTTATTCTTGGATAGATGGCAATTTGCAAATTGGCGTCGATATGTATCGTCTACAGCTTCACGAATCCTTTTCCTTTCCGGGGCGCTGGCTTGGCATATGGGCCTGCGCTGAATTCTTCCGTAGAGTCTAACAAAGCAATAATGCGGACGCAAGGAGGCGTTGCGTCTGAAAGCACGCCATTGCGTTGGACGCTTGAAGGGGTTTGCAAGTCGATTGAAAGAATACTAGTGCATCCGCTTCTTGTAACTAGCATGCGATGGTGGGCGTCGTTGTTAGCGCCGGGCGATTTTAGCCGCTAATAGTCAACCGATTTTGACCAATCCCGGTCACCGAATAATGGCCACCGTGCCTCCCCGCCGCCACTACGCTGGTGGCGCCAACACGCCGCCCTCGACAGGCTGCTCGACAAGGCGTCGGTGTTCGTGATGCGGGGCCCGAGCTACCGCGGCAGGGGGCTCGACACGTACTCGGTGGAGGCCGTCCCCCAGGCGGTGAAGGTGAGGGGGATCCAGCCCGAGGGGATGTAGGAATGCGATAGGAAAGTCATAGATGCGGGCGTGTTGGCCAAAATGGGTCGGCCGGGATTGGTCAATCTCGGCCGACTATATTTGGCTAAATTTTTCCGACACTAACATCGTGAATGTTGAGCGAGGTCATCGACTTGATTTTTCTGGTGTTTGAGATATTAGCTTTCGCGATTTACCCTCCAAATTGCAGGGGTTTGAGACGACCGGAAAGGAATGCTTATGCTCGATTCTCCGTTCTTCAGCTACTGGGGAAAGGCGAAAGGAGTTGCTTTTCTCCATCACGGCAATATCGCATCGGGGCTCAAAGTCGTAAAAACGTCGTAAGGTACGCGATATGGTTCGCCGGGATCCTAACTAGCTAGGCATTTTTCTGAATCTGCAGATGTTCCCATGGCAGATAAACAGTACGCGTTGCATAGGGCGATACCTTTCATATAGAAGGCTGCTAAAGAGTCGAAGCCGGGCGCATGCCAAGTTTTATTTCTTGGCCAGTTTGAAGTAGCGCTCAAATATCAATTCGAAAACGTAATAGAACATCAATCGACTGTCGAGGTCCATGCTGCCCAAGCGGATTTCTTTTTGCACGGTGTAGATAGGGTAGTCGGCTAGTTTCGAGAGGGAATTTCGAGAAAAGCCGGTGAGCGTGACGACCTTGCACCCGCGCGTTTTGGCTATCGATGTGGCGTCAATAGACACCTGCGTCTCGCCGCTTACGGAAACGCTGAAGACCAGGTCGTTTTTGCCGAGGAGTTCTGCGTAATGCCTCATGACGTGGCGTTCACTGAGCGTGTCGGTATTCTTGCCCATAATTTTGAGCTTTTCAGCCATCTCGAGGCACGGGTATTTCGAAAAGCCCGAGCAGAAGAAGACGATATGCGAGGCGTCCTGGATAAGACTCACAACCGAATCGATGGCCCGGTCGTTAAGCAGATCTTTGGTCTGTACGAGCTGGGTATCAAGAGGAAGTGCCTCGATAGTGAATCGATTGCGATCGAGCGAGGCGGAATACGATTGTTTGAGCTCCGTAAACCCCGAGAAGCCAAGTTTATGGGCAAGCCTGACAATTGTATTGGGAGCGACGAAGAACCGTTCGGCAACGCTCTTAAGCGTGACATCGTCAATATCATCACGCAGCTCGATGATGTAGCGCATGATCTCGCTTTCGAGATCGTTGAGCTTGCTCTCGCCAGCTCGCACATGATCATAAAAAGATTCTTGATCTTTCATAAGATGTTTCAGCCCCTCGCACCTCGCCGTACATATGGTACCGCTTTGTGTAGCCAGGTGAGAAATCGGTAATCGGTCAAGATTGCCTATTGCCCATGAACTGGGCAAACGCGCGTGTCTGCCTACACATATCTGTGTCGTGAGCGAAATCATGTGTCCCCGTTTCGCATTGGCCCACACGGGGACTTGCAAATGACCTTATGTCGCAAAATACCAATCGAAACGAAGCAAGCCGAGGACAGCCGCGGAGCCCAAGGTCTTCGAGAACACCGATCAGCCAACCCTGGAGGGACGGAACATGAAGGATAAGCTCAATATTGTGATCGTTGGCGGCGGCTCCACGTGGTGCCCTGGCATTCTTAAAGCCCTGACCAAGCACATGGACATTCTGCCGCTGAACCGCGTGATGCTCTATGACATCGATGCCGAGCGCCAGCGTCCGATCGGCGAGTTTGGCAAGATCCTCTTCGCCGAGGAGGAGCCCGGTGTGGAGTTTGGTTACACCACCGATAAGGACGAGGCTTACACCGACGTCGACTTTGTGCTCTGCCAGATTCGTACCGGCGGCTACGAGATGCGTAGCAAGGACGAGAAGATTCCGCTGCATATGGGAATCATCGGCCAGGAAACGGTGGGCCCTGGCGGCATGGCTTACGGTATGCGCTCCATGCATGACATGGTTGAGATCGTCAACGACGTTCGCGCCCATAGCCCGGAGGCGTGGATTATCAATTACACCAATCCGGCTGCTATTGTGGCATATGGTCTCGAGCGTGTCCTGCCCGATGAGCATCGCGTTCTCAACATCTGCGACCAGCCTGTCAACCTCATGCGCTCTTACGGTCGCCTGCTCGGTCGCGATATGAGCAAGACGGAGCCTGTGTACTTTGGCCTCAATCACTTCGGTTGGTTCAAGCACATCTACGATGAAGAGGGCCATGACCTCGTCCCGCAGATTAAGGAGTACACGGAGAAGAACGGCTTCCTTCCTGCCGATGCCGAGCAGCGTGACCAGTCCTGGCTTGATACCTACGCCATGGTCAAGGACATGCTCGAGGACTTCCCCGACTATCTGCCCAACACTTATCTGCAGTACTATCTGTATCCCGAGTACAAGGTCGCTCACCTCGACCCCGACTACACTCGCTCCGACGAGGTTATCAACGGTCGTGAGAAGCGCGTGTTCGCCGAGTGCGAGCGTGTTGCCAAAGTCGGCACCGCAAAGAACTCCTCGGTTGTGCAGAACGATGCTCATGGCGATATGATCGTGGAAATCACCTCGGCCATTTATCGCAACACCAATAAGACCTTCATTGTCATCGTGCCCAACAACGGCATTATCGAGGGTATGCCCGATGACGCCATGGTCGAGGTCGCGGCAAGCGTGGGCGCCAATGGCCCGCAGCCCTATGCGGTTGGCAAGATTGGCACCTTCTATCGCGGTCTTATGGAGAACCAGTACGCCTATGAGCGCCTGACTGTTGAGGCTTGGATGGAGGGTTCCTACGAGAAGGCCCTGCAGGCACTCACGCTTAATCGTCTGGTCGGTGACGCAAAGAAGGCGCGTAAGGTGCTCGATAAGCTCATCGAGGCCAATAAGGATTACTGGCCGGAGCTTAAGTAGCTAGTTCCATAGCGTTTGATAACTGTTATGGGGCGTGTGGGTTGTAGAACTGCACGCCCCGTTTCTTTAAGAGGGGTATCCCATGAACAAAGATGAGCTGCTGGCAAAGTTCCAGCGCCTGGGCAAAGTCCTCATGACGCCTGTCCTGATCCTGCCAATCGCCGGCATCCTTCAGGGCTTTGGCAATGCCTTTACCAGCCCCACCCTTACGGCAGCTGTTCCCTGGCTTGCTGCTCCGGGCTTTGCGATTTTCTTTTCGATTCTTAAGGCCGCAGCCGGCATCGTTATGAGCAACATCCCGGTTATCTTCTCGATTTGTCTCGCCTATGGCTTCGCCAAGTCCGAGAAGGCTACCGCGGCGCTTTGTGGCTTTTTGGGCTACATGTGCATGAACTCCGTGATGGGCACGTTCCTTACGGCGACTGGCGTTATCGATCCCGCCAATCTTACGACGGGCCAGAGCACGATCCTCGGTATCACCACGCTCGACACGGGCGTTATCGGCGGTCTTCTGGTGGGTGCAATCGTCGCATGGCTGCATAACCGTTACTACAAGATTGAGCTGCCTGCCGTGTTCTCCATCTTCAACGGCACACGCTTTATCCCGGCGGTAACGCTGCTCTCATGCAGTGTCCTCGCATTGGTCATGTCCTTTGTTTTCCCGTTTATCCAGAACGCTCTCGGTGCGCTGTCCGAGTTCATCAAGACTACGGGTGCCTTTGGTGCATTTGTCTACGGCGCTGGCGAGCGCATGCTCCTGCCTTTTGGTCTGCATCACTTTGTCTATTTACCGTTCTTCTTCACGTCGCTCGGTGGCGTCGAGACCATCGACGGCCAGACCGTTCAGGGCGCTATCAATATCTACAACGCGATCCTGGGCTCTCCTAGCACGCCGTTTAACATCGAGGTCAGCCGTTTTGTCATGAACGGTAAGGTTATCTTCGCCATGTTCGGCCTGCCCGGTGCTGCACTCGCCTTCTACAAGACGGCGCTTCCCAAGAACAAGAAGAAGACCGCAGCGCTCATGATTGCCATCGTGGTGCCTTGCATCCTCTCCGGCATTACCGAGCCGCTCGAGTACTCCTTCCTGTTTATCGCGCCCATCCTCTACGTGTTCCACGCTCTCATGGCTGGTCTTGCCTATGCGCTGACCTATATCCTGCAGTTCAACGTGGCCGGCTCCGCATCCTTTGGCGGCCCGCTCTTGTCGTTGATCTTTAACGGCATTATGGGTGCAGCCAAGGGCTCCAACTGGCAGGTTATCCTGTTCCTCGGCCCCATCTACTTCGTGGTGTACTACTTCGTCTTCAAGTTCATCATTCTTAAGAAGGATCTAAAGACCCCTGGCCGTGAGGAAGAGTCTGGCGATGAGGCCGAAAAGGCTCCCAAGACCGTGATCAGCGACCTCATTCCCGCCATCGTTGAGGCAGTGGGCGGCGACAACAACATTAAGTCTGTCGAGGCCTGCTTCACCCGTCTGCGCATCCAGCTCAATGACTGTGACAAGGTGGTTGATGACGCCGAGTTTACCGAAAAGCTCGAAGCGCGTGGCATCGTGCATGTTAACGGCGGCGTGCAGATTGTCTACGGCAACATGGCATCTAACTACGCAACCCAGATGCGCGAGCTGCTGGGTATGGAGTAAACGCCCCACATATCTATAAAATCCAGTATAAAAGGCGGCGGCAGACAATGTGTCTGCCGCCGCCTTTGAGTTGCCCCACGCGCATTTCGTGTATTTGAAATACACGAAATCGCACTGTCGGAGCTTGCAGGCGGATAGACACTACTCGTATGGGACGGTTTTCACCGGTTGCTCGCCACCTTGGGCTATGTTCGCCCCTATGCCTGCATCCGGGGCTGTGTTGATTGACGACGGCGTTTCCAGCGGGCGAGCTTAATCGTCACCAGCGTGAGCGCCCAGGCCACAAGCGAGAACGCGGCGCCCACTGCGCCTACGTACGCAATGCCAACGCTGCCTACCACGGTGCCGCCCACTGCGGTGCCAAACGTGATGCCGACGTTAAACCCATGGGCTCAACCGAGCTTGCGAGTACTATCGACTTGGGATGGCGGCGGTGTGCCACGCCCATGAAGTGCGTGATGCATGACACCGAGAAAAGGTACATGAGCAGCGCAAAGCTAATGTGACAAAGGGGCAGTCCGTTTGTCACATTCCATACCTTAGAAACTTGCAAATTCTGCAAGTTTCTAAGGTAACATCTTATAAACTTGCAAAAAATGCAAGTTTATAAGATTTCATGTCTGGTCGGGCGCTAGGGAGTCTCTATGGATATCGTTCGCCGAAGCCGTTATCTTGATCGACTCATTGCTTTTCAGGATACCGACCTCATCAAAATCGTGACGGGCATACGCCGTTGTGGCAAATCAACGTTATTGGACATGATGAGGGACTATCTGGCGCAACAGGGGGTGCCAGCCGAGCGTTTGCTGACCTTTAAGATGGAATCTCTAGAGTACGCGGGAATTACGGATTATCTGACGTTTTATCGTATGGTTCGGGAGCGCATCGACGGCATCGATCATCCCTACCTGTTCTTTGACGAGCTCCAGAATGTCGAAGGTTGGGAAAAGGCGGTCAACTCGCTCCGAGTGGATTTGCCGTGCGATATCTATGTCACGGGCTCCAATGCCTTTTTGCTATCGAGCGAGCTCGCAACGCTTATCTCGGGCCGATATGTCGAGGTCAAGATGCAGCCTCTCACGTTTGGCGAATATCTTGATTTTCACTCGATTGATGCGGTCGCCGCTGAAGGGCTTGGTGAGAGGGTCGAACTTGTTTCCAAGACGGGCGATCGCCTTAATTCAAATACCGTGCTTGAGCAGTACATAACCTATGGCGGCATGCCGTTTCTGGCCCATGATGAGCCGAGACGTGAGCTGTGTCGCGACTATATCCGTAGCCTCTACCAGACGATCGTCGCGCGCGATATCCTGTCGCGTGTGACGCGTAGGGGTCGCGGAGCTATCACCAAGCGCGATGTTCTCGAGCGGCTCTGTGCGTATCTGGCAGACAACATCTCCAACCAAACCTCGGTCAACAAAATCGTAGGGACGCTCAACGAATCAGCGGGCGGTAAGACCAACGCATCGACGGTGTCGGCATATATTGACGCTCTGGAAGAGACGTACCTGTTTACCAAAGTAAAAAGGTATGACATCAAGGGGCGGGAGCTTCTTAAGACAGGCGGTAAATATTACATAGCTGATACGGGAATTCGCAGCTATCTTGACGGATATAGAGGTAGCGATAGCGGAAGGATGCTCGAGAACGTTATCTACAACCAGCTTGTCTTTGAAGGATACGAAGTGTTTTGCGGCCATCTACGCGCGGGGGAAATCGACTTTGTCGCAATCGGCGAGGGATCAGACCGCAAATATATCCAGGTTACCGAACGGATCGATGCCGAGGCGACGAGGGAACGCGAGCTGCGACCGCTCAAGCTAAGCACGCTAGGAAAAATTCCTGATTCGTATGAGAAGATCCTGATTGTCAGGGATGGCGACCATCCAACGGACATCGATGGCATCAGAATCGTGGGGGCAGTCGACTTCTTGTTGAGAAATAAGATTACCCGCGGCTAAACGTAAACAGATCCGTTTCGATGCGACAAAGGAGCAGTCCTTTTCGCATTCCGTGCGCGCCCTCGTGCCGTCTGGGGGTATAAGGCTAGCAAGTGTTTATTTGCGAGGCCTAAGGGGCGCCCCGTATGGATATCGATAACTTTGAATGGTGGTATAGCGAGGGCGAGGTTCCGGACGAGGAGTGGGACGAGCCCGCGCCGCATGACGTGTCGAGCGACGAGGACGAGAGCGGCAACGACACCGTCAAGACGGACGCCGCTTCCGACTCGGCCGAACCCCTAACCTTTGAACAGGCCTGGGCCCAGGCTGAGGCCGACGAGGCAAAGGCCGACGCCACGGCCACACTGGGTGAGCCGGCCGACATGTCCATCTCGCCGGCAAGGACCCCACAGCCGCGTCACACTATCGACCCCGACAGCACGGCATCCTTTAGCATTCTCGACGTGCCCGCGCAGGGCGCCCAGGCGCCTGCGCCCACGCATCGCCCCGATCTGGCTCGCGAGGAAGGCGCGGGCCGGCGCTCTCCGCTCGGCCCCATCCTCATCGCCTTCATGGCCGGCGTTATCGCCTGCTCGGCAATCGGCAGCGTTTGGAGCCATGTTGAGCAGCAGCGCCAAGACGCCGCCAAGGTCGAGATCTCCGTCGAACAATCGCTCAGCCGTACGCGCTCGGTGCATGTGTCGGTCGAGGTCAAGGACGGCGCGACGTGGGATACCGCGCGCGGCGACAGCCAGATGCTCATCCATATCGTGGGCCGTACGCTCAAGGGACAAGCGATCGACGAGCACCAATACGTCAATTCCGAAGGTGACGGTATCGAGCTCAAGCCCGGCGACTACGAACTTACGGTCGATGAGCCACCTGTCGCCACCGACGGCACGCGTTTTCGTGCCTCGAAAAGAATGGTTCCCGCGAGCTTTAACTCGCGGGCGCCCGATACGGTCGACACCACCTCGCAGGGCGGGTTTGACCTTTACGTGGATACCCAGTAGGCGCTCGCCGCCCATTTCCGCTATGGCTACTCAATAATCGCCTGCCGTCCCGTCCCGCCGCCAAGAGTGGGACAATAGTTCTCGACACTATTGTTTACTTTTGGAGGAAGTAGCATGTCTACCGTCACTACCATCAGGCGCGGCGGCCTCACCGCGGCCATCGATTCCATGGGCGCCCAGCTCACGAGCCTTGCCCTCAACGGCAACGAGTATCTGTGGCAGGGCGATCCCGCTTTTTGGGGCAAGCATGCGCCCATCCTGTTCCCCATTGTGGGCTCGCTGCGCAACAACACGGCGACGTCTGCGGCCGGCAGCTGCGAGATGGCGCGCCATGGCATCGCGCGTATCGTGGAGCACAAGCTGGTCGAGGTGTCGGAGGACGGTTCGTCCGTCACCTACGAGATCACCGATACGCCCGAGTCGCTCAAGGCCTTCCCGTTCCACTTTAAGCTCAACATGACCTATGCCCTGACTGGCGACGCCACTCTTACGCAGACCTTTGCCGTCACCAACACCGGCGACGTGGACCTGCCGTTTTCGGTGGGCGGCCACCCCGCATTTAACGTGCCCGTTCCCGGTGCCGAGGACGAGGCGTTCGAGGATTACGAGCTGGCGTTTACCGAGGCTTGGACTAACGAGGCCCCCATCATCACGCCCGATGGCCTTATGACGTTCGAGGGAAGCTACAAGGCTCCCGATAACTCGGACGTGCTGCCCATCACACACCGTAGCTTCGACAACGACGCCATCATGTTCACCGATACCCCGGGCTCCACGCTCACGCTGCGCGGTCGCAAGTCGGGCCACGGCGTCAAGATTGACTTTGAGGGCTTTAAGTACATTGGCGTGTGGTCTGCCGCCAACGACGCCCCGTTCGTGGCGCTCGAGCCTTGGACCGGACATACCACCATGGACACCGAGGACGACGTCTTCGAGCACAAGGTCAACACCATCACCTTGGCTCCCGGCGCCACCGACAAGCGCGCCTTCGAGGTTACGCTGCTCTAGAGAGCGGGGGCCATCGGCCGCGTGCTCGAGGAGCGCGGCGTTGAACTTGAATACCTGATTGACGAGGGTGACTACCGTATTGTTTCGGCTGCCGAGTACGGCGCGGGCGAGGGCTGGCTTATGCATGCCGACCTTGCCGAGAAGGGCTATGCCGATATCGTGCTCAAGACGAAGAGCGAAGGCGGACATTCGTCCAACCCCTACGGCGGCACATCGCTCGAGGTATTGAGCCGCGCTATCGCCGCAATCTGCGATATCGAGTGGCCGACGCGCGTGACCGATCTGCTTGCCGCGCAGCTTGTCGAGTTGGGGCTCTACACGGCGGATGAGATTGCCGCCAACGGAGGCGTCATTGTTCGCGACTGCCTCGCCAGCAACAAGCTCTATCCGCTCGTGACCACTACCTGTGCGCCCACGCAGATTGAGGGCGGCAGCACTGGCGCCAACGTGATGCCGCAGGATATGTGGGCCAATATTAACTTCCGCATGCTCGAGGGCACGGGCGTGGCTGATGTTGTTGACCGTTGCCGCGAGGCCGTTGCCGCTGCGGGCCTTACCGGGCGCGTGGAGGTCGAACTTGGCCCCGGCAGCTCAGAACCTTCGCCGTCCCCACGTGTTGGCGGACCGGGGCTCGAGGCCGTTCGCGCTATTGCCGCCCGCTACTTTCGTGATCAAAAGGGGGCGGAGGAAAACGTACCGAATGCGGCGGGCGGGGCTGCTGTCGGCATTGTGCCCTCAACTGTGATCGGTGCCACCGATGCGGCTAACTATCAGCGTATTTGCTCTGAATGCATTCGCTTTTCGGCGTTTGTGGTCGACGATGACGAGTGCGATCGCGGTGTCCACGGCACCAACGAGCGCATTACCCGCCGTGCCTACCTCCAGGGTGTCCACTTTTTCATCGCTCTGCTTCAAACGCTCTAGAATGTGACAAAGCGACAGTCCCTTTGTTAGCCGTTGTAGTCGTTGGGGACGTTCTTAAACGACTCGTCGTTAAGGAACGTCCCCAACGACTACGTCCACTCATTCCGTGCGGGTTATATGCAGGTTTGCCTGCGCACGCTATCATATATGGGTTAGACCGCAACTATGTACCCTATACGCGAAGGGATGCGCATGTATCTGAAAATCGACATGTTCTAGCTGGGCTTACCCCGCAACGGCGCCATGCGCCCCATCAATTCCGCCGATTTTCACCTTCACGCATATAAAGGAGTTCCGCCATGCGCGACAAGCTCGAAAAGATCATCAAGGCCTACGAGGAGCTCGAGAAGAAGCTTTCCGACCCGGCCGTCGCCTCCGACATCAAGGAGTTCACGCGTCTCAACAAGGAGTACGCGCACCAGTCCGACCTCATTGCCGCTGCGCGCGAGTACATCGGCGCGCTCGACGACATCGAGGCTGCCAAAGAAATGCTCCGTGACACTACCGATGCCGACGAGAAGGAGATGCTCCAGATGGACATCTCCGAGAACGAGGACAAGCTTCCCCAGCTCGAGGAAGACATCAAGTACATGCTCATCCCGAGTGACCCCAATGACGACAAGAACACCATCGTCGAGATCCGCTCCGCCGCAGGTGGCGACGAGGCGGCCATTTTCGCCGGTGACCTGTACAAGATGTACCAACGCTTCTGCGAGTCGCGTGGCTGGAAGACCACCGTGCTCGACTCCAGCCCCAGCGAGGCCGGCGGTTTTAAGTCCATCGAGTTCAAGGTCGAGGGCGACCGTGTCTACTCCGTCATGAAGTTCGAATCCGGCGTGCACCGTGTCCAGCGCGTTCCCAAGACCGAGTCCCAGGGCCGCATCCAGACCTCCACGGCAACTGTCGCC
Source organism: Collinsella sp. LCP19S3_B11 (assembly GCF_052121915.1). Taxonomy (NCBI): domain Bacteria; kingdom Bacillati; phylum Actinomycetota; class Coriobacteriia; order Coriobacteriales; family Coriobacteriaceae; genus Collinsella; species Collinsella sp. LCP19S3_B11. Next base: position 106,326 of record NZ_JBQKDI010000005.1, read on the forward strand.
GTGCTTCCCGAGGCCGAGGAGATCGACGTTCAGATCAACCAGTCCGACCTGCGCATCGATACCTACTGTGCCTCCGGTCCTGGCGGTCAGTGCGTTAACACCACCTACTCCGCCGTGCGCATTACCCACCTGCCCACCAATACCGTGGTGCAGTCGCAGGAGCAGCGTTCCCAGATTCAAAACCGCGAGGTCTGCATGCAGATGCTGCGTGCCCGTCTGTACGAGATGGAACTCGAGAAGCAGCAGGCCGAGCTCGGCGCCGAGCGCCAGAGCCAGATTGGCCACGGAAACCGTTCCGAGAAGATCCGTACTTACAACCAGCCCCAGGACCGCGTGACCGACCACCGTATCGGTTTCAACTCCACCTACAACGGCGTCCTTCTGGGCGACCAACTCGGTGCCGTCATCGAGGCGCTTGCCGCCGCCGAGCGTGCCGAGAAGCTGGCACAGGCCGTGTAGTAGGTTCCGCCGTTCTACCGAACGGCGGACCGGCCGACGCTGCGCGCCGCCCAGGGCGACAATTTGTCATTCAAAAGGCAAGGCATGACCAGAAGGTCTATGCCTTGCCTTTTTCATGCCAACTTATTCGCCCTGGACGGCGCTCGCTGTCCGTCCTCTACCTGCGGCGGGTAGTCATTGGGGACTTATGCTCAACCTGCGGCGCCTCAGAGGTAGTCATTGGGGACGTTCTTAAATGACTAGGTTGGGTAAATTACTTTTCGAGTTTATTTAATCTACTTTGTTGGAAATTAAGCTGTCTACCTGCTCAAAGTAATTAACAGCCTTCATCTGCAATTGAAAATATTGATCGAAATATCGTCCAAGAAGTCGCGGGGCCCTTTTTGGTGCGTCGCACGTCAAGTGATTTGGCAAGTTCTTGGTTAGATATTGGTCAGTTTTGGGGCAACCTTGCCAAAAGCTTGACGAATGCAAATCTAGACGTCGGCGAATGAACACTTTGAGCGAGCCCGGTGCAAAATTCTGGGCTGATTCTCGATAATCGCTTCCAATCGTCTCTCGCCGCGTGCCGCCCTCGCGTACAATCTGCTCCGACATTCGCGCGCCGCCCGGCGCTTAAGAGGGGAGGACCCATGGCAAACGAGATCTGGACCATCAGGCGTTGTCTCGAGTGGACCAAGGAGTACCTAGCCGAGCGCGGCGAAGAGCACCCCCGTCTTTCTGCCGAGTGGCTGTTGTGCGCAGCCACGGGCCTAGCGCGCATCGACTTATATATGCGTATGGACGACACACTCGATGCAGCGCAGCTCGAGACCATGCACGCGGCGGTTGTCCGTCGCGCCAAGGGCGAGCCGCTGCAGTACATCACCGGCAGCACGCAGTTCCGCATGATCGACGTCGCGTGCGCCCCCGGCGTGCTCATTCCACGTCCCGAGACCGAGATGCTCGTCGAGGAAGTCCTCAATTATCTGGATGCCGAGGTTCTGAGCCCCGAGGCTGCCACCCGCCAGCGCGTAGAGTTGCCATGGAACGACGAGGTCGAGCAGGCGCGTAAAGCCGAAGTCGCATTGGCTGACGAACGCGCGACTGCCGAGCGCCGTGCCGCCAACCTCACGGCTGCCGATGAGGCGGCGTTGGGCGGAGACGTGCTGGGCAGCCGAGCTTATGCCGAGGAGCTGGCCGATCGTGAGGCCGAGGAAGCCGCCGCGCAGGCAGCTGAGGCCGAGACCGCGGAAGTCGCTGAGCCCGAGCTCGACGAATACGGCATTGCCATCGAAGGCGTCGAACAAGAGACGGCCCTAGTGCAGGATGCCGCCGCGTCTGTGCCTGCCGACCCCCGCATTGCCCGCGTTCTCGAGGTCGGCTGCGGCACAGGCTGCATTTCGCTCTCCCTTGCTTGGGAGCGTCGTGGCCATGTCGCCTGCACCGCTACCGATATCGAGCCGCGCGCCATCGACCTGGCCACCAAAAACCGCGATGCACTCGGGCTGACGTCCGATGAGGTCGCCTTCAGCCTCACGAACCTGGTGAGCTCTATCCCCCGCGAGGAGTGGGGCACCTTCGACGTGCTCGTTTCCAACCCGCCTTATATCCCGACTGACGTCATGCGCTCGCTGCCGCACGAGGTCAAGGACTTTGAGCCCGATTTGGCGCTCGAGGGCGGAGCCGATGGCCTTGATATCTTCCGCCGCCTGCTCAATGCGGCGCCCTATATGCTGCGCGCCGGCGGCCTGTTTGCCTGCGAGCTCTATGAGGGCGCCCTCGACGCCGCGGCCGAGCTCTGCCGCCAGGCGGGTCTTTCGGACGTACGCATCGTCCGTGACCTCACCGATCGTCCCCGCATCGTTCGAGCTATCGTCACCGAGCCCAAACAACGTCAGTAAAGTACGAAGCGCATTGGCGGCGCGGCGGCGGGAGCGCTGCGCCGGAAATGTAAAGAGGCTTGTCACGGCTCAATTACCCCTCACTTTCACCGACTGCTATAGCCGCTCACCAAACCAACATGCGCTGTGGACAAATAGGTTAAACGTTTCGTGCGAGAATGCCCCTCAGTAAACAAACTTTCACCAGAGCGTAAGGGGCTGGCATACACATGCAGACGGTCTATCGGGTATTCGAGGGAGCGCGCGAGCCGCATCGGCTCGCCGTCGAGCGTACGGCCGAGGTGCTCGGCCGTGGCGGCCTGGCCCTGATCCCGACCGAGACCGTCTATGGCGTCGCTGTGGCAGTCAACGCCTTCTCGGACGCCGTGCCCCAAGATACAAGCGAATCTCTGCCGTGGCCGCGCGATCCGCAGGCTGCCGTCAACGGCGCCGCGGTGCCCGCGCTCGGTACCGGCTACCGTCGCATCTTTACCCTCAAGCAGCGTGAGCTCACCCAAACGGTCGCCTGGCTGGTCGATGATGCCGAGGCCCTCGACCGCTACGGCGTGGATATCCCAGAAGAGGCACGCATACTTGCCCGACGATGCTGGCCGGGCGCCCTGACTATTGTGGTCAAGGCGGCTCCCTGCGTGCCGACCTTTATGCGTGCCGCCGACGACACGGTGGCTCTTCGCGCGTCGGCATCGCCCGTGGTACAGGCGCTCATTCGCACCTGTGGCAGCCCACTTGCCTGTACGAGCGCCAATACACACGGCGCGCCCGCGCCGGCAAGCTTTGCCGACGTTGAAGACCGCATTCTAGAAGGGGTCGACGTGGCCGTCGACGCGGGCGAGACGCCGTGCCGCGACGCTTCGACCATCGTGTCGTTCCAGCACGGCGGGCTTCAGATCCTGCGCCAAGGCGCACTTCCCGCATCAGAGATTGAGCGGGTCCTGTCCGACCCGATGCAACAGAAAGGTGTAAGCGATGTCGTTGAATCTGGGCAGCCTGGGCATGGAAGATGCCTCGTTTGACTTTGGCGGTTCCTACATCATGGCGCTCGACTGCGGCACCACCTCGGTACTTGCGACCATCGTCGACGAGTACGGCTGCATCGTCGCCCAAGCGCGCCGCAGCGTCAAAACCAGCTTCCCGCGTCCCGGCTGGGTGGAGCAAGACCCCATGGCGGTCCTTGCCAGCCAGATTGCGGTCATGATGGAGGTTCAGTTTAAGAGCGGGATTCATTCCGATCGCATCGCCGCCATCGGTATCTCCAATCAGCGTGAGACCACGGTGGTATGGGACCGCGTGAGCGGCCAGCCCATCTATAACGCCATCGTATGGCAGTGCCGTCGCACCGCGTCTCTGATCGATAATTTGGTTGAGCAGGGCGCAGAAGAGCTGGTGCGCTCCCGCACGGGGCTTACGCTCGACCCGTATTTCTCGGCCTCCAAGGTGCAGTGGATTCTCGACAACGTTGACGGCGCACGCGAGAGCGCGGCGGTGGGCGACCTCATGTTTGGCACCATCGACACCTGGCTCATCTACAACCTCACCGGCGGTCAGGTTTTTGCCACCGACTACACCAATGCCAGCCGCACGGCACTCTTTAATATCCATACGCTCGATTGGGACGACGACCTGCTGGCGCTCTTTGACGTTCCGCGTTCCATGATGCCCGAGGTTCGTTGGAGTTCGGGCGACTACGGCCGCGTCGCGAGCGACATCATGACCAACATGCCACCCATCATGGGCGTGGCGGGCGACCAGCAGGCGTCGCTGTTCGGCCACTGCTGTTTCCATCCCGGCCAGACCAAAAACACCTATGGTACTGGTTGCTTTATGCTCATGAACACCGGCGACGAGGTCGTCGAATCCAAGAACGGTCTGGTCTCCACCATCGGTATCGCCGCGGACGGGAAGATCAGCTATGCACTCGAGGGTTCTATCTTTGCCGCCGGCTCAACCATGAACTGGCTGCGCAACAACATGGGCATCATCTCGAGCGTGAGCGAGTCTGCACAACTCGCCGCTTCGATTAACGACAACGAGGGCTGCTACTTCGTTCCCGCCTTTGCGGGTTTGGGCGCCCCCTGGTGGGACCCGCGTGCCCGCGGTATCGTGTGCGGTCTGACCGGCGCCTCGAGCCGTGCGACCATCGTACGTGCCGCCTGCGAATCCATGGCATATCAGAGCTACGACGTGCTGCGCGCCATGGAGCAGGACGTGGGGCTTTCGATCGAACGCCTGTCTGTCGATGGCGGCGCGTCGCGCAACGAGTTCATCATGCAATTCCAGGCCGACCTGCTGGATATCCCCGTGCTGCAATGCGAGACGGTGGAGACCACGGCAATCGGTGCCGCGTACTTGGCGGGCCTTGCCGTCGGCTATTGGGAAGACCTGGAAGAGCTGGAGCAAAATGCCCAGATTGTTAGGACCTTCCTTCCCCACATGTCCGCCGAGCGCCGCGAGCAAAACCTTGCGGGCTGGCGCGATGCGGTCAAGCGCTCGCTCAGTACCGCACAGTAGGGCTGCGACGGGCCACTCGATACAGCAAACCGCTAAACATGTGTATGGCGCGCGGCGGCAACATCGCTGCGCGCCATGCCAGCAAGGTCGTTTTACGGCCGCAACGAAAGGGGCAATCAACTCATGACCGTTACCTACGATGCGTCCCGTGTGACGCTTGTCGATCATCCGCTCGTTCAGCACAAGCTGTCGATCCTGCGCGACAAAAACACCGGCACCAATCAGTTCCGCCAGCTCGTGCGCGAACTCGCGCTTTTTGACGGCTACGAGGCCATGCGCGACCTGCCTATGGAAGACGTCGAGGTCGAGACCCCCATCACTACCGCCACGTTCAAACAGCTCGCCGGCAAGAAACTCGCCATCGTGCCCATCCTGCGTGCGGGCCTTGGCATGGTCGACGGCATCCTCGACCTGGTGCCCTCCGCTCGCGTGGGCCACATCGGTATGGAGCGCGACGAGGTTACCCACGAACCGCATGAGTATTACTGCAAGATGCCCAAGGATATCGACCAGCGCATCTGCCTGGTTGTCGACCCCATGCTCGCCACGGGCGGTTCGGCCGAGATGGCCATCAGCTACCTGCGCGAGCGCGGTGTCAAGGACATCCGCATGCTGTGCATCGTCGCGGCCCCCGAGGGCCTCAAGTCGCTGACCGAGAAGGACCCAGATGTGCATATCTATACCTGTGCCATCGACGACCATCTCAACGAGGCTGCCTACATCGTTCCCGGCCTCGGCGACGCCGGCGACCGCATCTACGGCACGCTCTAGTCGCTGGGCATGGGCAGCTGCACGTGCTCATTCGTGCATGATTGGTGCGTGCGGGTGTACGAGTGACGCCTGCACGCATATTTATGAGTGTCGTCGCAGTCACAGAGGGCCCAAAACGCGCTATACCGTAGGTACGGTATAAAGAGTGTCTTAAGAAAATGTACAGTTGTGTATTAACTTACGTTTTTCCACTTGTCATCGCGTGTTCGGTTCGTACAATAGTCAACAACGCTGTCGCGCTGCGCTTACGCGGGTGCGGCGGCGTTTGTCAAGTACGCTCGTCGGCCATCGCGACCCATTCGTCCTCAGTGCTCGGCCTTTTGTCCGTTTGACACCCCAAGGGGCTAAAGACGCGATTAAGGTTGGGTAACAGTGCATTGATTTTGCAATCATGCGCCCTAAAATACTAGGACGATGTGAGCGGGGTATGGCTCCATGTGGGCTATATGTCGCGAGAAGGGAACGCACATGCCGGTTGAGCTGGCAGGCCACGTGCCGTTCATCGCAACGGGATTCGTCGTCGGTCTTGTTGCATTTTTGCCGTTGTACCTTGCGCTTGCTTCGGTGCTGGCGCATCGACGCGATGCCAACATGACGGTAGGCATGTTGGGTATCATGGTGTCGTTTGCGGTGCTCTTTATGGGCGTCGTAATTGTGCACCTGGTAGCCCCCGTGGCGCTCATCGCCTTTTTGTGCGGCGAGCTCGCCGGGTTTTTGATTTGTTGGATCGTGATCGCCTGCATGGTGATTATGAAGGATTAAAGGCGTTGCCCCACCTTGGTGCGGGCAAACAGGGAAGGTGGAATCTTGGACGCATTTGCCAAGTTACCCAGCGCGATCGCCGAGCTCGTCGCTGAGTTCTCCTCGGCTCCGGTCGTGGGTGACCTTAACGCGGGCCTGACGCAGTACTCGTTCTGGCTGCTTATCGCCGCTGTCGTCATGTTCGTGGTCTTTTTCGCGTTTACTAAGAAGCAGAAGGTTGTCCCCGAGGGCTTCTTCGTTAACGGCGTCGAGTGGGTCATCGAGTACGTGCAGGACGATATCGCCAAGGGTGTCGTTGGCGACAACTGGAAGAAGCACTTCCCGTTTTTGGCCTCGCTGTTCTTCTTTATCCTGATCAACAACTTTATCGGCCTCATCCCCGGCATGAAGCCCGGCACCGGTGCCATCGGCTGTACCGCCGCCCTCGCACTCGTATCGTTTGTGTACTTCATCTATTTCGGTATCAAGAAGCACGGCTTCTTTGGGTACTTCAAGAGCCTCGCCCCTGCGGGCGTCGCCTTCCCCATGAACGTCTTCGTGTGGGTCATCGAGCTCTTCTCGCTGTGCCTGCGCCTGGTCACGCTCGCCGTCCGTCTGTTCTGCAACATGTTCGCCGGCCACATCGTCATGGGCTCGTTCGCCATCATGGCCACGCTCTTTGCCCAGCCGATGCTGGAGCACTTTACGGCCATGAACGCCGTGGGCGCCCTGCCCAGCGTGGCGTGGGTTTTGATTCTTTTGGTAATCTACGCCGTCGAGCTGATCGTTGCCTTTGTTCAGGCATACGTTTTTACGGTCCTCGAGGCCGTGTACATTCAGATCGCAGAGGCTGACGCCCACTAGCGGTCGCATTTATTTGGTGTTCGGAGGCGCGGCACCCGCGTGCGCCTCTACAACATAGGTATTTATCCTGCGCACACGCGCACGACAAAGGAGGAATCGTGGGAGTTATCGGATATGGTCTCGGCGTTATCGGTGCCGGTCTCGCAATTGGTCTTGCAGCATTCGGTGCTACGGGCGCTATGGCTCGTCAGCCTGAGGTCCAGGGCCGTGCCTTCACCGTCTTCATTCTTGCATCTGCATTCACCGAGGCTCTGGGCCTGATCGGCTTCGTCGTTACGCTGATTTCGTAATTGAGCACGAAGGTAGTCGCCATGAAGCATTTCAACCACGCGAAAGTCGCTGCTGCGCTGACGGGCGCCATGCTCGCCATGCCGGTGTCGGCATTCGCCGAGGAGTCTGAGAACAAGGCCGAGATCCTCGTCCCCAAGATGGCGGAATTCGTCCCTGCACTCATTGCCTTCCTCATCATCTTCATCGTTTTGGCCAAGTTCGCCTGGCCGCAGATTCTGCAGACGATGGAGGAGCGCGGCAAGCGCATCAAGGACAGCCTCGATGAGGCTGAGACCACCAAGCGCAAGGCCATCGAGGCCCGCAAGGAGTCCGACGCCCTCCTCACCGACGCCCGTCGTCAGGCTGCCGACATCGTGACCGCCGCCCGTCAGGACGCCGAGTCCGAGCGCGCCCGCATTATCGCCAAGGCTCACGAGGAGGCCGAGGACATCATTGCCAAGGCCCACGCCAACGCCGAGGACGAGCGCAACTCCATCTATGCCGCCGCTGCCGGCTCCATCGCCGATCTTTCCGTCTCCGTTGCGACCAAGATTGTCGGCGAGGCCCTCGAGAACGACGACGAGCAGCGTCGTCTGATCGAGCGCTACATAAAGGAAGCAGGTAGCCTGAATGCCTAACAGCCGCATGGAGAACAGGGTTCTCGAGACCTATGCACGCACCCTCCTGGAGGCCGCTAAGGCCGAGGGCCGTGTGTTCCGCGATCTTCACGAGCTTGAGGTCATCGCGAACGCCAGCCCCGAGGTGCTTGCTGTCCTCGGTACCGTGTTCGAGCGCGGCCAGCTCGATCTTCTGCCGCAGATTGCATCGGCTTATCGGATGGTAACCGCGACCGACGAGGACGTCGTAGGCGTCACCGTCACCACGGCTGTCCCGCTCGATGACGAGCTGCGCCGCACGATTACCGAGAAATGCGAGGCCGATCTAAAACGCAAGGTGTTCCTGATCGAGAAGGTCGATCCGTCCATCATCGGCGGTCTGATTCTCGAGGCCCGCGGCCAGCGTCGCGACGTTACCGTCAAGACCCAGCTGCGCGCAGCGCGTGAGGCCCTCGGTTCCACGATTTTGAATAACGGAGGTGAAGCCTAGTTATGTCCGATACCCTCAATGCCGAAAGCATCGCCCGCGCCCTGCAGGCGAAGCTCGATGGCCTGGCGGCTACCGTCGACACGCAAGAGGTTTCCCATGTTGACGAGGTTGGCGACGGCATCGCGCGCGTCTCGGGACTGCGCAACGCCATGGCCGGCGAGCTCTTGGAGTTCAAGAGCTCCGAGACCGGCGAGACCGTCTACGGCCTTGCCCAGAACCTCGACCGCGATGAGGTCGGTGCTGTTCTGTTCGGTGCCGTCAACGTCATCAAGGAAGGCGACGAGTGCCGTACCACCGGTCGCGTCATGGATATTCCCGTGAGCCGCGCCATGCTCGGTCGCGTCGTCAACCCGCTGGGTCAGCCCATCGACGGCCTGGGCGATATCGTCGCCACGCACCGTCGCCCCATCGAGTTCAAGGCCCCCGGCGTTATCGACCGCACCCCGGTCTGCGAGCCGGTTCAGACTGGTCTGCTCGCTATCGACTCCATGGTTCCTATCGGCCGTGGCCAGCGTGAGCTCATCATCGGCGACCGTAAGACCGGCAAGACCGCCATCGCGATCGATGCCATCCTCAACCAGCGCGGTAAGGACATGGTCTGCATCTACGTCGCTATCGGCCAGAAGGCCTCTACGGTTGCCAACATCCGTGAGACCCTCGCCCAGCACGGCGCACTCGACTACACCATCATCGTCTCGGCTACCGCTGCCGACTCGGCCCCTATGCAGTACATCGCCCCTATGGCCGGTGCCGCTATCGGCGAGTTCTTTATGTACAACGGCGAGAACGGCGAGCCCGCCAGCGAGACCAACCCCGGCGGCCATGTGCTCGTCATCTACGATGACCTATCCAAGCAGGCTGTCGCCTATCGTCAGATGTCGCTGACGCTGCATCGTCCGCCCGGACGCGAGGCCTATCCTGGCGACATCTTCTACCTGCACTCTCGCCTGCTCGAGCGTGCCGTCAAGATGTCCAAGAAGAACGGCTACGGATCCATGACGGCCCTGCCGGTCATCGAGACCCAGGACGGCGACGTTTCGGCCTACATTCCGACCAACGTCATTTCCATTACCGATGGTCAGATCTACCTGCAGTCCGAGCTCTTCTTCCAGGGCCAGCGCCCGGCAGTCGACGTCGGCATCTCGGTGTCGCGCGTCGGTGGCTCCGCTCAGACCAAGGCCATGAAGCAGGTCGCCGGCAACCTCCGTCTGGACCTTGCCGCCTACCGTGAGCTCGCCGGTTTTACCCAGTTCGGTTCCGACCTGGATGCAGCCACCCAAAAGCAGCTTACCCACGGTGCGCACATGACCGAGCTTCTTAAGCAGCCGCGCTTTAAGCCGTTCGACGTCGCCGAGCAGATCGTTACGCTGTTCGCCGGCAACGAGGGCTTTATCGACGACCTGCCCCTTTCCGAGGTGCTGCCGTTCCGCGCCGAGCTGCTCGAGTACATGAATGCTGGCTTTGGCGGCTTGCTGCAGAAGGTCCGTACCAACAAGATCGACGGCGAGACCAAAGAGCAGCTGCTTCAGGCCATCACCGATTTCAAGAACGAGTACGCCTCCAAGCATGCCTCCACCGCGAGCGCAGCTGAGGGCGCAGAGGAGAACTAAGCTCTATGGCTAACCTTCGCGACATTAAGAAGCGAATCTCCTCGGTCACGAGCACCAAGCAGATCACGCGCACGATGGAGATGGTCTCTACGGCCAAGATCCGTCGCGCGCTCGATCGAGCCACGCAGGCTGAGCCCTACAAGAAGGCGCTCACCGACGTCATGCACACCGTTGCGAGCGATACAGAGACTGTCGGCGACAACCCCATGCTCAAGACGCATGAGGAGTTCAAGCGCGGTCTGATCATCGCGATCACGTCCGATCGCGGTCTGGCGGGCGGCTTCAACGTCAACGTTGAGCGCACCTGCGAGAAAATCGCTCGCGAATGGGCACATGATGGCGCCGAGTGCGAGATCATCGCATGCGGTCGCAAGGCGAGCGAGTATTTCCGCAGCCGTGCCAACACGGTCATGCACTTCGAGGGTTCCTCGGCCGACCCGAGCCTCGAGGATGCCCGCATGATCGCGAGCTATATCTGCGACGAGTACTCCAAGGGTCAGCTCGACCGCGTCGAGATCGTGTACCATCACGCTCGCAACCGCGTCGATCAGGTTCTTCGTACCGAGCATTTGCTTCCGCTCGACCCCGAGATGATCGCCATGGCACATGGCCCGCGCAAGAACGCAGACGAGGGCCCCGAGCGCGTTTCGTCCTCGTTCAAGTTCGTGCCGACCGCCCAGCATGTGTTGGCTGAGCTGGTCCCCAGCTACATCCTGACCGTCATTCACCAGGCGCTGATCGATTCGGCCGCCGCCGAGCAGGGTGCGCGCCGTAAGGCCATGCACTCCGCCACGGAGAACGCGTCGTCGATCATCTCGACTCTTACCCGTACGTATAACCGCGTGCGTCAGGCTTCCATTACCACGGAGATCAACGAGATCGTGGGCGGAGCCGCAGCATTGGAGGAACACTAATGGCAGATACCACCGTTAAAGCGGCGGTCGAGGAGGCCACGGCACGTCAGACGGCCGGTGAGGGACGTATCGTCCGTATCATCGGCGCAGTTGTCGACGTTAAGTTCGATGGCGCTGTCCCCTCGATCTACAACGCGCTCACGGTCGAGGCCGATACGCCGATGGGTCACATCAGCACCATCCTGGAGGTTGAGTCTCAGCTTCCCGGCGGTGTCGTTCGTACCGTCGCCATGACGTCGACCGACGGCTTGCAGCGCGGCGTCGTCGCGGTCGACACCGGCGCACCCATGAAGATGCCCGTCGGCCCCGAGACCCTCGGCCGCATTTGGAATGTTATGGGCCAGCCTGTCGATGGCAAGCCCATGCCCCAGATCGATGAGTTTTATCCCATCCATCACCCGGCACCTCATTTTGACGAGCTCACTACCAAGACCGAGATCTTCGAGACCGGCATTAAGGCCGTCGACCTGCTCGAGCCCTACATCCGTGGCGGCAAAACTGGTCTGTTTGGCGGCGCCGGCGTCGGCAAGACCGTTCTGATTCAGGAGCTCATCAACAACCTCGCCCAGGAGCATGGCGGCACCTCGGTGTTCACCGGCGTTGGCGAGCGTACCCGTGAGGGTACCGATCTGTTCCTCGAGATGAGCGAGTCTGGCGTTATCGACAAGACCTGCTTGGTCTACGGTCAGATGAACGAGCCGCCTGGAGCGCGTCTGCGCATCGGTCTGGCCGGCCTCACCACCGCTGAGTACTTCCGCGATCGTGGCCAGGACGTCCTGCTGTTCATCGATAACATTTTCCGCTTCTCCCAGGCCGGTTCCGAGGTTTCCGCCCTTCTGGGCCGTATGCCGTCCGCTGTTGGCTACCAGCCCACGCTGGCTACCGAGATGGGCGACCTCCAGGAGCGCATCACCTCGACCAAGACGGGTTCCATCACCTCCGTTCAGGCTGTCTACGTCCCTGCAGACGACCTGACCGACCCGGCTCCCGCCACGACGTTTACGCACCTCGACGCCACGACCGTTCTTTCGCGTTCCATCGCCGAGCTCGGTCTGTATCCCGCAATCGACCCCTTGGCTTCCTCTTCCGACGCCCTGGATCCCTCGATTGTCGGCGAGGAGCACTATCGTGTGGCCGTCGCAGTCCAAGAGCTGCTCCAGGAGTACTCCGACCTGCAGGACATCATCGCCATTCTGGGTATGGACGAGCTTTCCGAGGAGCAGCGCCTTACGGTCAACCGTGCCCGTAAGCTCCAGCAGTTCCTGTCTCAGTCCTTCCACGTCGCCGAGCAGTTCACCGGCAACCCCGGTGTCTACATCCGTGTCGAGGACACGGTCCGCTCGTTTGCCGCCATTGTCGACGGCGAGTGCGACGACCTGCCCGAGCAGGCGTTCCGTTATGCGTCCACGATTGACGACGTGCGCGAGCGCGCCGCCAAGATGGAGGAGAAGTAGTGGCTATGCAAATCCGCATCGTGTGTCCGGAGAGCTGCGCCTATGAAGGCGAGGCGGCATTTGTCGCCCTGCCTTCCACGGACGGCGAGTTCGGCATTCTTCCGCGTCACGCTAGCGAGATCTGCACGATCGATCGCGGCTACGTTCGCGTTTGTGATAAGCAAATGGGCACCGTCGACCACACGTTTGCTGTGGACGGCGGCTATGCCCAGGTTGCGGACGATGTCGTGATTGTCCTCGCCGAGCGCGCTTGCGATTTGGCGACCGTCGATGCCGACAAGCTTAAAGCTGATATTCAAGGTTTTGAAGAGAAGCTGGGTAATTTGTCGGAGGATGATGCACGTCGCGCCTACCTCTATAATGAAATCGCATGGTGTAAGCTCATGCTTGCCCAATAGTCAAACGATTTGGCGTTCGACTATTTGCGAACACATCATGCCCGGGATGGCCCAGCCATCCCGGGCATGCTTTTTGAAAGGGTAGACCTTGGATATTATCCGTGTTGAAGGTGGCCACACCATCGGAGGCTCCGTGCCTGTTTCGGGTGCAAAGAACTCTGCACTCAAACTCATGGCGGCAACGCTTCTGGCACCGGGGAAGACGACGCTGCAGAACGTGCCCGATATTTCGGATGTCCATGTTATGGGCAAGGTGCTCAAGGGTATGGGCGCCAAGATTGACGTTCTCGATGAGCATACGCTCGAGATCGACACTTCTCAGGTTGATTCCTGGGAGGCTCCCTACGAGCTTGTCGCCAAGATGCGCGCCTCCACGGCCGTGATGGGTCCCCTGCTGGGCCGTTTCCATCGTGCCAAGATTGCCATGCCGGGTGGCTGCAATCTGGGTGCCCGTAAGATCGACATGCACATCTTGGGTCTTGAGGCGCTGGGCGTAGAATTCGACACTGCACACGGTTACATCAATGCCAACGCTCCTCAGGGGTTGCGTGGTACCACGGTTACGCTTGAATTTGCCAGCGTCGGCGCTACCGAGAACCTCATCATGGCGGCCGTGCGCGCACAAGGCACTACGGTTATCGATAATGCGGCTCGCGAGCCCGAGATCGTCGACCTTGCCAACATGCTCAACGAGATGGGCGCCAAGATTGTTGGCGCCGGCACGCCCGTCGTGACCATCGAAGGTGTGGACGAACTGCATCCCGTTACCCATCGCGTGGTGGGCGACCGCATCGAGGCCGGCACCTTTATCGTTGCCGGTGCTCTGATGGCCGATGACCGCGGTGTCGACGTTACGGGCTTTTGCCCCATTCACTTGGGCATGGTGCTCAAGAAGATGGAGCTCATGGGCATCGAGTGTGAGCGAATCGAGAATGGCGTTCACGTGAGTCGTGTCGAGCACATCAGGCCGGTCGATATTCAGACACTCCCGTTCCCGGGCTTCCCGACGGACATGCAGGCGCAGATCATGGTGCTTTCCGCTCTTGCTGATGGCAGCTCTGTGATTACCGAGAATATCTTCGAGAACCGCTTCATGTTCGCGTCGGAGCTGGTCCGTATGGGCGCGGATATCCGCATCGAAAGCCATCACGCCATGATTCATGGCGTCAAGGGGTTCTCGGGTGCACAGGTTACCTCGCCTGATCTGCGCGGCGGCGCCGCGCTCGTCGTTGCTGGCCTTATCGCCGACGGCGTTACCGAGGTCTCGGCCATCCATCACATCAAACGTGGCTATGAGCAGTTTGTCGAAAAACTGCAGGCACTTGGTGCAAACGTCGAGCACGCCACTGTTCCCGATCCCGTCATCTACTAATGCAGGTTGCCTATGTTTAATAATAAGAAGCCCTTAGCGGATACTCGAAGACCTTCAACCGGCGCACAGGCCAAGATCTACAGTCGCGATAATGTTGCACGCTACTCCGAGCGCGCTCGTCAGCGCCGCCGCGGCCAGACAATCCGTCGCGTTGCGCTTATCGCCGTGCTTGGCGTGCTGCTGAGCGCTACGACTGCCGCCGGGCTGTGGTTCGCCAACATTATGGGCAAGCTTGGCGATTCCAATGTCATTACCGACAATCTGCGCCATATCTTGGTGGATACCAATGAGGCCAAGGATCCGTTCTACGTGCTTCTTTTGGGTACCGATGGTCGTCCGGGCGAGGACACGTATCGCTCCGATTCAATTATCTTGGCGCGCATCGACCCTACGCAAAAGCAGGCTACGCTTATATCCATTCCACGTGATACCAAGGTTGTCTATAACGGCGAAACCATGAAGATCAACGCCTGCCATACCTATGGCGGTGCCGAGGCCATGGTTCAAGCGGTCAATGAGCTGTGCGGCGTGCAGATTTCCCACTATGCCGAGGTTAGCTTTGACGGTATGCAATCATTGATTGACTCTGTGGGCGGTATCGACATCAACGCCACCGACGATGTCGATGACCCCGAGCATCTGGACATTAAGATTACGGCAGGCCAGCAGCACATGGACGGTGCTACCGCGCTCACCTATGCCCGTTGCCGCTATACCTATGCCGACGGCGACTATACGCGCATGCGTCACCAACGCCAGGTGCTTGGTGCCCTTGCCAACCAGATTCTCAACAACTTTGATGCTACGAAGGTCTTCGACCTGGTTAATTCGCTGTCCGATATGCTTGTGACCGATATGAGCGTTCAGGACATCGTGTCTACGGTCAATGCTATGCGCGGCATGGATGTCGATGGCATCTATTCGGCGAATCTGCCTTCCTACGCAGATGAAACCACCATGATCGACGGTCAGAGCTATGTCTTTGTCTACGAGGACGAGCTTAAGGAGATGATGGCGCGCGTCGATGCCGGCAAGGATCCTAAGGGACCAAACACCATGGGCCTATCCGACGGAACCAGCTCCACAATCGGTGATTTGAGCAACCATACTTCTGACGATTACGCCTACGGTACGGCCGGTTCGTCGGAAAGCTCGGACGATTCTAGTTATTCGGGCGATTCGAGCTATTCGGACGATTCGGATTACAGCTCATATTATTACGAGGAGCCCACTGGCGACGGCAACGGTTACGAAGCCAACTACTAGGGTTGCGCGAGCTTGCCAGCCCGCGCAACGGCTCGACGCTGCGCGCCGCCCAGAGCGACAATTTTTCATTCAAAAGGCAGGGCATGACCAGAATCAATGTCCTGCCTTTTTCATGCCAACTTGTTCGCCCTGGACGTCGCTCGCTGACGTTGATTCAACCAGCGATGCCGACTACTCCCCTTGCACCAAAAAATCGCCCCGTTCTCGGTTTTGAGGACGGGGCGATTTTGCTTACCTAGATTATTCGAGTTCCTTATGCGAAGCGGGCGACGAGCTCCTGCAAGACGTCGGTCATCTTGACGAGCGAGCTGACCGGAACAAACTCATTGACGCCGTGGTAGCAGTAGCCGCCCGTCGAAAGGTTGGGACAGGGCAGGCCGCGGAACGACAGCTGTGCACCGTCGGTGCCGCCGCGAATCGGCAGCACCTGGGGCTCAACATCGCAGGCAAGGAAGGATTCCTTAGCGACATCGATCAGCTCTGGGTAGTCGCGGACAATCTCGGCCATGTTACGGTACTGGTGCTTGATCTCGACCGTTACGCGCTCCTCGCCCAGACGCTGGTTGAGCAGCGCGGCGGCAGCATCCATCAGATCGAGCTTCTGCTGGAACTTGGCGGCATCGTGATCACGGACGATATAGCGCGCTGTGGCATGGTCGACTGTGGCAGAAACGCCCTCAAGGTGATAGAAGCCCTCGTAGCCCTCGGTGTATTCCGGACGCTGCACGTAGGGGAGCAGGGCATTGAAGTCGCAGAACAGATTGCCCGCGTTAACCATGCGGCCCTTGGCGTCGCCGGGGTGAATGGACTGGCCCTCAAAGCTAACGGTAGCCTCGGCGGCGTTGAAGCACTCCCACTCAAGCTCGCCAACCGGACCGCCGTCGACTGTGTAGGCATACTTACAGCCAAAGTCCTCGATATCCAACAGCTCGGCACCGTGGCCGATTTCCTCGTCCGGGCAGAAACAAATACCAAGCGTGGGGTGGGGCAGGCTGGGGTCCTGTGCAATGCGTGCGACGAGCGCCATAATCTCGGCGACACCGGCCTTATCGTCGGCGCCCAGCAGCGTGGTGCCGTCGGTGCAAACCAGGTCCTCGCCCAAAAGGTTGTTGAGGGCGGGGAGCTTGGCGGTGCTCATGGATACGGGCTTGCCGTCGACGATGCCGCAAACCAGGTCGCCGCCCTCGTAGTGCACAATGTGCGGCGCTACGCCGGCGCCCGGTGCGACCTCGGTGGTGTCGAGGTGCGCGATCAGGCCCAGGGCGGGCTTATTCTCGGAGCCGGCGCTCGCGGGAATGTGAGCGCAGACATAGGCGTTTTCGGTTACATGGGCATCGGTTGCACCAAGCTCGCGCAATTCCTCGGCAAGCACATTGGCAAGATCAAACTGGACGGTGCTCGACGGAACCTGGTCACAGTTGGCATCCTCGGACTGTGTGTTGATCTGGACGTAGCGCAAAAAACGCTCGAGTACGTCGGGGTTCGTGGTGGTGTTTTCCATAGAGACCGCTCCAATCTTGGTTGTCGTGTGCAACAAGAACTCTAGCACGGTATGCCGCAGCATACCGCGACGCTTGGATGGGGTAGAATCAGCCATTGAATGCAGAAGGGACGGATGTTCATGGATACGACAAATAGCTCGCGCGAGCTACATCTAACGGTGGCGAACGAAGACTACTTGGAGTGCATGGTTCGCATCGAAAGCGAGGATGGGGAGACTAATGGCGTGCGGTCGGTCGATATCGCACAGCGCCTTGGCGTCTCGAAGGCATCGGTCAACAAGGCGGTTTCGGCTCTCAAGGCATCCGAACTTGTCGAGCAGTCTCACTACGGCAAGGTTATCCTGACCAACCGTGGGCGCGAGGTCGGTTTGGCTATCTGGTATCGCCATCGCCTGATTCGCACATTTTTGGTCCAGGAGCTCGGCGTCGACTTTGAGCGCGCCGATGCCGAGGCCTGCATGATGGAGCACGCGCTTTCCGAGGACACAATGGTCCGTTGGCTCGCCTATCTCGAAAAGCAGGGAATCAGCATCGAGGAATAGCGAAACATATATATGGATACGAGTTATTACAATCGCTTCGGCGGCGAGGAGCTTATGCGCCGACTTGCCAGCGAGACGCTGCTGGCACAGGGTCCGATGGGCAGCGTGCTGCTGAGTGAATACGGTGCTGCCGATATTCCGCCGGCATTTTGGAACCTCGCCGAACCGCAGACGGTTTCTCGCATCCACCGACTGTATGCCGCCGCTGGTGCACAGGTGCTTATTACCAATACGTTCCAGGCATCGGGTTTTGCGCTCGATCGCGATGAAATCGCTCCATCTATGGCAGAGGTCAATCGCGGGGCGGTCGACGATGCCCGCCAGGCAAATCCCCAGCTATTGTTGGGGTCCATGGGGCCTATTGCGATTGAGTGGTTTGTCGAGGATTCTTCCGAGTATCGAGAGATTCGCGCAAATGCTCGCGAGCAGGCGTCCGCCCTGCTCAACGCCGGCGTCGACGGGATTCTGGTCGAGACGATCACGTCTATCCGCAATCTGCAGCCCGTGCTCGCCGGTGTCCATGATGCCGCTGATGGCATGCCCGTTCTGGTGAGCTTTGCTATTGATGACAAGGGCGACCTGCTGGGTGATGGCCTAAACATCGAAGGTGCCATCTTGTATGCCGAGAAGCACGGTGCGAGCTCGGTTGGGGTCAATTGCTGCACCCTGACAGCGGCTACCGCTGCGGTACCAAGAATGGTCAAGATAGCCACGACGCCCGTTACTGTACGTCCCAATGCGGGAAATCCGGTCCAAACGCAAGATGGGCCCGTGTGGCACGAGGACCCCGAAGCTTTCGCGCGCGCATGCGTCGAGTGGAAGCGGGCTGGCGCCGCAATGGTTGGTGGCTGTTGCGGAACCACGGCGATCACGACGGCTGCTATGGCAGACGCGCTCGATATATAGAGTTCTAAGAAAAGCACATTCGAATTACCGCCCCGACCGGGGCGGTTTTTTTGTCTATATGCGCCCTCGACGGCTTTTGCCTAAACGGTGAATGCGTGCGCCGGCGGCTTGCCGGGCGCTCGTTGCGGGTATACCACCTGCGTACCATGATCCAAACACTGCGAGGTGTCTGCGTGTGTGCGCGATAATTCATTTTGGAACTGATGGCTGGCGAGCTCGCGTCGGCGAGGATTTTAACGCTGACAATGTTGCCCGTATCGCTGATGCCGCCGGCGAGCTCTGGCAAAAGACATATCCCGGCAAGACGGTATATATCGGGTATGACACCCGTCCCCGGGCGCGCGAGTTTGCAGAACTTGCAGCTGGCGTGCTTGCGGCCCATGGCCTTGATGCCGTGCTCGCGGCCCGTTTTGTACCCACGCCTGCCATCACGTGGGCTGCCGCATACGATGGCGAGGCGTGCGGGGCGCTCATGGTGACCGGTTCACATCATCCGCAGGGCTATCTCTGTCTCAAACTGCGCATGGGCGATGGTTCCACGGCAAGCCAGGACGTCATCGAAGAGCTCGAGGCAACGATGGCCGCCGAACCTCTGGGGCTCGAGGAGCAGTATCGCACGGCGGATATCATTCCCGACTATATGCGAGCGGTAGCATCGTTTGTCGATGCCGATGCCATTCGTGCCGCTCGTCTGCGCGTGGTGGTCGATCCCATGGGGGGAGCGGCTCAAGGTTATCTTGCCGATTTGCTGCGCGAGCTGGGTGTTGAGGTCCATGAGATTCATGCGGGGCAAGCATCGGATTGGGGGGATATCTGTCCCGATCCCGTAGAGCCGTGGGTGGATGCCTGCGAGCGTGCAGTTATCGAAGACGGCGCGTGTGCCGGCCTGGTGACCGATGGCGATGCTGACCGTATTGGCGCGGTCGACGAGCGCGGTAGATATATACATCCGCATCAGATCATGGCGCTCGTAATGGGCGAATTGGTTCAGTTTCGCAATTTGAAGGGGCGAGTCGTCGTCAATCTATCGTGCTCGACGCTTGTACGTCGTGTTGCCGAGGCACTCGGTTGCCGCGTGACCGTAAAACCGGTTGGCTTCAAATATATAGCCGCCGAGATGAAAAAAGACGGGGTGCTTATGGGCGGTGAGGAGGCCGGTGGCATCGGCATTGCCGCGCATATGCCCGAGCGTGACGGCATTCTCGCTTGCCTACTCCTGTGTGAGCTCATGGCAAAGACGGGGGCTTCGCTGGGCGTGCTGGTCGATCAGCTCGAGGCGAGTTTTGGAAAAACAAGTTATGGCCGTCGAGATTTACGACTTGAGGCAGAAGATGCCGAGTCGCTGCGCACGCTGCTTCCCGGTGTGAATCCCAAGTCGATTTGCGGCAAGGCGCCGCAGAGCGTAAGTCACATGGACGGTTTGCGTTTGGCATTTGAGGATGAT
This sequence comes from Collinsella sp. LCP19S3_B11, assembly GCF_052121915.1. Taxonomy (NCBI): domain Bacteria; kingdom Bacillati; phylum Actinomycetota; class Coriobacteriia; order Coriobacteriales; family Coriobacteriaceae; genus Collinsella; species Collinsella sp. LCP19S3_B11. The sequence continues at coordinate 126,337 of NZ_JBQKDI010000005.1, forward strand.
ACCTGGCTGTTGGTTCGCCCGAGTGGCACTGAGCCGGTGGTGCGAGTGTACGCCGAGGGCTTTTCGGTGGAGGAGCGCGACGAGCTGCTTGATGCCGGCTGCGCTTTGGCTCGGGGCGCATATCGGCTCTAGCCATGGGGCTGCTCAATATAAAGATATGCTCGGCGAGTGGTAGGTAACGACTGGCAAGCGTCAGCTGCGGGTATAAATGTGTAGGATCTGTGTGCAACCAGATTCCCGCCCCGCGGGCCCCTCCGGTCTGGCAATATATCTCCTTGCCGCGCGGCCCGGTCGGACCGGGAACCGGCGCAGGCGTGCACCTTGAGAACCGGATACTGCGAGGATGGACACACCAGATGTGTCGCATCCGGGCAGACATCGAACCATTTGAAATGGTCTGACTTGGATTCGTTTTTC
>NZ_JBQKDI010000006.1:0-122003 GCF_052121915.1 Collinsella sp. LCP19S3_B11
TCAACTGGGAAAATGCCGCCCCCGGGTCCCGGATAGGACCTCGGGGGCGTTCGGTTGACTGCGGGAGCGTGCCATCAGCTCAATGTGTTCGGCTGAGATCGGAAATCAACCAACAACTATGACCGCGGTGAAGCATTTCCTTCGACTTGTTGAGCGGTCTACATGCGCATTAGCGGAAAATGGGTTGTGCAACGTTCGTCTTTTCGGTGATTGTTTAAGTGCAAGTTGGTATCATGTGCAAGTCAAAGGACTGCGTCGACCTGCTCTTATGTCGGAATAAATTGTAACCGGGGGTATAATGAGGCCAATCGCTTACATACATACCGACCTGCCGCAGAAGTTCGGTATTCCGCGCAACAGCTTTTTGGCGCCCCACCTGCAGGGACGCATCGTCTTTGAGCCGGAATTTGCCTCCAACGCAGCAGTTGAGGGTCTGGACTCCTTCTCTCACCTATGGCTGCTGTGGCGCTTCGAAAACGGAACGCCCGGCGGCACGGCTAAGGATATAGCTGCCGATGCCAAGACGCAGGACAGGTCCGGCACCAACGTCAAGTGGTCGAAGACTGTGCGCCCGCCGCGTCTGGGCGGAGCCGAACGCGTGGGCGTGTTTGCCACGCGGAGTCCGTTTCGCCCCAATCCCATCGGTCTTACCTGCGTCAAGCTCAGCCGCGTTGAGCGCACCGACGACGGCCCCATCATCCATGTACTGGGGGCCGACCTGCGTGACGGCACGCCCATCTACGACATTAAGCCCTACATCCCGTTTGCGGACTGCCACCCGGATGCGACCGGCGGCTGGATTGAGGGTGCTCCGTGGCAAGAGCTCGATGTTAAGTTCCCGCAAGCGCTTCAAGACATGGTCCCGCCCGCAAAGCTCCCCGGTCTGGTCGAGGTTCTTCGCCAAGATCCGCGCCGCGCGGGCAGCAAGCACGAGCCAAACCGCGTTTACCACTTGGCTTACGCCGGACTCGACATATCGTTTACGATTGACGGGGCCAGGTTGACGGTAACCGCCATCAACGACGCGCGAGACTAGTCAGCCATTCGTCCGCATCCGTCAAATTAAGCGCCAAACCCCATGCCAAAATCGCCTACGCTGGTGGACAATAACGCCTACCGAATCATTCCGCTCTGCACGGGGGCTCAGCATGAAATACGACTTCACTTCAATCATCGACCGCCACGGCATGGACTCCATCGCCGTTGACTCTTGGGGTGAGATCCCCGGTATGGCTCCGAACGCACCCGACGAGGGCTTCGACCGCATTCCCATGTGGGTGGCGGACATGAACTTCGCCACGGTGCCTACAGTCCAGGAGCACATCATTCAGCGCGCCCAGCACCCCATGTTTGGTTACTTCAATCCGCGTTCCGAGTACTTCGACCGCATCATCGAATGGCAGAGCCGCCGTAATGGCGTCGAGGGCCTGGCGCCTGAGCATATCGGCTACGAAAACGGCGTGCTGGGCGGTGTCGTGTCGACACTGCGCGCGTATGTCCAGCCGGGCGATGCGGTGTTGGTCCACAGCCCCACCTACATCGGCTTCACCAAGTCCATCGAGGCCGCGGGCTATCGCATTGTCCACAGCCCGCTTCAGCTCGACGACCAGAGCGTGTGGCGCATGGACTTTGAGGACATGGAGCGCAAACTCGCCCAAAACCACATCCATGCCGCAGTGTTCTGCTCGCCGCACAATCCCTGCGGCCGCGTATGGGAGCGCGACGAGATCGAGCGCGCCATGGACATTTATCGCAAGCACGATTGCGTGGTGATCTCGGACGAGATTTGGTCCGATATCATTCTGCCGGGACACAAGCACATCCCGACGCAGTCGGTGAGCGAGGATGCCCGCATGCGCACGGTTGCCCTCTATGCGCCGAGCAAGACGTTTAACCTGGCGGGTCTGGTCGGCAGCTACCACATTGTCTACAACGAGACGCTGCGCGACCGCATGTGCGCTGTGTCTAACAAGACCCATTACAACGAGATGAATGTCCTTTCGATGCATGCGCTTATCGGTGCCTACCAACCGCAGGGCTACGAGTGGGTGGACGAACTCAACCAGGTGCTTGCCGACAATATCGAGTACTTCTGCGATTACGTGGACGAGCATTTTGAGGGCGTGTCCTATTCGCGTCCGCAGGGCACGTACATGGTGTTTCTGGACTGCACCGAGTGGTGCCGCGAGCATGGCCGTGATATTCAGTGGTTGCTCGACGAGGGGGCACGCGTGGGCGTGGGGTATCAGGATGGACGTCCGTTCCATGGCCCCTGCCACATTCGCGTGAATCTGGCGCTGCCGCTTTCGCGCGTAAGGGAAGCGTGCGACCGCCTAGACCGCTACGTTTTTGGGGTATAGGGGTCGCACGATTCGGGTACTGCGGCTTGCGCCCGCGTCGTCAACGTGCGTGGGCGCATAGGGCGCAGAGGGTTGCGAGCGCGTTTTCCACGTTTGCTACTTTTCTTGAATTTGCTTGCCGCAAAGGTGTTCAACCGTAATTTCATACAGCTGGACGCCCCTGATACTTTGCTTGATCTCCTCTTCGACCTCTTCGGCAGAAGGATAGTACTTGAGGGCAAACTGTCGGACTTTGTCTTCGACAAACGCCGGGTCATCGTTCACGAGGCGGCAACGGCCAAAAACCACAGTGCTCTGAACATAGGGTGCCCAGTCGTCGTCTTTGTACCAATCGTTGCCATAGACGGTAAAGCAGACTTTGTCGCTGCGTTTGAGTGCATCGACCTTATGCCCCGCCTTGGCTCCATGAAAGTAAATTTTGTCGTGCTCGGGGTCAAAGTAGTAGTTAACGGGAATGGCGTAAGGATAGCCGTCGTCTCCGTTGACGGCAAAAATGCCGCGTTTGCAATTAACAAGCAGCTCTCGTGCCTCTTGATCGGTGATAGCACGCTTCTTTCTACGAAGAGGTCTAAACATCGTGGGTTTCCTTTCTTTCCGCGTGCTGCGTGCACGGCGGTGGGTGGCATGTCTATATCAAGATACTAGTTCAGGCTGCGAGGCCGACGGGAACATCCTATTTGTCGCAGATTGAAACGCACTTTTTGTTGTGGAAGGATTGTCCCTCACAACTCGTCGTCTAGGGGCATTCTCGATGGCTGGTTCCGTTTGCGGGGGAGGCGTGGGACAATACCGACCAAAAGCGATTGCTTGTCCTGAAAAAGGGGGTCTCGATGAAAAAGCTGAGGACGCTGGCCGATGTGTTGCGTCAAGCCGGTTTCGTGCGCATCACGGGCCTTTTTCTCGTCTTTTATCTTCTGTGTTCAATGGCTGTTTGGCTCTCTGAGCCAACAACTCTTACGTTTGGCGACGGCCTTTGGTTTAGCTTTGAGACCGTATCGACGATCGGCTTTGGCGACATTCCGGCCGAAACGCCGGTCGCCCGTGTCATCACGGTCGTCCTGAGCGTTATCAGCATTTTTTACATTGCCATGCTCACGGGCGTGGCGGTGAGCTACTGCAATATGCTCATCAAGATGCATCAAAAGGACACTATGGCGCGCTTTATGGATGATCTTGAGCATTTGGAAGAGCTCGATCGTGACGAGCTCGCCGATCTGTCGCGCCGCGTGCGCGAATATCGCCGGCGCCAGCGCTAAAACGGGCGCCGCGCGTCACCATGAGGGGGACTGAATTTGAATATCACCGTGTATCTGGGTGCCAGTATCGGCAATGACCCGGCGTTTCTGCCTGCGGTGCAGGAGCTGGGCAACTGGATTGGCGCCAACGGGCACGCGCTCGTGTACGGCGGATCCAAATCGGGCCTGATGGGCGCGCTCGCCGATAGCGTGCTTAATGCCGGCGGGCACGTGACGGGTGTGGAGCCGAGCTTTTTTATCGAGGCCGAGTTTCAACATGACGGTATCGACGACCTCATCGTGACGAGCGATATGGCGGAGCGTAAGGCAAAGATGATCGAGCTCGGCGATGCGTTCATTGCCTTTCCCGGTGGGACGGGCACGCTCGAGGAGATTGCCGAGGTTATGTCCGCGGTGTCGTTGGGGCACCTGAGTGCTCCGTGCATCCTGTATAACCTGGACGGTTACTACAACGACCTCAAGGCGCTGCTCGGACACATGATTGATAAGGGTTTATCAAGCCCACGGCGCCAGCAAGGCATTTACTTTGCCGAGGATCTGTACGAAATCGCATCAATTATCAACGGATAAGCCCCGAGCCTGTCCCGCTGTGGCCCCCGGTGGCTCCGTTTGCAGCGCAGACGGTTGGCTCGTCTGGGCCACACTCGCTCTACAATAAAACGTATCTATGTCGACTTTGACCGCGGGAGGACCCGATGGATAAGCTCGCTAAACCCACAAACCGCGTGCTGTTTTTAGTTAGCGTTGCCGTGACCGGTGCGTTCGCAGGTGCCGCGGTCTGGCTGTTCTTTTTTGTGATGGAGCATGGCATCGACTATCTATGGACCGAGATTCCGCATGCACTGGGCGTCGCTTCGCCCGAGCTCGCCAGCGGCCCGTTTGGCTTTCTGCCGTACCCGTTTTTTGTCTGCCTGCTGGGCGGCCTGTTAATCGGTCTGTACGAAAAGATGACAGACACCAAGACCGATAACCTCAATCAGGTGATGGCTAAGGTCAAGCAAGATGGGCGCTACCCGTACGACAATCTGGGCAAGCTTTCGCTTGCGGCATTGCTGCCGCTGCTGTTTGGCGGAAGTATTGGACCGGAGGCCGGCCTGACCGGCGTTATCGCGGGCCTGTGCAGCTGGGTCGGCGACCGCATGCGTCGCTTTGGCGCCGAGTTTAGGGAGCTCACGCTGCTAGGTGCCCAGGCTGCCCTGACGGCGCTCTTTACCGCGCCTGTCTTTGGCTTTGTGGCGCCGCTCGCCGGTAGCGCCGACGGCCAGGGCGAAGATGCCGACGATGAGTCCGCGTCCGACGAGATCACCATCAAGCTGCCCAAGGCGCAAAAGACCGTGGTCTATGGCATTGCGATTGCCGGCGGTCTGGGCACTTACCTGTTGCTTGGCCAGCTCGTGGGCGGCGGCATGGGCATGCCCAGGTTCGAGTCCGCCGAGGTGGGCAACCTGGAGCTTACCTGGCTCATTCCGCTGGCGTTGCTCGGCACCGTTTGCGGTTGGCTGTACTTTGTCTCCGAGCATGCAAGCGAGGCGCTGTCCCATGCAATAGGGGAGCGTCCTGTCGTCAAGGCCATGTTAGCCGGTCTGGTGCTCGCCATCTGTGGCACGCTCCTGCCCTACACCATGTTTGCCGGCGAGACGCAAGCCGACGTGCTCATGGAAACCTATCTGACCATTCCCGCCGGCATGCTTATCGCGACCGGTCTTGTCAAGGCTATGCTGACCCCCGCCCTCATCAATATGGGCTGGCGTGGCGGTCACTTCTTCCCGGTTATCTTCTCGGGCGTAAGCCTGGGCTATGGCCTTGCCATTCTCACCGGCGCCGATCCGGTCTTTTGCGTCGCCGTCTGCACGGCATCGACGATGGGCGCCGTCATGCGCCAACCCGTTATGGTCGTGGGCCTGCTGCTCATGTGCTTCCCGCTCAAGGGCATCGTCTGCATGATCATCGCCGCAGCCATCGCCGCCGGCATTCCACTGCCCAAGCCGCTGCGCAAGTAGCATATTGCGCTTTGCGTTTGTTCAGAACTCGTTTTGAAGAAGCCGCGCGAGGCCATTTGTTTACGGCCTCGCGCGGCTAATGTTTAGAGCTTCCTCAGCACAATGGCGATGGTGTTGAGGTATTCGAGCGCGCCGGCTTCAACGGCAGCGCGGTCGCCTGCTGCGTACTCGTTGTCGCAGGCGAGCCAGTCTTTCCATGCTTCGTCCGTGCAGAGCATAGGCTGCATCGAGACAATCTCGACGCCAGGGGTCGGCTCGATCATGGCGCGCCACCAGGCTATGTCGTGCATATAGTCGAGCTGCTCGGGTGTCCAGGATTTGAGCAGGCAAACGGGCAGGTTGTCGTGGCAGTCGCGAACCATGCCGGGGATGCTTAAGTAGAGCATCCCGCCTTGCTTTACGTAGGGGAGTAGGCGCTCACCCAGATAGTGTGGGTCACGGCCGTAGTAGTTGTACGAGTCGATACTTACGACCGCATCAAAATAGTCGTGCTCAAACGGCAGCCCCTGCGAGGCGTCTGCCTTAACAGGGTGAATCGTGTCGCGCGAGATACCGAGCGAATCGAAGAACGCACGATTTTCGACGGGGTCGCTCCACAGATCGACAGCGTAGGTGTCAAACCCGTATTCGCGGGCGAGTAGGGCGCTGGTGATACCGGTGCCCGATCCAAGGTCGCAGACGCGGACACCGCAGGGGATATGCACATCGCGAAGCAGCTCTTCGCAGAGCTTGAGGGGATTGGGGCCCATAATCTTAGAGCGTACGAGTGTCGCGCCGAAGCTAGTTGCTTTTGGGAAGGATTGAGATTCCTGGGTTTGCATTGTTCTTTCCTATCAGGTGCAAAAATGGCAGATGACGGAGGCGGAACGGCGCAACAAACCACGGCCGTTGGACGGCCGTTTTCGTGGTTCTATGCGATTGACCGTTCCCTAAAGAACAATGACCAAAAAGACATCCCCTTGGATGATCGAGACTGAGCCGAGGCCCGTGACGTTTATATTGTAAAACGTCACGGGCGTGCCGGGATATGCCGTTTGTCACGGATTTGCGAGCGTCTAGATCTCGCTTGGCATCGGCGCTATTTCCAAATCGCGAGCGCGGCGGTGCCCAGGACGATGAAGGCGAGACCGATGGCGCTGCGCCGTGAGAGTTTTTCGTTGAATGCCAGGCGCGCAAATAGTACCGATACGACAATCGATAGTTTGTCGATCTGCACCACGACGCTCACCTGGCCTGTGGCGATGGCGTAGTAGCACAGCAGCCACGATGCGCCAGTCGCAATGCCCGATGCCGCGAGAAATACGAGTTCGTAGCAGTCTACGTGCACGGCTTGGCCCATCTTGCCTTTAGCTGCCACGATTGCCCATGCCATAACCAGTACCACACAGGTACGGATTGCCGTGGCCAGGTTGGACTCGACGCCTTCGATGCCAACCTTGGCAAGGATGGACGTGAGCGCCGCGAACACGGCGGCGCCGAGGGCGTAAGCGAGCCAGGTCCGGTCTTGCTGCCGCTCGGGTCCGGCAGACTGCTTCTTCTCGATCATTAAAAACGTGCCGAGTGTGATGACAGCGGTTCCCACGAGCTTAACCGCAAGGTTGCCCGTCTCGCCAAAAAGCACGATGGCGATCAGTGCAGCGAGTACGGTGCTCATCTTGTCGACCGGTACGACCTTATTGACGTCTCCGATGCCCAACGCCTTAAAGCAACAGATCCACGAAGCACCGGTAGCGAGTCCCGAGAGGACGAGAAAGAGCCAAGATCTGGGCTCGATGCTGCCGATGGCTCCAATGGATTCAGAAATGCCCGCCATTGCCCAGGCGAAAACGAGCACCACGCAGGTGCGAATGGCCGTCGCGACATCGGAGTCGGTCTGCTTGATGCCGCATTTGGCCAGGACTGATGTGACGCCGGCAAAGAAAGCCGACACAAATGCTGCTGCGACCCACGACACGGGTGAAATGCCTCCCCAAAGAACGACCGCGCCAGATTTACGGCACTCGTCCGATGATACCGTCCCGCCATGAAGCTTTGATATCGCTGTGGTGAGACAGGGGCTATAGTTCGAGAGGGCATTTGGTTAAGGCTCGAATCGAAGGTGAATGGTTTTCCGCGAAGTGAACGAGTAAATCTGGACCCCTGGAACATGCACACTTTTTTCGAACAAAATTGCAGGATTCTTAGACAAAAACCGCAGGAATTGAGTCCTTAAACATGTCGATGCTACAGGGCACTGTTTTTACTCGTTCACTTCTCGGAAAAGTATTCACCTTCGATATGCTGACGGTGTCTTTTTGGTTGCCAAGAACTAGACGGCCTGCTGTGAAGGGCGGTGGTGACGCTATGCTGCCTCGTTTCATTGAAAAAATAAGCGGGGTACCGCCTAAGCTTTTTTAGCCGTCGATTACAGATCGCGTACTCGATAAACCTTGGTGCTGACAGCGCAGCTGATTACACATAGTGCGAGCGCCAGTACTGCAGTTCCTGCGCACAGACAGCCAAGAACGGCGGGATCGGGATTCGCCCCGGCAATCGACATGAGCCAGTTGCTGATGGGGTTGGAGGAGCTCAACGTGGCCATGGCAAGGCATCCGAGCAGGGCAAACAGGCCAACGGATAGGCGCAGCGCCTCCATGTGTCCAAATCGAAAGAACAGCGGCTGCGCCAAAAACACCATCATGAGGGAGATGAGCATCGATGCTGCCGAGGCGATTGCGATTTCAAAGACCGTCTGTCCCGTCGAAGGAATGCCCGCGCTGTTGAAGAGCGGGATGGCGACGATACTCAAAAGCGTGGCGGCGCACGTCATGACGGCCGAGAAGACAACGATGCTCAGGTAGCGTGCGCAGATGATGTCTTTGCGCGAGAGGGGCAGCGTTGCCCGATAACGCTCCCATCCGTTTTGATTGTCGAAGCCTGCCAGCGAGCTCATGACCATGATAGGCGACATGGCGCTGAGCGCGCAGCCGCCGGCACTCATGCCGGAGTCGCCACCTGACGTGTTGGCGAGGGTCAGCACAACGAATATGAACAGGCCGACGCCCGCTATGCTTGGGACAAGCGTGCGAACGATGGCGAGCTCGGACATAAAGGCGCGTTTCATTTCGAAGCCCCTTTCAGCGTGAGGCGTAGATAATCGTCAATGGTTGCCCGATCGCAGGGAATCTCGGGAAAGGCCTCGAGCGTTTCGCGACGGTTGGGCACGAGCACGTCCACGCTATAAGCGTGGTGGGCGGCACGGGCGCCTTCGACGCAAGCCATAAGCTCGGCGGCCTGCGCTTGGGTACAGTGGGCGATGCCGGCGCGGTCGGTAATGTCCTCGCGCGGCAGGTCAAACACAATCGAGCCGTTATCGATGCAAATGATGCGGTCGGCAGCGCGATCGAGGTCGGACGTAATGTGACTCGAGAGCAGCACGCTGCGCTGGCCGTCGGCGACAAAGGCAAGCAGCTCATCGAGCAGCTCCTCGCGTGCCATGGGATCAAGACCCGCGGTGGCTTCGTCCAAAACGAGCAGCTTGGCCTTGTGACTGAGCGCACAGGCAAGCTGCAGCTTCATGCCCATGCCGCGGGAGAGGTCCTTGACCTTCGCCTTGGGATCCAAGCCAAATCGGTCGATGAGGCTGGCGAAGGTGTCGTGGCTCCAGGTGGGGTACGCCGGGCTTACGAGTGCCTCAACTTCGGTCACCTTGAGTGTGGAAGGGAAGGGGCATGTGTCCAGCACGAGGCCGACACGAGTGCGCAGACAACGCTGCGCTTCACCGGGCGCGTCGGCGCCGCAGTGCTGCCCAAACAGGTGCACCTCGCCGGCATCGAGCTTTATAAGCCCGAGCGCGGCGCGAATGGTCGTTGTCTTGCCGGCGCCGTTTGCGCCCACAAAGCCAACAATCTGGCCGGGCTCCACGGCGAGCGTGACATCGCGTAGTGAAAAGCGGTCGCTTACAGCGCGTGAGATGCCTTTGAGTTCAAGCAAGTTTTGCATGGTATAGCCTTTCTTGCAGATGGCTACTGCATGGTTTCGGGGGCTACCAGGTCGAGCATTTCGTGCAGTTTGCCGCGCGTGACGCCCAAGGCTTCGGCTTGGCTTGCCGCTTTCGCAAGCAGCTCTTCGATATGGCAGAGCTGGTTTTCGCGTAAGAGCTCCTGGTTGCCCTCGGCGACAAAACAGCCCTTGCCCTGCACGGTGCAGATAAACCCGAGTTGCTCTAGGTCGGCGTAGGCGCGCTTGGTGGTGATGACGCTCACACCCAGGTCGCTCGCGAGTGCACGGATGCTGGGGAGTTTGGCTCCCGCAGCGAGCGTGCCCGATAAGATCTGAGCTTTGACTTGCGAGGTTATCTGCTCGTAGATGGGCTTGTCGCTCGAATTGGATAGGATGATGTCCACAGCGGCTCCTTAGCTGTTGGGCTACACGTGTATATAACCGGTAAGCACAGTATATATACACTATGCACAGTTATGCAAGAGGCAAATAAGGATTGTCCGCTCGTTCATTCATCTCAATCTGTAACATCTGGAACCGATTTGGACGGCTACCTGTTACAGATTGAGATTTTGCTGGTGGGCCCCACCTGGTTGTCTCAATCTGTAACAACTGGAGAAGTTTTTGGCTGCTAGATGTTACAGATCGAGATCTTTCTGGGACGCCCACCTGTTTGTCTAAATCTGTAACAGGTAGAGGTTCAAAAACCGTCTAGATGTTACAGATCGAGACAAACTGCTGCGGAGTGCCGTCATCGACTGCTACACAGGCCCCAACTGATGAATTTGTCCTGATAGGCGCCCTAGAGTGAGATTTCGCGGCTACAATAGTGCGGTTACAACGACGTAATGCACTCAATGCAAGAAAGGATCCGCATGGCAAGCCTGTCGGATGAAATCTCGTCGCGCCGCACATTCGCGATCATCAGCCACCCGGATGCCGGTAAGACCACGCTTACCGAGAAGCTGCTGCTCTATACCGGCAGCATCCAGACCGCCGGCTCGGTCAAGGGCAAGAGCTCGGCCAAGCATGCCGTCTCGGACTGGATGGACATCGAGAAGGAGCGCGGCATTTCCGTCACCTCCTCGGTGCTGCAGTTCACTTACAACGGCGCCTGCGTCAACATCCTCGATACCCCCGGTCACCAGGACTTTTCGGAGGATACCTACCGTACCCTTATGGCCGCTGACGCCGCAGTCATGGTCATCGACGGCGCCAAGGGCGTCGAGGCCCAGACCAAGAAGCTCTTTAAGGTCTGTACGCTGCGCCACATTCCCATCTTCACCTTTGTGAACAAGCTCGACCACGAGGCTCGCGATCCGTTTGAGCTCATGGAAGAGATCGAGAATGTCCTGGGCATCAATACGTATCCCATGAACTGGCCGATCGGCAGCGGCCGCAATTTCCGCGGCGTGTTCGATCGTCAGACCCGTCGCGTCATTGCCTTTGAGGGCGACGGTCACGCCAACGCCACCAAGAAGGTCGCCGAGGTCGAGGCCGAGCTGGGCGATTCTTCCATGGATGAGCTCATCGGCGAGGAGAACCATAAGAACCTGATGGACGACATCGAGCTGCTCGATGGTGCTGGCGACGAGCTCGACTTGGATGCCGTGGCCTGCGGCAAGCTGAGCCCGGCGTTCTTTGGCTCGGCGCTTACCAACTTTGGCGTGGAACCCTTCCTTAAGGAGTTCCTGCGTCTGGCCCCGACGCCGCGTGCCTATACCGATACGCTTACCAGTGAACCGGTCGACCCCTGCCGCGACGACTTTAGCGGCTTTGTGTTTAAGATCCAGGCCAACATGGACAAGAACCACCGCGACCGCATCGCCTTTGTGCGCATTTGCTCGGGTAAGTTCGAGCGCGGCATGGATGCCTTCCACGTGCAGGGCAACCGCAAGCTTAAGCTTGCCACGGGCACGTCGATGATGGCCGACGACCGCGCCATCGTGGACGAGGCGTACGCGGGCGATATCGTGGGCCTGTTCGACCCGGGTATCTTTAGCGTCGGCGACACCGTGTGCTCCGGCAAGCGCCATGTGCAGTATCCGCAGATTCCGACGTTTGCCCCCGAGATGTTCGCTCGCATTACGCAGGTCGACACGCTCAAGCGCAAGCAGTTCGTCAAGGGCATGGAGGAGCTTGCCCAGGAGGGCGCCATCCAGATCTTCCGCGAGCTTGGTGCCGGCATGGAGAGCGTCATCGTGGGCGTGGTCGGCGTGCTACAGTTTGAGGTACTCGAGCGCCGTCTCAAGGCCGAGTACCGTGTTGAGGTTCGTCGCCAGCCGCTGCCCTATACGGACATTCGCTGGATCCAGAACGACCCCGACACCATCGATATCCCGGGCCTTTCGCTCACGCGCGACACGCTGCGCGTCGAGGACATGCGCGGTGGCAAGCTGTTGCTGTTTACGAGCCCGTGGAACGTGGATTGGGCAACCGACCACAATCCCGACCTTATCCTGTCGGAGTTTGGCAACGTAGTCTTTTAACGCATCGGCGCGGTGGCCCTGCGGGGCTGCCGCGCTGCCTGCTTGCCTGATGCCGCGTAAGCGGCTATCATGCCCACCGTCGCCTCAAGACCGGGGCGTCCGAGCAGTTCGGGTCCGATATCCTGCTCGTTAAACCTAAAACCAAAGGAGTACATAATGATCAAGAAGGTCATGGAGGACTACAAGGTCCTGTTGCGGAGCATTCCCGCGGCAACGGTTTCGCTGTTTTTCGTGAGCGTTATCATGATGAACCTGCTGGCCAACAAAGAGCTCATCAGCCTGCCGTATCTGGCACTCGATTGCGGCTTTGTGGTGAGCTGGGTCTCGTTTTTGTGCCAGGACATGATCTGCAAGCGCTTTGGCGCCAAGGCATCCATCAAAATCTCTATCCTCGCACTGGCGGTCAACCTTGCCGTGAGCCTGTGCTTTTGGGCGTGCTCGCTCACACCCGGTATGTGGGGCGCCTACTACGACACGGGCATGATCGAGGTCAACACCGCCCTTAACGCCACCATCGGCGGCACCTGGTACGTGGTGCTGGGCTCTTCGCTGGCAATGTTCGTTTCTGCCGTGGTTAACTCTACGCTCAACCAGTCGCTCGGCCGTATGCTCAAAAAGAATAACTTTGCGAGCTTCGCCTTCCGCTCCTATGTGTCCACGGGTGTTGGCCAGTTTATCGACAACCTGGTCTTTGCCATTGTGGTGAGCCACACGTTCTTTGGTTGGACCTGGGTGCAGGTCCTTATGTGCTCGCTGACCGGCGCTGTTGCCGAGCTGCTGTGCGAGGTCTTCCTGAGCCCCGTGGGCTACAAGGTCGTGCGCGGCTGGGAGCGTGAGAATGTGGGCGCCGAGTACCTTGAGCGCCATGCAACCGCCTAAGGAGCAAGTATGCGGGTTTTGATCACGGGCGCATCGGGCGGTATCGGAGCCGCGTGCGTGCAGCGCTTTTTGGACGAGGGCCACGAGGTCGTGGGCTTTGATCTGCTGCCGGCGGCGATCGAACACGAGCGCTACCGCCATCTGGTCGTTGATGTACGCGAGCCTGACTCGTTTCCAGGCGATCTTGAACCCCAGGTGATCGTGAACGTTGCGGGTACGCAGGATTCGGTCGACGATATCGCCGCCAACCTGTGTGGCACCATCAACGTGACCGAGCGCTACGCTTTTGTGGGGGAGGGGCTTGCTGCCAAGCCGGCGCCCGCTATCAAATCCGTGGTCAATGTGGGGTCGGCGAGCGGGCATACGGGATCGGAGTTTCCCGCCTATGCTGCCAGCAAGGGCGGCGTTATCGCCTACACCAAGAACCTTGCAAACCGCCTGGCACCGCAGGCCATCGCCAACAGTGTGGACCCGGGTGGCGTTATCACGCCGCTCAACCGTTGCGTGATGGAAGACGAACACCTGTGGAACCAGATTATGGAGCTTACACCGCTTAAACGCTGGGCAACCGCCCAAGAGATCGCCGAGTGGATCTACTTTGTGGGCGTGACCAACCGGTTTATGACCGGGCAGAGCCTGCTCATTGATGGCGGCGAGGCCGGCCGCACGCAATTTATTTGGCCCGAATAGGAAACGCGCCCGATGGAAAGCCGTCGGGCGCATTTTTGATGTATCGATTTTTAGCCGAGACAAGTCCAGTTGACGGGGGTCGAGCCGTGCTGTTCGAGTAGCCGATTGGCTGCCGAGAAGGGTCGCGACCCCATAAAAGCGGGGAGTTCTGCCGTGGCACGGTTGGCCGAAAGCGGCGAGGGGTGCGTGGAGGCAAGGCAGAACTTGCCGGTTGTTTTGCCCGCGTCGATTGCGGCGAGCTTGCCCTCAACCATCTGCTGGGCAAAGCGGCCCCATGCCAAAAAGACTACCGGTTGGGGTAGCTGGCAGCAGCGTTCGATAACGTAGTCGGTGAGCGTACTCCAGCCCAGCTTGGCGTGTGAGTTCGCGGCATGCTCGCGCACGGTAAGCGTAGTGTTGAGGAGCAGGACGCCCTGTTGTGCCCATGGCGTCAGATCTCCCGTGGCGGGAATGGGACAACTCAGATCGGCTTTGAGTTCCTTATAGATGTTGCGCAGGCTTGGCGGCAACTTGGTTTGCGTCGCGGGGACCGAGAACGATAACCCCATGGCCTGGTTGGGCCCGTGATAAGGATCTTGGCCCAAGATGACAACTTTGACCTGGTCGGCCGGCGTGTAGGCGAGGGCATTGAGGATGTCGTCTTGTGCCGGGTAGATGGTCTGCTCGGCACGCAAAAGGGCGATGCGCTCGAGTAGCTGGTTCGTAGTGTCACGTACCGGCTGCGGCGCATCGCCCAACCAAGTTGCTATGTTGCGGTCGCGAGTTGCGGTGTCCATGGAGCTCCTTTATGGCAAATGCTATGTTGGCATCTATTGTAAAGGCGCACCGGTTGCCTTTATGCCGCGGCTGCATGAGGGGCGGGGTCTACGAGGCGCGCTCGGGCACTCCTGCCATACGAGCGCGTCCATGTGCGCGGAGGCGCGGAAGCTCGACGGTTGCCGCCATGACGCCGGTGAGGATGAGAGCTGCACCCAGGAAGGCGATGGGGCTCAGGACCTCGCCGACTAGGAAGAACGAAAAGACGGCGGAGCAGACTGGCTCGAGCGAGAAGGCAAAGCCGGTGGTCTCGGCGGGCACGTGGGGCTGCACGAGCGTCTGGGTGATAAAGCCGTAGGCAGAGCAGATGAGTGCGAGTGCGACGACGACCACGACCTCGCCCGGCGTGCCGGGGAGTGTGAAACCGCCAAAGGTGAATGCGGCGATGCCCGAGAATAAGCCGCCGAAGCCCAGCTGCCAAACGCCCAGAGCAAGCGGATCGACTTCTTCGACAAAGCGCTTGGCCACGATAATGTGGCCGGCATAGACAAAGGCGGAGAGCAGCATGATGAGCGCGCCCGGGTTCAGGCTGGTGAAGTCGGCGCCCGAGAGCAGCAACATACCGCAGGTGACGATGGCGGTGCCGACGAGCACTTTGCGCTCGGGGGCGCGGTGCAGCAGGGCGGCGTTGGCAAACGGCACGATTACGACCGTCAGGCTCTGCAAAAAGCCGGCAGTGGAGGCAGAGGTGAGGCTGGAGCCCAGGCACATGCAGGTGAGCTCGGTTGCCATGATGGCGCCGATGATGGCGGCACGGACCATAAGGTCGCGGTTAATGCGCAACGCGCGCTTGTGGAAGAGCAGCAGGCAGGCCACAAAAGCGATGACGCAGCGTAGCGCGACGATACTCGTGGCGTTCATGCTGTCCATGCCGATCTTCATGAGGGGATACGAAAAGCCCCATGCGACGGGAACGGAAAATGAGAGCGCGATTGCTTTTTTGCGATCCATGGGACTCCTTTTGTTGCAGAACGGTTTCGTAAAAAGGATTCTGCTCCCAGATTTGGATGTAGTAAAGCGAATGTATCTTCAGTATGATTAAGAAATGCTAATGTCATTAGGAAAAGCACTGGCAAAACGTTTTACGGCTGCATTGTTGTGGAGGCACGATGGCGTCGCGGTATCAGATTGTTTGTATGGTGGTCGATTGCGGCAGCCTTAAGGGCGCGGCGGACGAGCTGGGCTATACGCAAAGTGCGGTGAGCCAGGCCGTCAAGGCACTCGAGCGCGAGCTGGGTACCACGCTTATCGAGCGCGGTAAGCAGGGCGTTTCGCTTACGCGCGACGGTAAACAATATCTGCCGTATCTGCGCCAGATTGTGACTGCCGAGGCTGAGCTCGAGGGCAAGCGCCAGGAGCTGCTGGGGCTTTCGTCGTCCGATATTCGCATCGCGACGTTTACCAACGTGAGTCGAACCGTGTTACCGCGCGTGATCCGCGACTTTGGGGCGCTGCACCCGGGCGTACGCTTTACCCTCAAGCAGGGCGACTACACGCGCAACGCCCAATGGGTGCACGACGGCGTAGTGGATTTTTGCTTTACGGCACGTGGGTTTACCGCAGGGCTCGAGAAGCGCGTGGTCTATCACGACGAGTTGGTGGCACTGTTGCCTGTCGCGCATCCGCTGGCGGCAAAGGAAAAAGTGACGCTCGCCGACCTGGCTTCCGAGCCGTTTGTGCTGCTGGATGAGGGCGAACAGAGCCTGGTGCTCGATGCATTCGCGGCGCATGGGCTGTCGCCGCACGTGACGAGCGAGGTGACCGACGACTACACCATCATGGCGATGGTGGAGGAGGGTCTAGGCGTGAGTATGCTCTACCGTCGTACTGTGGAGGGCATGCGGGCCGATATTCGCGTACGTCCCATCGTGCACGCCCCCTCACGCGACGTAGTGGCGGCCTGGCGCAGCTGGGACACCATGCCTATCGCCACGAGGCGCTTTATCGACTATATGAGCTCGCATATTGTCAATTAATGACTGGCGTGGCGTTGAGTGCGGTGTTTAGCAGGCTGTCGCTTTGGCTTGGGTAGCGCGATGGGTGCGTGCCGGGTGGCAGAGTGGTACCGCCACGACCATAAAGAACGCCGTGGTGCCCAGGCTGATGGGGTAGACCATCATGATGTTCGCAAAGGTGCGGAAGTGCGGGAACACGCAGAATACCCAATAGAAGCGGATGCCGCAGACGCAGATCATGGTGATAAGGGCGGGCATGAGCGAGATGCCAAAGCCGCGCAGGTAGCCGGACATGTTCTCGTAGAGCATGATAAAGGCGTATGCAGGGAAGATAGAGCACACGCGGATATAGCCGATTGAGACGATGTTGGGATCGCTGTTGAACAACGACAGGATCTCGCGCCCCAGGCCGACAATAACAATAATCGTGGTGAGCGCGACGACACCGCCTTCGACCAGGCAGACCTTAAGGGTCTTGGTGCAGCGGTCGATCTGACGGGCACCGTGGTTTTGTCCCACAAAGGTGGTGCAAGCCTGGCTAAAGCTGTTGAGCAGGTTGTAGCACACGCACTCCAGGCTCATGGCGGCGCTCGAGGCCGCCATGACCTCGGTGCCCAGGCTGTTGATGGCGGACTGGATGATGATGTTGGCGACGGCAAAGACGGCGCTTTGGATGCCGGCGGGCAGGCCGATCTTGACGATGCGCTTGAGGGCGACGGGGTCGATAGCAAGGTCGCGCGGGGTGACGCGGACGACGGAGTCGGTCTTGAGCAGGCGGATAAAGAGTGTAGCGGCGCTGACGGTGTAGGCGATGGCGGTGGCGATGGCGACACCCGCGACGCCCCAGTGGAGTACGGGGACAAAGATGAGGTCCAGGCCAATGTTGAGGACGGTGGACACGGCAAGCGCTTGCAGCGGCATGCGGGTGATGCCGACGGAGCGGAAGATCGCGGCCTCAAAGTTGTAGAGCAAGATTGAGGGCATGCTGAGCAAAAAGACGCGTAGATAGAGCGAAGCGAGCGGCATGGTCTCGGCGGGAACGTTGAGCGCGGCGAGCATGGGCTCGGCAAAGATCTCGCCCAGAGCGATGACGGCAAAGCCCACGAGCGCCATTAAAATCGAGGTATGGACGGCGCGTTTGACCATATTCTGATCGTTGCGGCCGATAGCGTTGGCGATGACCACGTTGGAGCCAAGCGACATGCCAATAAACAGGTTGAGCATAAGGCTGGTAAGCGGAACATTGGAGCCGACTGCCGCCATGGCGAGGGTCCCCTGGTCGCCCGAGAAGTTACCGATAATGACCGTGGCGATGAGGTTTGACAGCTGCTCCAAGATGCTCGTGGCGGCCACGGGCAAGGCGAACAGGGGGATATTGCGCCACAGCGAGCCGGTGGTCATGTCGATGTGCTTAGATGCGGTATCAGCCATACGCTCTCAATTTCTAACGTGCTATTTCGTGCTTATTTGCGCAGACGATGATACTCCTAATCACCTAGTCATTGGGGGCGTTCTTAAACGACTAGTCATTCAAGAACGTCCCCAATGACTAGGTGGGGAAGGCGTGCGACAATGGTGTACGTTGTGTTGTTCGCGCTAAGGAGTTGCCATGTTGTTGTGTCCCGTTTGCCATGAGCCGTTGGTGGACGACGAGCGCGGTGCTGCATGCGCGGGCGGACACCGGTTTGACCGTGCGCGCGAGGGTTATCTATATCTGCTACGTTCGTCCAAGAGCGGCGACTCCATGGGCGATCCCAAGTCGCAGGCACGCAGCCGTCGTGACTTTTTGAACCGTGGCTACTATGCGCCGCTGCGCGATGCAATGGTCGAGCTGGTGCGCAAACGGGTTTCTGGGCGTGCTGCGTCTACAGGCGGCCCCATGACGCTGCTCGATATTTGCTGCGGCGAGGGTTACTACACCAGCGCCATGGGCGCGGTGCCGGGCGTGGACGCTTATGGCTTTGACCTAGGCAAAGAAATGGTACGCCTGGCCGCCAAGCGCGGCGATGCGACCTATTTTGTGGCCAACATGAAAGACATCCCAGTGGCCGATGGCGCCTTCGATATGGTGACCGAGCTCTTTGCTCCCTTTAACGAGCGCGAGTTTGCCCGCGTGTTGGCGCCGGAGGGTTCGCTCTACACCGTGGTGCCGGGTGCCCGTCATCTCTTTGGGCTCAAGGAGGTGCTCTACGACACGCCGTACCTCAACGACGAAAAGCTTCCGAAGACGATGGAGCTTAAACTGGTCGGCACACAGCGGGTGTCCGCGAATATTACGCTCCAGACCCAGGCCGACATCGAGGCGGTGTTCCAGATGACGCCGTACTACTACCGCACACGCCCTACCGACAAAGAGCGCCTGGCAAACCTGGACACCCTTAAAACCGACATCGACTTCATCATTGCCGAGTACCGCCACAGCTAACCAACCTGCCAAAAAGGGACAGGTTTATTTTGGCAGGTTTTATCTGGTCAAATGTAAAGGGCCGACCGCGTTACTGCGCGATCGGCCCATGTTAGTTGCTTGGCTGCAGGGGTTATGAGAAGCGAGTGCCTACAGGCGGTCCTTGTTCTCGGCCTTAACGGCGTGCGCCTGCTGAACAAAGAACAGGTCGTAGACCACGATGACAAAGGCACCGATATTGACGGCGCTGCCGCCGAGTGCGGGAAGCGTGAGCACGGCCTGCGCAATCGTGGCGATTGCGGCAACGATGCCGAGCTTAAACGCGCTATCCACCTGCGAGGGCTTGTTGGCGCCCTTGATGCCCGCAACACCTGCGGAAAGATCGACAATGCCCTTGACGACAAGCACGACCGCGGCGAGCATGGCGTTCGACCCGTACGTGGAATCGAGGCTGCCCCTGGCGATACCGATGCCGGCGATGATGAGGCTGGCGATGCCCAAAACAAAGTAGATGAGGGCAAGGATTTTGAGAGTCTTGCGAGCGGAGCTCATGGCTGGTCCTTTCGATACGAGTACGCCGATCTGGCGTAGCCCATGTGTTGCACATATGGTGAAGCACATTGTAGTTCAACGCAGCGATGCGTGCGCCTGAAAGCGCTTTGAGCCCGCGCTGCCCAATCCGACCTGTCAAAAAGGAAAGCTGGACGTAAGCCAAATCGATGGCAGCTCATGTGCGGCGCTGCGATGATGAGACCGTAACAAGGAGCTGTTCTTAAGGAGGAGCCATGATGTATGGAGCAGGGCGAGTGCATGAGCCGCGGTCGTTGGGAAGGCGCATGGGCGATTCTGTGATCGCTGCCGTGTGCACGGGATTGATGGCGGTGCTTTGCATTGGGATGCTGTGGGCCATGTCGCATGTGGGACAATAGCGGACGGTTGGGTGCCGGCATAAACGGCGCTCACGTATTCATTTTGCTTGTTAAGGAGTACCCATGGGCGTCGTCGATCCCTTTTCTGTTGCTCGGGCCGCGGGGCTTGAGCTGACCGGGAAGTCCGCGGGCCTCACGCTCACCGACGGCACGATGGAGTTGCGTGCCGATTTTGGCCGCATGCTGCCACGGCTCAAACAGGGCCGTCTGCAGCAAGAGCTGTTGGTAAAGGCTGCGCGCGCAAAAGGCGTCGAGTGCCCATGGGCGATTGATGCCACGGCAGGCTTTGGCGAGGATTCGCTGCTGCTGGCGGCTGCGGGCTTTACCGTCGATCTGTATGAGCAGGATTGCGTGATCGCGGCGCTCCTCAAGGATGCCTTGGATCGCGCGGCAGATGATCCAGCGCTTGCGACTGCCGTGGCCCGCATGCGCTTACATGCGGGCGAGGACAGCATTGCCGGCCTTCACCATATAACTGAGTTGATCGGGCAGGGCGAGCTCACCGCTCCCGACGTGGTGTATTTGGACCCCATGTTTCCCGAGCGCACAAAGAGCGCGGCGGTTAAAAAGAAGTTTCAACTCTTGCATCATCTGGAACAGCCGTGTGCCGATGAGGAGACGCTGGTCGAAGCTGCGCTTGCGGTGCGCCCGCGCAAGGTCGTTATCAAGCGGCCGGTGAAGGGGCCGCTGCTTGCCGGCGTTAAGCCGAGCTATCAACTTGCGGGCAAGGCCGTTCGTTACGATGTTTTGGTGCCGCCGCGCCCGTAGCTTGCGGGCGATGGTTGGCGCTCCGTCAGTGCCGTGCCGATGCGGGGCCTATTTCCAAGGGTGCGACGTCAGGTGCCAGCCGCCGCAGTATTCGCATTTGTAGCAGGCCAAACCACGCCGCCCGCGGCTTTCGCAGTCGGCCATAACGGCCTCGGCCTCGGCGCGTGTGCCGTAACGGTTTTTGCGCTCGCACGACTTGTAGCGCCAGGCTTCATCGCGCTCGGCGTTCAGGGTGTCGCGGCGCTCGTCCTCGCGCGCAAACAGGTCGCTCATAGCGCCACCGGTGGCAGCGCCCAAAAACTCGCTTTTGGCCTTTGACCAGGCGGCTCGCTTTTTGCTTCCCATCTGCTTCTCGCCCCTCTTCAAACGCTGGTATCATTGCTCAATCAAAGTGATACCAATAAACGTGAGGTCGCCGCGTGATGATCAGAAAAACCCTCGATACCGACATTCCCGCCGTCATGGCTATCTATGACGCGGCCCGTGCCTTTATGCGCGCGCATGGCAACGCCACGCAGTGGCCCGAGGGCACGCCTTCTGCCGAGCAGCTGGCTGCCGATATCGCCGCCGGTGGTAGCTATGTGTGCGAAGTCGACGGCCGCGTGGTGGCGACGTTTGCCTTTTTACCGGGCCCGGACGAGTGCTATGACGTAATTGAGGACGGGCAATGGCGTAGCGACACTCCGTACGCCGTGCTGCACCGTGTGGCGTCCGACGGCACCGTGCACGGTATCGCGGCTGCGATGTTCGCCTTTGCCAAAGAGCGTGCCGACCATCTGCGTATCGATACGCATCGGGACAACCTGCCCATGCAGGGCGCGAGTATTAAAGCGGGGTTTGAGCGTGCCGGCGTCGTGTATGTGTCGGACGGCACGCCGCGTGTTGCATTTGGCTGGCTGCGCGAGGCATAAGAGCGGGGGCGCGTATCTACGCTCCGTGTAAGCGAAAATGGCCCCGGGTGGGGCCATTTTGATCGCTGCGCTGTTTTGCAAGGTGGTAGATGCCGCTCGCTGTCGGCTCTAAGGCACCTACGCTCGGGGCAGCTCGCTTCCGCAGTGGCAACACTTGGTCGCGCCTTCGTGCACCTCTTCCAGGCAATACGGACAGACGGGCGCCGGTGCGGCTTCCTCGGCGGTGGCACCGGCGAGCCTGTCGCCGATTTCCTGCGCCTTGTTGAATGCCTTGACGATGGCAAAGACGATTGCCGCCACAATCAAAAAATTGATGCACGAGCCGATAAAGGCGCCAAAGTCGATATTAGTGCCCGGCACCACCAGCCCCGAGATCTCGGTAGCGCTACCGCCGGCAATCACGGAGATAAGCGGGTTGATGATGTTATCGGTAAGTGAGGTCACGATGGCGGTGAATGCGCCGCCGATAATCACGCCGACGGCCATGTCCATCATGTTGCCGCGATTGATGAATTCCTTGAACTCGTTGAGCAATGTCTTCATGGTGACTCCTCGCTGTTGTGGGGTTCGCGTTGTTGCCGCCCTGGATGAGCCCGGGCAGGCAAAAAGGGGAGGTGCCGGCTTTCGCAAGGCGCGAACCTACGAAAATCGCCGCACGGCAACGCGGGGCGATGAGCTCGGTCGGGGGATAGGGCCCGCTTCGCCCGCCGGCCTGTAAATTGTATCATCCAGTGTGGAACGAGAGCGCCCGTTGCCGCGTGCGACGGGCTTGCAATAAGAGGAGAGCCATGTCGAAGCAAGCGGTCGTTGGAATCTTGGCGCATGTCGATGCTGGCAAGACCACGCTGGCCGAGGCCATGCTGTTCGATGCGGGTCGCATTCGTAAGCGCGGCCGCGTGGACGATGGCGATTCGCATCTGGACACTAACGCGATCGAGCGCGAGCGCGGCATTACGATTTTCTCGTCGCAGGCCGTGCTCGACCACGGTGATACCCGCGTCATGCTCGTGGATGCACCGGGGCATGTCGATTTTTCTGCCGAGGCGGAGCGCACGCTGCGCGCACTCGACTACGCGATTTTAGTTGTGGGCGCCAACGACGGCGTGCAGGGGCACACCGAAACCCTGTGGCGCCTGCTTGCACGCTATGACATCCCGACGTTCATCTATATCAACAAAATCGATTTGGAGAATCCCGGCCGCGATGTTTTGCTGGCACAACTTGGGCGGCGTCTTTCCGAAGGCTGCCTGGATGCCAACGAACTGCTGGAGGGCGGCGCCGTTCAGGAGGACGCTGCAGCGTTGGACGAGGCGGCGCTCGAGGAGTTTCTTGAGGCAGGTGAGCTTTCCGTCGCAACGCTGTCGCGCATGGTTGCCGAGCGCAAGCTCTTTCCCTGCTTTGCCGGCTCGGCGCTCAAGGACCAGGGCGTGAGCGAGCTGCTGGATGGCATATGCGTGCTGATGCGCGAACAGATATGGCTTCCGGAGTTTGCCGCGCGCGTCTATCGTGTCAGCCGCGGGGATCGCGGCGAGCGCTTGGCATGGGTTAAAGTGACCGGCGGCACGCTGTGTGCAAAACAGATGATCAGCGGACGTTCCGGTGCCGCGGCATGGGAGCAGAAGGTCGATCAGGTGCGCATCTATAACGGCGAAAAGTATGAGCTTGCCCAAGAAGTTGCTGCTGGCGGTATTTGTGCCGTGACGGGTCTTGCGCACGTTCGCCCAGGGGACGCCTTGGGTGCGGAGCCCGTGTGTGATGCGCCCGTCATCGCTCCGGTCCTCACCTATACGGTGCTTCCGGGTGAACACGATGTCCATGCGGTGTTTAAAGCGCTGACTGAGTTGGCGGACGAAGACCCCATGCTCGGCGTAAGCTGGAATACTCATCTGGAGCAGATTCACCTGCAGTTGATGGGCGCCGTGCAACTCGAGGTCGTGCAGCGGGTGTTGGCCGATCGCTTTGGCCTTTCGATTTCGTTTGAGCCCGGCGGCATTCTCTATAAGGAGACCATTTCGCAGCCGGTCGAGGGCGTGGGCCACTTTGAGCCACTGCGCCACTATGCCGAGGTGCATCTGAGCCTGGAGCCGTTGCCAGCGGGTTCGGGCGTGCAGTTTGGCACCGTGACTTCGACCGACGAGCTCGATCTTAACTGGCAGCGTCTGGCGCTCACCAACGCCATGGAGCGCGATCACCTGGGCGTACTGACCGGCTCGCCCATCACCGATGTGCGCATTACGCTCACGGGCGGCCGCGCGCATGCCAAACACACCGAGGGCGGCGACTTTCGCCAGGCCACTTACCGCGCGATTCGCCAGGGGCTCATGCAGGCGCGTGAGGCCGGCGCGGCGGTGCTGTTGGAGCCGTGGTATCGCTTTGAGCTCGAGGTGCCGGGGGAGTGTGTGGGCAGGGCGTTGTCAGACGCCACGCGCATGGGTGCCGAGTACGAGCCGCCGACGATGGCGGGCGAACGGGCAAAGCTTGTGGGTCGCGTGCCGGCATCTGAGGTGCAGGATTATGCGCTGGAGGTGGCCACTTACACGAGCGGTCGCGGGCATCTGTACCTGGAGTTTGCCGGCTATGCGGCATGCCATGAAGCCGAGCGCGTCATCGAGACTGTCGCCTATGAGCCCGAGGCCGATCTACCCAACACGCCCGACTCGGTCTTTTGCTCTCACGGCGCTGGCTACACGGTCAAGTGGTACGACGTCCCCGAGGCAGCGCACGTAAAGGTCGATCCCGCCACCTTCCGCCCCTGGCGAGCGGCGGACGTCGAGTTTTTCGGCCATAGGTGATAGAGGGTCAGTCTCTTTGTCGCATCCTGTTGGTATAACTCGGTATAAGTTGGTATAACTGTTACCAGGGTTTGCCAATCCGAGGAGGCCGACATGAATCCAAATCCCTTTAAGCCCACGGCTGGCAAGCGGCCTCCGATACTCATCGGCCGCGAGTCGGTCATCGAAGATTTCGAGGAAGGGCTCGATAACGGCGCCGGAGCTCCGGGCAGGCTCATGCTCATTACGGGAAACCGCGGCTGTGGCAAAACAGTTCTCTTGCGGGAGCTGCAGCGTTTAGCTAGCAAGCGCGGATGGGCGGTTGTCTCCGATTCCGCCTCGCTTGGCCTATGCGACCGCTTGGCCGACGCGCTTCGCTCGAATAAACCCGTTGTGACGTCAATGGAGTTTGGTCCGTCGTTTGGCCGAATGTCGGTCGAGGCGGCGCGGGCAAAAGGCGAGACGTTGCGCGGGTTAGTCAACGAACGCCTCAGGAAACTCGGGCCGGGAAAGGGCTTACTGTTTGCGATTGACGAGGCCCAATCGGCATCTATCGAGGAGCTGGCGGCGCTGGCCGTTCTCTATCAGCAGGTGCTCGGAGACCAGGATGCTACGGGCTTGCCCGATAGCGACCAGCGCGGTCTTGCGCTGGTTTTTGCCGGCTTGCCCAGCATGGTCGATGACTTGCTCGAAGAGCCGAGCGTAACGTTTTTGCGCCGCGCCCAGCAGCGTACGCTGGGGGCGATTTCTTTGCCCAAAGTGCGCGATTCATATATCCAGACGGTCAAAGGCACTGGTCTTTGCGTTGATGCGGAGACGGCGGACCTTGCGGCGCGCAAGAGTATGGGGTATCCCTATATGGTTCAGCTGGTGGGATATTACATGTGGAGGTCTGCTGTCCGGCGTGACTCGCGGGTCATTGAAGTGTGCGATGTCGAGGCTGGCTACGCCGATGCCATCTCCGAGTTCTATGAAGCAGTCGACGCCCCTTTGTATTACGGGTTGCGCAGTCCGCAGCGCCTCTTTATCGAGGCCATGGCGGCTGATGGGGGCAAGCCGACGCGCATGGCTGACATCATTGAGCGCTGCGACCGCACCCAAAGCTGGGCGAGTAAATATCGCGCAAGCCTGATTCGCGAGCGCGTCATCGAGGCTGCCGGATACGGCCTCGTCCGGTTTACCGTGCCCATGCTGGGCGAATACATTCGCGACCGCGTTTTATGGCATGAGTAGGGTGATAAAGGTGACGGAACAGAAGATGAGCCCGCAGGCTATAGAGGTACGTGGCGCGCGTGTGCACAACCTCAAGGACATCGATATCGATATTCCGCTGGGAAAGCTCGTGGGTATTGCTGGCGTATCGGGTTCGGGCAAGAGTTCGCTGGCACTGGGCGTTCTTTATGCCGAGGGCTCGCGTCGCTACCTGGAGGCGCTTAGCACCTATACCCGCCGCCGTCTGACGCAGGCCGAACATGCCCAAGTGGACGAGGTGCTGCACGTACCGGCGGCGCTCGCATTGCATCAGCGCCCCAGCGTGCCGGGTGTGCGCTCGACCTTTGGTACCATGACCGAGCTCAACAATAGCCTGCGTCTGCTCTTTAGCCGTTGCGCCCATCACGTGTGTCCGCACTGCGGGGCGCGCGTGGAGCCGAGCCTTAACGTGGCCGCGGGCCTGTCGCTCACGTGCCCCGAGTGCGGCCGTGAGTTCTACGCGCCGGGTGCCGAGGACCTTGCCTTTAACAGCGGCGGCGCGTGTCCCACCTGCGGCGGCACCGGTGTCATGCGCGAGGTGGACGAGGCGAGCCTGGTGCCCGACGAGTCCAAGACCATCAACGAAGGCGCGGTGCTTCCCTGGGGCACGCTCATGTGGGATCTGATGAAGCAGGTGGCAGGCGAGATGGGTGTGCGCACCGACGTGCCGTTTAACCAGCTCACGCCTCAAGAGCGCGACATCGTGTTTCACGGTCCGGCGGTTAAGAAGCACATTCTCTACGTTCCCAAAAACGGCGAGGGCGCCACGCCGCTCGACTTTACCTATTACAACGCCGTCTATACCGTCGAGAATGCGCTCGCCAAGGTTAAGGACGACAAGGGCTTAAAACGCGTGGCGCGCTTTTTGCGCGAGGGGCCATGTCGTGACTGTGGCGGCACGCGCCTCTCCGAGGCTGCGCGCCAGCCCCAGGTGCGCGGTATCAATCTGGCGCAGGCCGCGGCCATGACGCTTGGTGATTCGGTTGAGTGGGTGCACGGGGTGCCCGCATCCTTGCCGCCCGAGATGCGGCCCATGGCGATGGATATCTGCGATTCGTTTTTGAGCGCGGCCCGTCGCCTGGTCGATCTGGGTCTCGACTACCTTTCGCTCGATCGCGCCGGCGCCACGCTCTCCACGGGCGAGCGTCAGCGCGTGCAGCTCGCCCGCGTGGTGCGCAACCGATCGACGGGCGTGCTCTATGTGTTGGACGAGCCTTCGATTGGCTTGCATCCTGCCAATGTTGATGGTCTGGTAGGCGTGATGCGCGATCTGGTTGATGACGGCAACACCGTGGTTGTTGTCGACCACGATACACGTGTGCTGGTGGAAGCCGACTATCTGGTCGAGATGGGCCCCGTTGCCGGAGCAGGCGGCGGTAATGTGATTGCCGCTGGCACGGTGGACGAGGTCGAACAATCGCAGGGCAGCCGCATCGCCCCGTTTTTGCGCGCAGACCCCAAGCGTATGCGTCCGCAGGTGACTGACGAGGAAATGTTCGATCAGGGCCACATCCGCATGGCAACCGATGCCATCCATACCGTCAAACCGCTCGAAGTCGATATACCGCGCGGTCGCCTTGTCGCGGTGACGGGCGTTTCGGGTTCGGGTAAGACGACGTTGGTGCTCGAGACACTCATCCCGGCGCTTAAGGCCCAGGCAGCTGGCGAGCGCCTGCCAAGCCATGTGCGCTGGGTCGACGCCGAGGGCATCGCACGCGCAAACCTGGTTGACGCTACACCTATCGGCGCCAACGTGCGCTCGACGGTAGCGACCTATGCCGACATCCATGATGAGCTGCGTCGCGCTTTCGCCCGTACGCCCGAGGCCAAGGCAGCCGGCTACAAGGCGGGTGCCTTTAGCTACAACACTGGCGCCTTGCGCTGCCCTACATGCGATGGCACGGGCTCGATATCGCTCGACGTGCAATTTTTGCCCGACGTCGAGATCGTCTGCCCAGCATGTCGAGGCTCGCGTTACGCCGAGGCCGCCTCGCATATCCATCGCGAGGGCAAGGACGGGAGCAAGCTTGCGTTGCCGCAGCTCATGGACATGAGTGTGGACGAGGCCATCGACGCCACGGTGGGGCTCAAGAAGGTTCAGGCGCACTTGCTGACCTTGCACGACCTGGGCTTGGGCTATCTTACACTCGGTGAGCCCACGCCGGCGCTTTCGGGCGGCGAGGCGCAGCGTTTAAAGCTTGCGAGCGAGATGGGCCGCGTGCAGGACGATGCCGTATTCGTATTCGACGAGCCCACGATCGGCCTGCATCCGCTCGATGTTCAGGTGCTGCTGAACGTGTTTGACGGCCTCGTCGCCAAGGGCGCCACGGTTATCGTGATCGAGCACGATCTCGACCTTATCCGCAATGCCGATTATGTGATCGACATGGGGCCGGGCGGTGGCGATGCGGGCGGGCAAGTCGTCTGCGCCGGCACGCCGGCGGATATCGCTGCTTGCTCCAAGAGCATTACTGGCCGCTACCTATAGACAATGAGGCAAAGGGACAGTCCCTTTGCCTCATTGATGCCTATTTCACGCATTGAGCGGCGAGATAGTCGCGGAAGAATGGCAATTCAAAAGCGACGATTCCGCGCCCGCGTTCTCCAATGATGCCGGCATCTATCATGCGGCGTCGGTAGCGGGAGACCTGCTGCGGCGAACGCTTAAGGCGCTCGACAAGGTCAGCGGTGGTGGATTCTTCCTCGTCATCGAGCATGGCGATGAGGAATCGCTTGTCCTCTGCCGTGAGTTCCCGATAGGTTGCCGCGAGGATTCGGTCGTCCATCTCGTCGTGTGCGATTTTGATTCCCATGTCAAAGTCGCGTGACGAGATTTCCTTCGAATCGCTTGTGAGATTCCAGGCACGGCAGCCTACGAGTTGCAATAGGAAGGGAAAACCAGAGATCGAGCGAACGGCTCTATCGATTCCCTCAGCATCCTTTCACACCGCCGTTTAACTTCATTTTACTTTAGTTAATTCTGATTAAAAGTAAGGGCTCTTTATCAAGAGCGTCAATTAGGCGTGTGTGCCATCGGCGTGGCGCTTGAATGTGACAAAGGGGCAGTTCCTTTGTCACATTCCCGGAAAGCCTGTCTGGCGCAGGGCTTCGTAGAGGACGATGGCGGCGCTGTTGGAGAGGTTGAGTGCGCTGATGCGGTAGTCGTCCGGATTGACGAAGTTGCCGCAGATATCCTGCCGAAGGATGGCCTCATGGCCGTCCTCGGTATGTCCGAGCGATTCCTCGTGGGCTTCCCAGGCCTCGGCGTTGTCGAGTGAGTCACAATCGCGCAGCATGGGGATGCGCTCGCAGCGCTCGGGCGCTGCGGCGAGCAGCCCTTCGGGAATCCCCGAGCTTTCGCTGCCAAAGACCAAATAGTCGCCGTCACGGTAAGTGCTTTGCGCATAGGTTCGGCGTGCCTTTTTGGTCAGCAGATGCAAGCGGTCGTCGGCGGGGGAAAGGTCATTGCGCGCAAGGAAATCCTCCCAGCTGGCATAGGTCGTCACGTCCAAGTTTTGCCAGTAGCCCAGGCCGGCGCGACGCACCGTTTTGTCGTCGAGCGAAAAGCCCAGTGGCTCCACCAGATGCAGGCGGGCGCCGGTGACCACGCAGGTACGGCCGATATTACCCGTATTGGCCGGAATCTCGGGCGCATACAGCACGATATTGAACATGAATCTCCTTGGCATAGAACGAAAAACCACCACGAAGGGTACCTTCGTGGTGGTTTGATGGTTACGTGGGCGGAAAACGCCCACTTGGATAACCTAAGCGCGGTGCCAGTCGGTCAGGCAGGCATCAAGGGCGGCGATGAGCGCATCCTTGTCCATGTGACGGCCGATGATGCACAGGCTCGTCATGCGGTCGCCCGTCTCGTCGTCCCAAATCTGCATGATCTCGGGGTTCTCGTCGATGATCTTCTGCTTCTCGCCCTCGGGCGCCGAGTCAACGAACAAGCCGTTCTCCATCAGGCGCATCTGGCGGCCGGCCTGCTCGAACATGTAGCACATGTCCGGATCGCCGGTCTGCCACAGCGGACCCTTGACGCGAATGACCTCGTCGGGCCACTCCTGCTCAACAAAATCGGTGAACTTCTGCAGGTCAAACGGCTTACGGCGCGAGTACACAAAGGTCTCGATGTCGTACTCGAGCACCTCGGGGTCGTCGTGCTCCTCGGGATGCTCCATGGCCTCGATCCAGGCGGCGGAGTTGTAGGCGCGTATAAAGTCGAAGCGATCGGTATCGAGCAGCTCCTCCATGGGGACCTCGCCGTTTTGAGCCTCGACAATCACGGCGTCCTTCTGCAGGCTGCGCACGATGGCCTTGAGCTCGGCGATCTGCTCAGGGCTCACGGTATCGGTCTTGTTGAGGATCAGCGTGGAGCAAAACTCTATCTGCTGGATGAGCAGGCTCTCGATGTCGTCCTCGTCGATATCCTCGGCCAGCAGGTCGCGACCGCCGTTGAACTCGTCGTACATGCGGGCGCAGTCGACCACGGCAACGATGTTGTCGAGCGCGAGCTTGGGTTCGCCGCCCACTTTGGCCTCGTCGCAGAAGCTCGAGATGGTGTAGGCGATGGGGATAGGCTCGCAAATACCGGAGGCCTCGATGATGATGTAGTCGAAATTGCCCGAATCGGCAATGCCCTGCAGCTGGTTGGCCAGGTCGTCCGAAAGCGTGCAGCAGATGCAGCCGTTGGTGAGCGGGATGAGGTCGTCGGTCTCGGAAAGGCCACCGTCGGCGATAAGGCTGGCGTCGACGTTGATCTCGCCGATATCGTTGACGATCACGGCGGCGCGGATGCCGCCGTCGTTGGCGAGGATATGGTTGAGCAGCGTGGTCTTGCCGGCACCGAGGTATCCGGTAAGCATGATGATCTTCACGGGCTTGTTGGGCATGTGCCCTCCTTTGTTAGATATGGCTTACAGCTGAATCTTATGCCAAACGCCTGCTCTTATACCCACGCGCCGGCAAATAACACAGGCTACTCCCAGGCTCCCCATACATCGGGGCAATAACCGACGGTGGCCTTTTTGCCGTTGCGCACGATGGGCTCGGCCAGTACCTGCTGATTCTCGAGCAGCTTATCAAAGCGCTGGCTGGGAGTGAGGTGCTGGATAAGTGCGAGTGTCTCCTCGTCCTTGGCTTTGGGGTTGAGCAGCTTGTCGATGCCGCCGACCGCCTGCATCACGCTCGTGAGCTCGCCTTTGCTCATCTCCTTTTCCTTAAGGTCAATAAACTGCACCTTAATGCGGCGCTCCTTAAAATAGCGCTGGGCCTTCTTGGTATCGAAGGACTTTTTGGTGCCGAAGATTTGCACGTTCATGTATCTGTTCCGCCGTTCTAACGAACGGCGGTCACCTCGACGCTGCAAAGCCATCTGATGGGCAATCTGCCTTTCAATCGTCGGGCGCGGGCAACAGCCCAGCGCCCTCCTCTTTCAAGGCACCTTGCCTCATCAGCTGGCTTTTCGCTGACATTGATAGAACATCGAGGTGACCACCGCTGGACTTATCGAATGAAGTTGGTACGCTCGCGATCGGCTTCGGGCGCGCTGATGCCGGCGGCCTGTCCTGCTTCGATACATTGCAGGAGCCAGGCCATGTTCTTGCCGATGTTGCGCATGGTGGCAAGGCCCTCGGCATCCCCATCGGCGTCGCCGGGCACGCGACCAAAGACGTTGTTCCAGTACGTGGAGGCGACCACGGGCATCTGGTTGATGGTGAAGTACTTGTTGAGCACATCGAAGGTGGTCGACGTGCCACCGCGACGGGCGACAGCGACCGCGGCGCCGGGTTTGTGCGCAAAGGCGTGCCCGCCCGCATAGAAGGCGCGGTCGAGGGCCGAAAGGATGCGTCCGCTGGGGTGCGCATAGTAGACGGGTGAGCCAAAGACAAAGCCGTCTGCCTGCTCAGCGGCAGCGATGAGCTCGTTCACCACGTCGTCGTCAAAGGTGCAGCGACCCCCAAGCTTGCCACACTGGCCGCAACCGATACAATCACGAATGGGCTTGGCGCCCAGCTGAAACACCTCGGTATCAATGCCTTCGGCATTGAGCTGCTCGGCGACTTCGGCGAGTGCGCGGGCGGTATTGCCGTTTGCCTTGGGACTGCCATTGACCAAAAGAACCTTCATCACAAACTCCCTCTGCTGTCGGTGACTTCTGCTGAGAATTATCTCACGTTGCGTGCGATGACGTTGGCATGGTGCGGGCGATGTTTATCCCGCAACGTTCTTAAGGGCGTTCATGCCTAAGGCCATCTAGGGGCATTACGGTACGGCATGGGGAATGCATTGGGAAACGTTCGATAAATGCTTATAAACACGTTTTTGACGGCATACGTTGACAGATATACTTGTTGAGTTCAAAAGCATGGGAACGGAGATGGTTGCATGGCACAGCCGGAGACATCACACACAGTGGGGCTTGCGCTCGAGGGAGGCGGCTACCGCGGTATGTATACGGCGGGCGTGCTCGACGTTTGGATGGAGCACGGTTTGACCTGCGATCATATGGTGGGTGTCTCGGCGGGCGCGGCGTTTGGCTACAACTTTAAATCGCGCCAGATCGGCCGCGCCATTCGCTACAACAAAGCCTATTGTGCCGACAAGCGCTATGCGAGCGTGACAAGCTGGTTGCGAACCGGTGACATGTTCAATGCCGATTTTGCCTATCATGAGGTGCCGCTTGAGCGCGATCCTATCGACTTAGAGGCGTATCGCGCCTGCCCCATGCGATTTACGTGCGTGTGTACCGATATCGAGACGGGCAAGGCCGTCTATCACGATCTGCCGTATGGCGACGAGCGCGATATCGAGTGGATTCGGGCATCGTCGGCGATTCCCGTGGCGACCAAGCCCGTCTGGATTGATGGACATCGATATCTGGATGGCGGTGTGGCCGATTCTATTCCCAGCGCATGGCTGTTTGCGCAGGGGTATGACCGTAACATCGTGGTGCTGACGCAGCCGGCGGGCTTTGTGAAACAACCCAATAGCTTGATGCCTATGCTGCGCCGCGTGTTTCGCCGCTATCCAGAGTTTGTCGCGGCGCTTGAGCACCGGCACGAGGTTTATAACGCCACGCTCGATGACCTGACGCGTCGCGAGGCCGGCGACGAGGTTTTTGTGGTGCGTCCGAGCGAATCGGTGAAGGTGCCATCGCTGTGTCGTGAGCCAGAGGAGCTCGAACGTATCTACCAGGTCGGTCGGCGTGATGCGGAGGCCACGTTGCCCGCACTAGAGGTGTATCTGGCAGGGTAGAGCCACGGTCGCTGACTCGGCGGAAAGTGCATCTCAGAATGAGCCTTCGAAATGGGGCATAGTTTCCCATGGAGACCGCTCGGGAAAGCGTGCCCCACTTTTCGGCCGTAGTTTGGGACACAGTTTCCCGTTGGGCGGATTTCGGAAAGCATGTCCCAGAATTTGCGCCCAGAACGGGATACAGTTTCCCAGACGGCGGATTCCGGAAAGTGCATCCCGGAATCTACGTCTAGACTGGGACACAGTTTCCCGCTGACTCTCTATATGGAAAACGCATCCCAGAATGGAGGTCCAAACTGGGATGCGCTTTGCGCTATTGAAGATATGAGGCTGCGAATCAGCTGCTCGGCCTATGCCTATGCCTGTTGCCAGGCATCGACAAGCTCCGTGGCTGCGACACGGGGGTCGTCAGCGCTGCAGACGGCGCTCACCACAAAGAAGCCGTCGACGCCGGTGGCCTTGAGCTGCGGCAGATCGGCTTTTTTGACGCCGCCGCCGACCACGATGGGAACGGGGCTTGCCTCATGGAGCGCGGCCAGGTCCTCAAAGCTCTTGGTGATGATGGAGCCATCTGCCGCGCGTCCACAGTCGCGCTTGGTCTCGGTCTCGTGGAGCGGGCCGATGCCCAGGTAGTCGACTAGGCTCATGTCGGCGGTCTTGACGTACTCGAGCATTTCCTCGCAACGGGCCGAAAGGCCCACGATGGCATCGGGGCCCAGAAGCTTGCGGCAGACCTCGACGGGAATATCGCTCTGGCCCACATGCACGCCGTCGACGGCGATACCCTGTTCGCGTGCGGCGAGTACGCAGTCCAGACGGTCGTCGATAAGCAGGGCGACCTTGCCGGTCTTGCCGGCGCGAGCGATAGCCTGCGCGGCGTCGCCCGTCAGCGCGATGATCTCGCGGGCACTTGCCACCTTGGAGCGCACCTGGATGCAGGTAAAGCCGGCATCGAGCGCCTGCGCTACCACATCGCCCACGGGACGTCCCAGCGTGTTTTCGGGGCCGAGTACCAGATAGGCCGAGA
Organism: Collinsella sp. LCP19S3_B11; assembly: GCF_052121915.1. Taxonomy (NCBI): domain Bacteria; kingdom Bacillati; phylum Actinomycetota; class Coriobacteriia; order Coriobacteriales; family Coriobacteriaceae; genus Collinsella; species Collinsella sp. LCP19S3_B11. The sequence continues at coordinate 33,751 of NZ_JBQKDI010000006.1, forward strand.
TATCAAGGTTGTCGCGGATGCTCATCGTGCTTCCTCCTGCTTTTTGATCTGCGCTTCCATGCGCTCGAGTTTGCCGGTCATGGTGTCGGTAAAACCGGGTCGAATATCGGCTTTGAGAACGACTTCGGTGCGGATGCCCTTGCTTGCCAACACAAAGGTTGCGTCGCGTACGACCTGCATGACCTCGTCCCAGTCGCCCTCGATCTCGGTGAACATCGAGGTGGTGCGGTTGGGAAGGCCGCTCTCGCGAATGACGCGCACGACCTCGGCGACCTCGGCGGACAGCTCGTCGCCTGTGCCGCACGGGGCGATGGCTACGGCGACGAGTGTGTTCATGTCGGCAGCGGTTGCGGGTTCGGACATGACTTATGCCTCCTCGAGCTCGAGGTGGTTATTCGCAATATCCTGAGCGGTCGCGCGGTAGAGTTCGTCGATAAAGGCGACCTTAAAGCTTGCCGGGGCATCAGCGACAGCGGCGGCACGCGTGCCGGCAACGTTGTAGACAGCGGTACCGCAGATGGCTGCCGTAAACGGATCGGCGGCGCAAGCGTACACGGCCAGGACGCCGCCCTGCGAGCAGCCACAGCCGGTAATCTTGGACATGAGCGGGCTGCCGCCGTGGGACTTGGCCACGGTCGTGCCGTCGGTAATCAGGTCGACTTCGCCCGAGACCACTACGGCGCCGCCGGTGTAGCGGGCGAGTGCCACGGCAGCGCCGCGGGCGGCGTCGACCGTATCGGTGGTATCGACACCGCGCACGCGGCTCAGGTCAGCCGCCTCGCCTTCAAGACCCCACAGGCCGGCGAGCGCGATGATCTCGGAGGCGTTGCCGCGCACGATGGCGGGCTTGTACTGCTTGAGCTCGTTTACCAGCTGGGTGCGCAGGCTACCGATGCCCAGGCCCACCGGATCGAGCACCCAAGGTTTGCCGGCGTCGTGTGCCGCTTTGGCCGCACGGGGAATCGTCTGCTCGTAGATGGGGAAGAGCGTGCCCATGTTGAGATAGATGGAGCCGCCGCCTGCAACGAGCGCCTCGCCCTCGTCGGGCAGATAGACCATGGCGGCCGAACCGCCTACGGCGAGCTGCGCGTTGGCGACAAAGTCGATCGTCACCGTGTTGGTGATGGAGCCGGCCATCGGGTTGGTGGCGCGAATCTCCTCCACGGCCTTGACCACATTTTGTTTAAGCTGTTTCGAATCAATCACTGCACATGCCTCCTTGGCATAGAAAAGGGGCGCTGTGCATAGACAGCGCCCCTGTAAAGGCGGCATGCTCCCTACGCCAGCATTAACTGACAGGTTCAAAGGATTGAGCCCCATGCCCTCTCAGCCTTGTGGTTTGCACCGCCGGCACTCCCGCATCGAATCTGTTGTTCCCTATACTAGCGCACCTGCCAAAAAGGGACAGGTTTATTTTGGCAGGTGGCAACTGGGTCGTTGCATTTTCCCAGATAAAACCTGCCAAAATAAACCTGTCCCTTTTTGGCAGGTCGCTACAATGGATACGGTGAAAATGACTGGGGGACTCTATGATCAAACTTGTGCTGACCGATATGGACGATACGCTGATTCCAGCCGGGCATGACGGCGCCAGCGACTACGCCATCGAGGGCATTCATGCCATGCAGGCGGCGGGCCTGCACTTTGGCCCGGTTTCGGGCCGTCAGCCGTCCGCGATGGGCTGGATGTTTCGTAATCGCTCCGAGTGCTTCTCGACCGGTGCGTTCTGCAACGGCCAGGTCATGTTTGTCGACGGCGAGGTGGTAGCCTCGCATGCGACCGACAACACCGCCCTTATTCGCTTGGCTGACTACTTGGAGCAAGAGACCGACGATACCTATCTGAAGGTCTACAGCCTGGGTGATGACTTTTGGGACAATGACGCCTATTGCGTGACGAGCGATCCTGGGCGCGTGCGTCGCGCTATGGAGTCGGGCGGCAACGCGTGGCTCAAAGGCGAAGAGGCCCCGTGCCGTCCCGTTGTCGGTGACGCGCCGGTGTTCAAGGCGAATATCTGGAGTGCCCGTTCGCGTGAGGGGCTCGCGGAGCTACGCGAGCGCGTTGCCGCCGAGGTGCCGGAACTTTCGCTCGTGTTTCCCAACAACCGAGTGCGCCTGTTTGACATCCTTCCGGCTGGTTGGGACAAGGGCTGTGCCACGCTGGAGCTGGCGCGTGCTTTGGGCCTGACGCCCGACGAGGTGGCGGTGTTCGGCGATTCCGATAACGATCTGCCCATGATTAATGCCGTTTCCAACTCCGTTGCAGTCGCCAATGCCAATGAGGCCGTCACGGCTGCCGCGCGTTGGCATATCGGCGCTGCGGCAGACGATGCGGTTGCCGGGGCTCTGCATCAGATTGCCGCCTGCGCCGCGACGGGGGCGATGCCGTTGTTTATGCGCCAGATGGACGCGACGGGTCATGGCGTCACGAACGTCTAGGGAGAAAGTCATGAAGCTTCAGCAGCTCAGGTATGTTGTTAAGGTTGCCGAATGCGGCAGCATTACCGAGGCCTCGCGCCGGCTCTTTGTGTCGCAGCCTTCGATTACCGCGTCGATTCGCGATCTCGAAAACGAGATGGGTGTGCACATCTTTGAGCGCACCAACAAGGGCGTCATTGTGTCCGAGGAAGGCGAGACATTCTTGGGCTACGCGCGCCAGGTACTCGATCAGGCCGACCTGCTCGAGGGCAAGTACAAGGGCGCATCCGAGCAAGTGCCGCACTTTAGTGTGAGCTGTCAGCATTATTCCTTTGCCGTTAATGCGTTTGTCGACGTGATCCGTGAGTTCGATGCCGCGCGCTACGACTTTACCCTGCGCGAGGAACAGACTCACGAGATCATCGAAGATGTCGCGCACATGAAGAGTGAACTGGGCATTCTGTACTTATCCGAACATAACCGCGAGGTTATCGAGCGCATGCTGGTGGCCAACGAGCTCGTATTCGAAGGACTCTTCTGCGCCACGCCGCACGTCTTTGTATGCGCCGACCATCCACTGGCGGACCACGCCAGCGTGACGCTCGAGGACTTGGAAGACTATCCGTTCCTATCCTATGAACAGGGCAGCTACAACTCGTTTTACTATTCCGAGGAACTGACCTCGACGTTTGAGCGCCGCAAGAATATCCGCGTGCGCGACCGTGCGACCTTGTTCAACCTAGCCATGGGTCTCAACGGCTACACGGTGTGTTCGGGCGTGATTAGCCACGAGCTTAATGGCCCCGGTATTATCTCGATTCCGCTCGATGTGGATGAATACATGGAGATTGGCATTATCACGCGCAAGAATACGACGCTCACGCGCTATGGACAGGCTTATGTCGAGGCCATCCGGAGGCATATCTAACCGGTAGCGTTTGATGTTGCTGTCTTGGGCTGTCGAAATGGCTATAGGAAAACTATATGGCAAACATATATAAACGCATATTTTACGATAACCAGGAGTGCGCTCATACTCTTTCTCGCCAAAGCATTCCATGCAAAAGGAGATTCCTATGAGCAATTCCACCCAGCTCAAAGCGCCGTTTCGCGCCGATATCGTCGGCAGTTTTCTTCGTCCGCAGGCCGTAAAGGACGCCCGCGCTGCCTATGCGGCAGGCGCGCTTGATGCCGAGGGACTTAAGGCAGTCGAGGACGAGGCCATTCGCGATTTGGTGGCAAAGCAAAAGGCCGCCGGCCTACAGGTCATCACCGATGGCGAGTTCCGCCGCAGCTACTGGCACCTCGATTTTATGTGGGGTCTCAACGGCATCGAGCGCCGCACCTCGCGTACGGGCTATATGTTCCACGATGAGGAGACTACCGCCGACACCGCCGTGGTGACCGGACCTATTAGCGGCGAGAACCATCCGTTCGTCGAGCACTTCAAGTTTGTCAAGGCGCTTGAGGGCAAGGGCCAGGTCGCGCGGCAAACCATTCCGGCGCCGATCCAGACGTTCTCCGAAGTCACGCTCGACCGCTGCGATGGCCAGCAGGAGAGCCTGCACGCCGTCTACAAGACCGACGAAGAGCTCGCCGATGCCATCGCCGCGGCATACCGCACCGTGATTGCCGATCTGTATGCCGCGGGTTGCCGCAACATCCAATTTGATGACTGCACCTGGGGCATCTATTGCGATACTGACTTTGTGTCCAAGACCGGCATGAGCCCGGTTGACCTGCAAAAGGTGAGCGAGCTGGGCGTGGCGCTCAACAATGCCGCCATCGCGGGCAAGCCTGACGACTTGGTGATCAATACGCATGTATGCCGTGGCAACTACCACTCTACTTATGCCTTTGAGGGCGGCTATGATCCCATCGCCCCGTACCTGTTTGCGCATGAGGACGTCGACGCGTTCTATCTGGAGTTCGACACTCCGCGTGCCGGTGGCTTTGAGCCGCTCAGGTATGTTGCGCCCGGTAAGAAGGTCGTGTTGGGCCTGGTGACCACCAAGGCAGCCGAGCTCGAGGACGAGGACGCGACCGTCGAGCGTATTCATGAGGCAGCAAAGTACGTGCCGCTTGAGAATCTGTATCTGTCTCCGCAGTGTGGCTTTGCCAGCTGCGAGATTGGCAACAAGCTGACCGAAGGTGAGCAGTGGGCAAAGATCGCGCTGGTCAAGCGTATTGCCGAGCGTGTTTGGAAATAGCGGTACCGCTTGCAAGCGACGGCGCGTGCGAGACATGGCGTATCGCGTACAATGGTTCGGACCGTATCGTTCGGGCAGGTTATCCGCTATTCCCGAGCGCCCTTCCATTCGAAAGGACATCCATGTCCCAGTCCTCGACGCCCGCCGTCACCGATGCCATCTACGACGCTTCGTCGCTCGGCCGCCCGCGCATGTTCCTGCTCGGTCTGCAGCACCTGTTTGCCATGTTTGGTGCCACGGTGCTGGTGCCCGTGCTCACCGGCCTTTCGGTATCGGCAACGCTTTTGTTTGCCGGCTTGGGCACGCTGCTATTCCACTTCCTGTCACGCGGTAAGGTCCCCGCATTTTTGGGCTCATCGTTTGCCTTTATTGCCGGTTATGCCGCAATCGCGCCCAACGGCGAGGCCGAGCTATTGCCCTACGCTTGTCTGGGCGTTGCCTGCGCTGGTTTGCTCTACCCGGTGCTTGCGGCGCTCTTCCGCGCGTTTGGCGCCAAGCGCGTCATGCGCTTCTTCCCGCCGGTGGTGACTGGCCCCATTGTCATTTCGGTCGGTCTGATCCTGGCGAGTTCCGCTATTGCCAACTGCCAGACTAACTGGCTCGTTGCCGTGGTTGCCGTCGCCGTAATCGTCATCTGCAATATTTGGGGTCGCGGCATGGTCAAGATCGTGCCGATTTTACTGGGCGTCGTGGTGAGCTATTCCGTTGCGGCTGCGCTGGGCGAGGTCGATTTCTCCGGCGTCGCAGCCGCTCCCTGGCTTGGCTTGCCCGTCGTGTGGGACAACACGGTGTTTGCACTCTTTGGGCCGCAGTTCGATAGCGGCCTTGCCACGACGGCCATCATCACCATCATGCCGCTGGCCTTTGCAACCATGATTGAGCATATCGGCGATATATCCGCTATTGGCTCCACCTGCGAGCGCAACTACATCGCCGATCCCGGCCTGCATCGCACGCTGCTCGGTGATGGTCTCGCCACGATTCTGGCTTCGCTCTTTGGCGCTCCGGCCAACACCACGTATGGCGAGAACACCGGCGTGCTCGCCCTGACGCGCGTGTTTGACCCGCGCGTGATTCGCATTGCCGCGTGCTGCGCCATCGTGCTTTCGTTCTGCCCCAAGTTCGCTGCCGTGATCGCCGCCATGCCGGCATGCGTTATCGGCGGCGTGTCGCTCGTGCTCTATGGCATGATCAGCGCCGTGGGCGTCCGTAACCTCATCGAGAACCAGGTCGATTTCCAGAACAACCGCAACGTGCTGGTGGCCGCTCTGGTGCTCGTGCTTTCACTCGGCATTGCCTACAGCGCCGCCGGTGCCATCGTGCTGAAGCTGTTCGGCGTGACGATTTCGCTTTCGGGCCTTGCCGTGGGCTCGCTGGTGGGCATCGTGCTCAACGCGATTCTGCCTGGCAACGACTTTGAGTTCGCCGTTTCTGAACTCGAGGAGACTGTCGAGTAGTAGTTGTGTTCAGCTAAATCAAAAAAATGGCGCCCGTGCGTACGCGTGGGCGCCATTTTTAATGCGTCAGTATCCAGTGTATGCCGCAGGCCATGCGCAGACCGGTTTGGGCAAAGTGGTTACCGGGGTTGAGCTCGAAGGTCGCGGGGATGCCTCGGTCGCCGAGTAGTTTTTCCATTGCGCGCGTGTCGTCGAGTACGTGCCGCATCATGCGGTTGGGCGTCTTGGTCTCCTTTTTGCCGAGTGATAGATAGACGGCGTTGGGCGCGGCTGGCATCGTGTGCCCGTGTGCGTAATCGAGAAATCCGGGAAACCATAGGGACCCCGATGCGCTTGCGGCGCGGTCAAAGGCATCGGTCTGCCAGAGGGACCAAAGCGAAAAGAGGCCCGCCAATGAGTAACCGGCAATGCCGCGCCAGGTAGGCGGGCAGGGAAGTGATGGCTCGACCTCTGGGATTATCCGATTCAGCAGTTCATCGAGAAACTCGAACGCCTGTCCACCAAAGGGCTCGGCATCGCGCACGGTTCCGTCGCATTCCCAAGGGCTCAGCTCGCGATTCCAATCGAGCCCGCCAATGGCGACCAGGGTGAATGGCGGGCAATCAAGCTCAAGACAACGGCTATAGACCTCGGTGCCGTCACCCATGACCGCGGGAAGGTAAATGACGGGCGCGCTTTCGACATGCTTTGAATGAATGGTTATCTGCTTTTGACGCGCTTCCATGACAAGCTTCTCTCTGCATTTCGACATCTACAAATACGATTGTCGCACGTCGGCGTAGGGACCGTCGCTAAAAGAAAGGCGCAGAGCCGCTTGAAGCGACTCTGCGCCTTGAGGTTTTGCTTTGGCAGCTTTGCCCTTACGCTACAAAGAAGTAGACGAGGAAGGCGAGTGCTGCGATCCACATGAGCGGCTTGATCTTGGAGGCCTCGCCCTTAAAGAGCGCGACAACCACGAAGGCGATAAAGCCCAGACCGATGCCGGCAGAGATGGAGTAGGTGAAGGGCACGCCGGCGACAATCATGAACGCCGGGAAACCCTGCGACACGTCGGACCAGTCGATCTCGGAGGCCTCACTCATCATGAGGTAGCCGACGTAGACCAGAGCACCGCAGGTGGCGGCGCTGGAAACGATGGTGACGATGGGGGAGAAGAACGCGGCGAGAATGAACAGCACGCCGGTGGTGACGGAGGTGAGGCCCGTGCGGCCACCGTCGGCAGCACCAGAGGTGGACTCGACGAAGGTGGTGATGGAGGAGACGCCCATAAAACCGCCCACAGCAGCGGCGGCGGAGTCGACGATCAGGATCTCCTTGATATTCTCGACGTTGCCGTCGTCGGTGAGGAACTCGCCCTGCTTGGCCACGGCCATCGCGGTGCCCATGGTGTCGAAGAAGTCACTCATGAGCAGCGAGAACGAGATGACGAGGAGCGTGGGGTCGGTAAGGACCTTGACGATGGCGGGCACGCCGCCGGCGTCGGCGATGGGGCCACCGATGCTCGAGAAGTCGAGCGGGGCGATAATACCGGTCGGAGCATGGGTCACACCTAGGGGGATACCGGCGATAACGGCGACGATGATGCCGATGAGCAGCGAGCCCGGCACGTTGCGGGAAGCAAGGGCAACCGTCACGACGATGGAGATGATGCCGACGATAAAGGTGGGGGAAGTGATGTCGCCCAGGCCGACGAGCGTACCGGCGCCAGCGGTGATGATGCCGGCGTCGCACAGGCCGATCATGGCGATAAACAGGCCCAGACCCACCGAGATGGCGTGGCGCAGGACAACCGGGATGGCATCCATGATGGCCTCGCGCAGGCCACAAAGCACGAGCAGCAAGATGACGACGCCCTCAAGGAAGATGACGCTCATGGCCACGTGCCAGTCACCGCCGCAGACGGTGGTGGTGATTCCAGCGATCATCGCGTTGACGCCTAAGCCCGACGCACAGGCGAGCGGGCGGTTGGCGAAGATGCCCATGCAGATGGTCATGATGCCGGCGCCCAGACAGGTGGCGCAGGCGAGCGCTCCCGCATCGATGCCAGCGCCCGAGAGCACCGCAGGGTTGACGGCGATGATGTAGGCCATCGCCAGGAATGTTGTCAGTCCAGCGCGAAGTTCGGTCCCGATTGTGGATTTGCGCTCGCTGACGTGAAAAAGTTCGTCCATGCATACCCTTTCCTTGTTCGGCCCCGAGTTTAGGCCGATTGACACGAACTTACCTACTATATCGCCTTTGGAAGGTCGATGCTTCTCGCATGTTGAAGTTCGGCGCTTTGTAACAGGCGGACGGTATTTTTCGCATGAAAATGTGTAGGTACCGTATACTTAAGCAGTTACATTGAACTCTTTGGAGGAACGTATGATTAAAGAGCTCTGCCGCGACGAGGCTATCCTGTCCCAGCGTTGCGAGGTTGCGACTGTCGAGGACGAGTCGGTCGCACAGGACCTGATCGATACCATCAAGTCGCTCGAGGACGCCGGCTGCCTTGCCGCCAACCAGATTGGCGTCACCAAGAAGGTCTGCGTCTATCTGGACGACGCCGGCGAGCCCCACGTGCTCTACAACCCCCGTCTGGTGTTTGGCCTGGGCGCCAGCAAGATGGAGGAGAGCTGCCTGACGCACGACGAAATCACCAAGTCCACGCGCTATATCAAGTGCAAGGTTGCCTTTGACCAGATCGTCGACGGCAAGATGAAGGAGTGCCGCCGCGACTACACGGGCTTTGAGGCGCAAATGATCCAGCATATGATTGATCACTGTCTTGGAAAATTGGTCTAAGGGGACCAAAGCGCCGCACCTTGCCGCTCAATCGTCGCTCGCGTACCTTACGTACGCTTCGCTCCTCTTTCGTGGCAATCTGCGGTATTTTGACTCCTTAGACGACCTGCGAGGTTGACTTGGTTGAGTTTATCTTGCTTGTGTGGTCCGGGCGTGACGTTATTGTCATGTCCGGGCTTTTGTGTTTAGCGCCTATTTGTTTGGTAACAATGAGCTTAACAAGGACGTATGGCTAGGAGGCGCCATGTGCACGAGCATTCGATTTACCGATAATTCCGGCAACATGTATCTGGGTCGCAACCTCGACTGGAGCTTTAGCTACGGCCAACAGGTTCGCGTGATGCCCCGCGGGTTCCATATCCCGTATTCGTTTGTCGACGATGCGTCGGCGGCACACGCGGTAATCGGCATGTGCATCGATTACAAGAATTATCCTATGTTTTTCGACTGTGGTAACGATGCGGGTCTGGCTGTGGCAGGGCTCAACTTTCCCGGTTATGCCGAGTATGCCGAGGACCCGGTTGATGGCAAGACCAATATCGCGGCCTATGAGTTTCCCCTGTGGGTGGCAGCGACGTTCTCGACGGTCGACGAGGTCGAGGCTGCGCTGCGCGACACGGTGATTGTTGCCAAATCTGCCGGAGAGGGGCTGGGTGTGTCGCTGCTCCATTGGATTATCGGCGACAGCCGGCGCAGCATCGTGGTCGAGATGATGGCTGACGGTCTGCATGTATACGACGATCCGGTCGACACCCTTGCCAATCAGCCGACCTTCCCGTGGCACATGGAAAACCTGCGCACCTATATCACCGCCACAAGCGATTTTCCTCAGACGGCGACATGGCGTGGCGCCGAGCTCAAGCCCTATGGCGCGGGTGCCGGCATGCGCGGTATTCCGGGTGACTGCTATTCGCCGAGCCGTTTTGTAAAGGCGGCATACCTCAATGCCAATTACCCGCAAAAAGACAGCGAGGCCGAGAACGTCATTCGCATGTTCCGCTCGCTCGAGGGGGTGGCGATGATCGAGGGTGCGTCCAAGATGGGTGACGGCAAGTTCGAGAAGACTATCTACACCGGATGCTTTAGCGCGCGCACGGGCAATTACTATTACTCAACGTATGAGGATCCGTCGATTCGCTACGTGAGCCTGATGGATGCCGAGGGCGCGAGCCCCGATAGGCTCGTGGTTCCCGAGCCGCGTCGTTCGTAGCCGGCGGTTTTACTGCAATGCAAAGCGGCCCTGCGCCTCCTGTGAGGCGCAGGGCCGCTGTCGTCGACGCGCGACGTCGTTAGAAGTTGGCGTCGTTGAGTTGTTCGCTCTCGAGGCCGTCGAGCTGTTGCTGTTCGGGCGTATCGGCGACGCTCCCGAGCAGCTCGGTGGGGTCGAAGTTCATGTCCCTACCGGCTTCGTTGATGTTGACAAGGTCGTTCGAGAAGATATCGACATCCATTTCCTCGGCTTCCTCGATCTGAACTTCGAGCTGGAGTTATTGGCGAGCAGCGCCGCGCCGCCGATCATGGCAGGTAGGATCAGCCACGGCGCCACTTTGCGCACCAGGCTAAACAGGGCGAAGATGCCGCCCTCGTTGTAGTTGTCGGCCTTCATGGCGATTACCACGTACTTGACCGTGCTGGTCTTGGAGGTTTGCCTCCAGTTTGGCGTGCGCCACGTGGACTCCCTTGGACATCCGGTTATCTGTCTTGGACAGATAACTTTTATGCCGTCTTTATACATACAAGAGCTGTTTGGCACATCGGGTAATTTCAGACAATAATCCCCATCTGGGGATTATTTATGTACGCAGGTAGCATTTCAAAACAGGGGCGCATCCGCTGTATGGCTTTGCTGCAATGTAATAACTGCGGACGCGCTCCTGCTTTGAAACTGAAGAGGGAACTTTTAGACGCGTGCTGCCTGAGCGATACCGGTCTTGGCGCCTGAGCGTTTACCGGCGAGTTCGCAAAAGATCGCGCCGCCGATGATAAGCACGGCGCCCATCAGGCGGACTGGTGTTATGACTTCGCCCAAAAGGGCGGACGAGAACACGACGGCCGAAAGCGGCTCGAGGTAGCCGACGACAGCGACGGTCTGCACGGGCAGTTTGGCGACGGCGCTAAAGTAGAGCAGACAACCGATGCCGGTGTTGACGACGCCGAGCATAGCGACGGCGCGCCAATCGATGGTTGCGGCGATGCTGGCGGACAGGAATGAGGGGGTGCCTTGGGTGACGAGTGTAAGGACCAGCGCGGTCACAAAGGCGGCGCTCACCTGGAGCGCGGAGTTCTCGAGGCCTTCGATGTGCGGCGCGCCCTTGCTGGCGATGACCATCAATGCATAACAGAAGGCCGAGGCGATTCCGCAGACGATGCCCGCAATGGGCATATTGCCGCCTAGACCTTGCGCTGCAATGAGAAAAGCGCCGCAGGCGACTGCGATAAACCCGGCGATTTTGCCACCGGTTAGTTTTTCGCCAAAGATAAACGGCGAGAGGGCCATGACGATGATGGGGCCGCAGTAGTACAGCAGCGAAGAAACGCCGACGCCGATCGTCTGATAAGCGCGGAACAGAATAATCCAGCTGGCGCCCAGCGCGGCTCCCGAGAGGAGGAGGGCTGCGGCTTCGCGGGGGCGAGAAGGCGCCTGCAGCTTATGGCGTTGGGTAATGGCGAGGATGGCGACAAGCGAAAGGGCTCCCAGAAAAGTGCGTAGCAGCACGATATCGGAGCTCGGGAGTGCGATGGCCGCAGCGATGATGCCGTTGGAGCCAAACAACAACAATGCTGCTAAATACGTAATCAATCCGTTGTTCATGCGCTGCCGTCCCCTCTATATCCGTGCATGTTCACTATGGTTGAACTGGCTTTAGAAGAAAAGCGAATATAATGCATGGAAAACATGACAAAAACTCATGCAAAGGTGGAGGTATGTCGTGGAAACGAATATTCAAAAGATGCAGGTGCTGCTGGAGACCGTGCGCGCTGGAAGCTTTACGCGTGCTGCCGAGCGCCTGAGCTACTCGCAATCGGGCGTGAGCCGCATGGTGGCCGATCTTGAGGCCGATTGGGGCTTTAAGGTACTCGACCGCAGTCGTGAAGGTGTTGCTCTTTCTGCTGACGGGCGGCAGGTCATGCCGGCTGTCGAGGCGCTCTGCGAGGAATTCGTTCGCTTGCAGCGACGGGTGGATGAGATGCGCGGGCTCATGCGCGGCAAAGTCTGCATCGGTACGTTTTCGAGCGTGGCGACCCACGTGCTGCCGCCGGTGATTGCGCGTTTTCGTGCTGATCATCCAGACGTCGATTACGAGTTGCTGATGGGCGACTATTCAGAGATTGAACAATGGGTGGCAGAGGGTCGCTGCGATCTGGGCTTTATCCCGCGTGAGCCCCGAGAAAACGGCATGACATCGCTGCCTTTGGTGCGTGACGAGTTAATGGCGGTAGTGCCGTCAGGCTCGTTGTTTGCTACGGCGGAGGTTGTCTCTCTTGCCGACTTGGCCAACGAGCAGTTTATTCTGCTAGAACGCGGCACCGATGACGAGATTACGCCGCTGTTTCGTCGGGCGGGACTGGCAGTGCACTCAAAACTGTCGACCTGGGATGACTATGCGATTATGGCTATGGTCGAGGACGGCCTGGGTGTGAGCATTCTTCCCGCGCTCATCATGCGCCGCTGTCAGTTCGATGTTGCCGTGCGTCCGCTCGAAGGGCATCCCCATCGGCAGATCAATGCTATATATCGAACGGCCGATGTTTCGCTTGCCGCCGCCCGTTTTCTCGAATACCTCTAAATGGGCGCACGTCGTTATCGCCTTGGGATAAATCTTGAGGTTTAGGTCATGTTATTTTTGAAATTGAACTTTTAGAAATAGCACGGCGCTATACTGCTTGCTAAATTGAACCTTGGTTCAATTCGTGTTCTATAAATTGAACTTTGCCAGCAAGGAGGTTCCTGTGACCCAAGAGACGTTTAGCGATCGTCTGCGACAGGCTATGTCCGATCGCGACGTTCGCCAGTCGGACGTAATCCGCGCATCGGAGATGCTCGGCAAAAAACTCGGCAAGAGTCAGATGAGCCAATATGTGAGCGGCAAGACGATTCCGCGGCGCGATGTGGCAGAGCTACTCGCCCGCATTTTGGAGGTCGATGTTACCTGGCTGCTCGCCGGTGACGCCGATCAAGGCGAGACATCATCGACCCACAACGTTTCCAAGCCCGAACCCCATCCCTCAGATCAAATTGCAAGGAGCACCACCATGCGTACTTTTTCTAAATCCACCAAACTCGAGAACGTTCTGTATGACGTGCGCGGCCCCGTTGTCGACGAGGCAGCCCGTATGGAGGACGAAGGCGAGTGCATCCTCAAGCTCAACATCGGTAATCCGGCGCCCTTTGGTTTCCGCACGCCCGATGAGGTCATTAAGGACATGCGCCAGCAGCTGCCCGACTGCGAAGGCTATTCCAACTCGCGCGGTCTGTTCTCTGCGCGCAAGGCGATCATGCAGTATTCGCAGATCAAGGGCCTGCCCAACGTTCAGATGGAACATATCTACACGGGCAACGGCGTGTCCGAGCTCATTCAGCTTTCGATGAACGCGCTGCTCGACAATGGCGACGAGATTCTGATTCCCAGCCCCGATTATCCGCTGTGGACGGCGTGCGCAACTCTTGCCGGTGGACATCCCGTGCACTATCTGTGTGATGAGCAGGCCGATTGGTATCCCGATCTGCAGGATATGGAGTCCAAGATCACGAGCGCGACCAAGGCCCTCGTCATCATCAACCCCAACAACCCCACGGGCTCGGTCTATCCGCGCGAGGTGCTCGAGGGCATCGTTGAGATCGCGCGCAGGCACCAGCTCATGATTTTTGCCGACGAGATCTATGACCGCCTGTGCATGGACGGCTACGAGCACGTCTCCATTGCATCGCTCGCCCCCGACCTGCCCTGCATTACGTTTAGCGGCCTGTCCAAGTCGCATATGATCGCGGGCTATCGCATTGGCTGGATGGTGCTTTCGGGCAACCAGCGCTGCATGAGCGACTTCATCATGGGCATCAACATGCTCTCCAACATGCGCCTGTGCTCCAATGTGCCGGCCCAGTCGATCGTCCAGACGGCGCTTGGCGGCCATCAGTCGGTCAACGACTACATCCGCCCCGGCGGTCGTGTCTACGAGCAGCGCAACTTTGTGTATGAGGCGCTCAGCAAGATCGACGGCATCTCGGTGGTCAAGCCGCGCGCGGCATTTTATATCTTCCCCAAGATGGATGTTAAAAAGTTCAACATCACCGATGACGAGCAGTTTGCCCTCGACCTGCTGCACGAGAAGAAGATCCTCATCACGCGTGGCGGCGGCTTCAACTGGGCTGAGCCCGATCACTTCCGCATCGTGTACCTGCCGCGCATGGAAGTGCTCAAAGAGTCGCTCGAAGACCTCGCCGATTTCTTTGATCACTACCGCCAGTCCTAATTGGTTCCGCCGTTCTACCGAACGGCGGACCGCTTGACGCTACGCGAGCCGCATTCACGCCAATCTGACGTTCAATTTCGAGGGCGCGACCAGAAGGTCAGCGCCCTCTCATTTCACGTCACCTTGGCGCAAATGCGGCTCGCTCGCTGTCGTGTGCTCAGCTTGCGTCGTTACCATGATCCAAAGGGGACGGAGGAAAACAGATCATTTTCCTTGACTCGCGGAACTATATAACGACGCCGTTGCAGTGGTCGATTTCGTGCTGGATGATCTCGGCGGTGTAGCCCGAGAAGTTTTTGATGCGGTGGACGAAGTTCTCGTCCAAATACTCCACCTTAATGCGACGATAGCGGGTGCAGGGACGCTCGCCGATCAGCGAGAGGCATCCTTCGCTGGTCTGATAGGCATTGACCTGCTCAAGAATTTGAGGGTTGTACATCAGGAGCGTCCTGTTGCCGTCCTTTACGCAGATGATGCGTTTGCGCACGCCGATCATGTTGGCGGCGAGCCCCACGCACTCGTGCTCATGCTCGTGGAACGTATCCAGGAGGTCCTGCCCGATCACGGCATCGTCGGGCCCTGCGTCTTTGGAAGGCAGGCGCAAAAAGAACTCGGATTTCATGATGGGCTTAATCATGGCGGGCTCCTTAAGGTGGACACGTTTGGTTCAGGCCATGATACCGCGACATGTCGCATTAATGTGTGCATATAGATTCTGCAGCTAGATTGGATGGCGACACCATAAACTAATGGACGTTTTGCCGAGAGGCATGAATGTTTAAAGCGCAAAGAGTGCGCGACGGGCCCCGCGAATGGGGCGATGATGCCCGAGAGGGCCAAGAAGGAGTCTCATGTCCGAGAACGAAAAGATCATGAACGAGACCGAGAACGAGACCATGGCTGCCGAGGTCGAGGCAGTCGAGACCGTGGAGACCGAAGCTACCGAGGTTGAGGCTGCTGACGAGGTTTCCGCCGAGGAGGAGGCCGAGGTTGTCGAGGCCGCCGTTGATTACGATGACGAAGAGCTGATGGACAAGATGCAGAAGGCCGCCCGCCTGCTGCGTAGCCGTCGCTTTGCTATTTCCAAGGAGGAGGAGGCCAAGGCCGAGCGTATGGCGAACATCGAGCGCGCCATCAAGCTCCTTGACCTCAAGCCCAAGATGGAGCAGAAGGAAATGTCCGACCTGCTGGGCATGCGCCTTCGTGAGCTCGATGGCCTGATGGCCGAGGCCGAGGCTGCCGATCTGGTCGGCCGCATCGACAACGCCGAGGGCGATATGCGCAAGATCGTCGTCTTCGCTGCCGAGGATGCCGCTGAGGGCCTGGTCGAGCTTGCCAACAAGAAGGAGAAGCTCCTGCCCGAGCTTTCTTACGTGGAGGCCACCGAGCTGATGGCTGCGCTCGATAAGGTTATCGCTCCGCTCGTCGCCATGGGTCTGGACGAGGATCGCGGTCCTCGCGGCGGCCGTGACGACCGTGGTGGCCGTGGCGGCGACCGTGGCGGTCGCGGCGGCTTTGGCGACCGCGGTGGCCGTGGCGGCGACCGTGGTGGTCGCGGTGGCCGTGGCGGCTTTGGTGACCGTGGCGGCGATCGTGGCGGTCGCGGCGGCTTTGGCGGCAACCGTGGTGGCTATGGCGACCGCGGTGGCAACCGCGGCGGCTTCGGCGGCAACCGTGGCGGCGACCGCGGCGGTCGAGGCGGCGACCGTGGCGGCCGCAACGGCGGTGGCTTCCGCGGCAACCGTTTTTAGTTACGGCGTTTTACCAAACGCCGTAACGGGCCGACGCTGCAAGCCCGCCAGAGCGGCAATCTGCCTTTCAACTTCGGCGGCATGACCAAAAGGTCAATGCCGCCTTGTTTCAAGGCGCCCTGCTCGGTCTAGCGGGTTTTTGCTGTCGTTGCCAAAACATCGGCGTTGCCTTGATCCAAACCTGCCAAAAAGGGACAGGTTTATTTTGGTCGGTATTATCTGGGCAAACGTGGCCGTCTCTCGCAATGTAGTCGTTGAGAACGTCCCCAACGACTACATAGTATGAGAGTGGATAATCTCCCGGTTTGAGCCTGCATCCAAGCTCAAAGTGGGAGATTTCCACTCTCATTTGCTATGCGTCCGAAAATCCACGTTCGTTTGTTTTCTGCCTACATTTGGAGGAAGAGCTCGTGGAGGCGGGTGTCGTCGTCGAGCTCGGGGTGGAAGGTGACGCCGAGCTGATTGTCTTGACGGGCGGCGACGATGCGGCCATCGACTTCGGCTAGGGCCTTGGTATTGCCGTGCACCTCGACGATGCGGGGTGCGCGGATAAACGTTAACGGCACTTCACCGTCGATACCGTCTACCTGCCTCTTGGTGCGAAAACTGCCGAGCTGCCTGCCATAGGCATTGCGCTCAACGAGTATATCCATGGTTGCCAAGCGCGGTGTTCCCTTGTCATCGTGGGCGGCAAGGTCGCGCGCCAACAGAATCAGACCGGCACAAGTTCCCAGTACAGGCATGCCTTCAACAATGCGGGTACGAAGATCTTCGAGCATATCGAGTTCGGCAAGTAGCTTGCCCTGAACGGTGGACTCGCCGCCGGGAAGTACCAGACGGTCAAAGTTCTGCTGCAAATCGGCCGCCTGCCTCAGCTCAATACAGTGTGCGCCCAGCTCGGATAGTCTTGCTTCGTGCTCGGCAAAAGCGCCTTGGACCGCCAGCACGGCGACCGTTTGGTCTGCATAATCGCTCATGGGCGATCCTTTCTGCTGGACTAGCGCCCGCGCTCTTCCATGATAATCTCGATCTCGTCGGCGTTGATGCCCACCATGGCCTCGCCCAGGTCCTCCGAAAGCTCGGCGATGAGTTTGGCATCGGTGAAGTTTGCCACGGCCTTGACGATGGCGGCGGCGCGCTTGGCCGGGTTGCCGCTCTTAAAGATGCCCGATCCCACAAAGACGCCCTCGGCGCCCAGCTGCATCATCAGCGCGGCGTCGGCGGGGGTCGCTACGCCGCCGGCGGCAAAGTTCACGACGGGAAGCTTGCCCGTGGCGTGGACCTCGCGCACCAGCTCGACCGGAACTTGCAGTTGCTTGGCTGCCTCAAAGAGCTCGTCATCGCGCAGGGCAACAACGTCGCGGATCTGCTTTTGGATCTTGCGCATGTGACGCACGGCCTGGACGACATCGCCCGTACCCGGCTCACCCTTGGTGCGAATCATCGTGGCGCCCTCGGCAACACGGCGCAGCGCCTCGCCCAGATCGCGGGCGCCGCAGACAAACGGCACGTCAAACTGGGTCTTGTCGATGTGATAGACGTCGTCGGCAGGGGAGAGAACCTCGGACTCGTCGATGTAATCGATCTCGATGGCCTGCAGGACCTGCGCCTCGACAATGTGGCCGATGCGGCACTTGGCCATAACGGGGATGGAGACGGCCTCTTGGATACCCTTGATCATCTTGGGGTCGCTCATGCGTGAGACGCCGCCTGCGGCACGGATGTCGGCCGGGATGCGCTCGAGTGCCATGACGGCGCAGGCGCCCGCCTCTTCGGCGATGCGTGCCTGCTCGGGCGTGGTGACGTCCATGATGACGCCGCCCTTGAGCATCTGCGCGAGCTCGCGATTGAGTTTGACGCGATCTGCCTTGCTGGTCTGTTCTGCCATGGTTGCTCCCTTGGTTGGCATGTGCATTGCTTGACGGAACATCCTATCGGGGAGCTGGGTATGGCGAAATACTCAGTTTTAGAGATAATAATAAGGCCAGACTAATACCAGATTGAATGACTCAATAAGGTCAGGTGATAAACTCATGCTTGACTACAATTTGGAAAAACGCGGCGAAGCATCGCTCTATGAGTATATTTACCAGCAAATTCGAGATGATATCGTTGCTGGACGCATTGCGGCGGGGGAGCATCTTCCGTCTAAGCGCGCCTTTGCCAATCATCTGGGAATCAGTGTCATTACCATCGAGAATGCATATAGCCAGTTACTTGCCGAGGGCTATATTTGCTCAATGCCGCGTCGTGGCTACTACGCTTGCGAGCTTCCGGATGCACCGGTTTTGGCTTCGGCTGCAGAGGGCATCGACCGGGATGCCGTCTCTGCGGGTTCCGGCGCGCATGATGTCAACGGACAGGTCGAGCGATTCGATGCACTTTCTCCTTCTGCTTTGGAGGCGGCGCGGCTTTGGCAAAGCGCGCTGCGGGCGACACTGGCATCCGAAGACGAGCGCGAAATCTTTTCGACCGCGCCGGCACAGGGCACCACTCGGCTACGACGCGCAATTGCCCACCATCTGCGCGGGACAAGGGGCATGAATGTCGACCCCAACAACGTTGTTATCGGTGCGGGCGCCCAGCTGCTCGATACCATGTTGGTTCAGTTGCTTGGCGCCGACAAGGTGTATGCCGTTGAGGACCCGGGCTATTTGCGCCTGACGCGCATCTATCAGGCTATGGGTTGCAAAGTTCGACATATCCCGTTGGATGATGAGGGCGTAGACTTGAGCGCTCTGCAGAAAACGGGGACCGATGTCCTTCACCTGATGCCGTCCCATCAGTATCCGACCGGCCTTGTGACGAGCATTGCGCGTCGCTATGCGCTGCTGAGCTGGGCCGCCGAGCGACCAGGTCGATATCTCATCGAAGATGACTTTGATTGCGAGTTTCGTCTGGCCGGCAAGCCGATTCCCGCGCTTGCTTCGATCGATGCCGCTCAATCGGTCATCTACACCAACACGTTTTCGAAGAGCCTTTCATCGGCGTTGCGTCTAGCGTACATGGTGTTGCCCGATGAGCTGATGGAGCGGTTTAGGTGCAACCTTGGTTTCTACGCCTCGTCGGTGAGCTCTGTCGACCAAGTCGCTTTGGCTCGTTTGCTGGAATCGGGTGATTACGAGCGACATGTGAACCGCGTGCGCGTTCGTGCTCGTGAGGCGCGTGATGGCCTGGTGGCGCTTGTACGGAATGCGTTTCCAGCAGGAGAGGTTTCGATCGAGCATGCAGACGCAGGTCTTTACTGCACCGTGGTTGCGGAGCGGGGAACGGGCGGAAGCTCTTTTGCGCAGGCCCTCACGCGCTCGAGCATCCCTTTTATCGATATCAGTAACTGTTATTGGTGTGCCGATGGCGCATCTGTCCCTGAAAACTCAACTCAAATTCTTGTCCAGTATGACGACCTGAGTCCGGAGGTGCTTAATACCCTGGAATCGCAGCTAATGGGGCACTCTGTAACCTAAGTGAGTAGACTTTTGGCACTTTGGCGACCAGACAGTTTTGTAACAAGCTATCTACCTGTGGTTTTGAGAAGTGGGATCATCGGTCTGCTCGGGATGTTCCAAAAAGTCTACTCACTTGCCGCGCAAAGCTTCCGCATGAGAAAAAAAGGGGGTTTTCAACAGGGCTTCGTCCAGTTCTCGGTAAGCTTTTGGCCAGTTGGGGAGGGCTGTTGAAAACTTTGCAGTTCGTTCGGCGCCATTTTTGGTGCGTTCGCGCCAATGAGAGACCGACTGGGTTGAAATTCGTGCTTTCCTGTGCCTATGAAGGATCTACTTTGTGACATATCGGCTTTTAGGTACTGGCGTTTGCCCCCTCAAGTCCGCGCTTTGTGTCCTCCGCTTCCGCGGCCGGATGAAGACCGGCAGCGATATGACCTCGTCCGCAACCCGACGGCTGCGGTCGCGCTCGGTTTTCCGTTGTATACATTGGTTCGGACGAGAAACAAACGGACTTGCCCTGCCAACATTAGGCAGCGGCTGTTTCTTGGTGAACTCCCCAGGGAATCCGTGCTGGAAACGGAGCATGGATTTTTGGTCACGTCTCCTCTACTAACGGCATTTATCATGTCGCGACATCTGACGGATCTCCAACTTCTTCTGGTATTGGCGGAGATGTGCGGCTTGTTTGCGGTATGCGCCCTGCCGGCGCCACTTGAGGTGGAGCTTTCGCATGCAATTGATTCGGGTGCGATTTCGACAACGTTGGGTTGGGTGCGCTGCCCGTCCGAGGGCGGCACCGCCTCAAATTTATGGCGTCGCGACGCTTTGGTTTTGGATGGGGACCTTGACCGTTTTTGTTCAGATGTTTGCGGGATGCGTTACGGCAATCGATTTATGGCGGTATCGCATCTCGTTCCATTGGGTGCCGCTTCGCCTTTTGAGGTCGAGGCGTATTTGTTGCTTGGACTGCCGCGAGCCCTGGGAGGTGAAGGGTTTTGCGGCATAGAGCTCAATGTCAAAGTGATGCTAAGCACAAGTGCTCGAGCGATTGTAGGAAAGACCCGCGTATATATCGACCTACTTCTTTCCTCGCCGGACGGGAGGCGGCAGGTGGCCATTGAATGCCAGGGAAAGGCCTCGCACGGGCGCGCGGGGGATGGCTTGCGTGACGCTGACCGCATGACGGCACTTCAAGCCATGGACTACGATGTGCTTCTCCTGACACACGGACAGATATCCGATGAGGATAGATTCCGTGCGATCGTTAAGGCCGTATGCAGGATGCTCGATGTTGAATATCGTGATAAAAGCTTGGATGAGCAAAGGGCTGAGGCATTACTCCGGTCTGAACTATTCGTTGACTGGACAAAATTGGGAGTAATCGACGGAAAGATGTCCATTGGACACAAAACAGCTCGATCGTGGACAGCGCGGATCTAAGTGAGTAGACTTTTGGCGTGATGGCGACCGGGCCGTTTTGCAACAAGTCATTTACCTGCGGCTTTATAGAGCAATATGGATGGTCTGCTCGGCAAGTTCCAAAAAGTCTACTCACTTAGTTTTTGACGAGAAGTCGATGCCGAAGGTGGCCCTATTTCAGGGCGTTAACGAGTTTATGAGACACGAAAAAAGGCCCGAACCATGCGGTCCGGGCCCTTTAAAGTTAGAGATTATCTCTCAGGCGGTTGGCTTAGCCAAAGTAGCGCTTGAGCAGGCCGGCGAAAGCCTTGCCGTGGCGGGCCTCGTCGCGAGCCATCTCGTGCACGGTATCGTGGATGGCATCGAGGCCAGCGGCCTTGGCACGCTTGGCAAGATCGGTCTTGCCGGCGGTGGCGCCGTTCTCGGCCTCAACGCGCATCTCGAGGTTCTTCTTGGTGGAGTCGGTCACGACCTCGCCCAGGAGCTCGGCGAACTTGGCGGCGTGCTCGGCCTCCTCGTGGGCAGCCTTCTCCCAGTATAGGCCGATCTCGGGATAGCCCTCGCGATGGGCGACGCGAGCCATGGCCAGGTACATACCGACCTCAGAGCACTCGCCCTCAAAGTTGGCGCGCAGGTCGGCAACGATGTCCTCGGAGACGCCCTCCATCTTGGCGACGCCCACGACGTGCTCGGCAGCCCACTCGAGCTTGCCCTCCTCCTGCTTCAGGAAACGAGAACCGGGAACGCCGCACTGGGGGCACTTAAAATCCTCGGGCAGCTGGTCGCCGTCGAACTCTTCCACATAACCGCAAACGGGGCAAACAAATTTCATGATTCGATCCTTTCGATGGATGGCGATGGGGCGCTTGTCCGATCCCGTAAGGGCCCTCTCCGGACGTGCGTCTTGACGAGTTCTATTATCCATAAATGCAACAAAATGTGAAGCCTATTAGGAATGATTTTTGATAAAACAATTTTGAGATATGAAGATGTTGATTGATTAACGATTGGCAGGCCGCCTGCGACCTCCGATGAGTAGAATCGGTCGAACAAATGTTGACCAATCAACAAATGAGGGAGTTTCCTTTATGCATCTAGCCCGCTGCGCCTGGTGCCGAACGTATCAAACGGTTTTTTCGCATCGCATTGCCGGTGCTGCCCTATACCGAGCCACGCATTCTGGAGCATGCTGAGAGAGTGCATGCCAGGCCATTATCGGCTTTGGCGGTGGCTCGGCCATGGACTGTGCCAAGGGCGTGGGAGCACGCATCGCACAGCCAAACAAGCCCATCAACAAGATGCGCGGTCTGCTGCGCGTCCACCGTCTCCTGCCGCTGCTTATTGCGGTTCCCACTACCGCCGGTACGGGAAGCGAAGTTGCGCTCGCGGCGGTTATCACCGATGACGAGACGCACTACAAGTACCCCATTAACGACTTTGTGCTTATCCCGCGCTTTGCGGTGCACGACCCCGAGTTTACGCGCGGTCTGCTCGCCTCCATTACGGGGCAGACGGGCATGGGCGCCCTGACACATCCCGTCGAGGCCTTTATCGATTGGGTCGATCGAATGAACGCCGCCTTGGACATTCCCAAATATGTGACGGGCATTCGCCGCTCTGACATTCCCGAGATGGCGGCGCATGCCGATGCCGAGGCCAATCCGCTGTACCCCGTTCCACTTTTGAAGGACCGTTTGGAGCTGATGCGCATGTACGAGGTCGTCGCGGGTGGTATGTTTGAGGGCGAGAACTAGGAGGGTCCATGAACACCGAGGAAATTGCGCGCATCGTCGGAGACCAGCGCGTCTACTTTAAGACGCACGCCACGTTTGATGTCGATGCTCGACGTCGTGCGCTCGTGAGTTTACGCGATGCGGTGCGGGCCCACGAGGCCGATATTGCCCATGCGCTCAAGACCGATTTGGGAAAGTCGCATGACGAGGCGTATATGTGCGAGATCGGCACGTCGCTTTCCGAGATTCGTCATCAGATCGCACATGTGGCTCGATGGAGTCGTCCGCGCCTGCGTCCGTGCGACCTTGCCAACGCCGTGAGTGTGTGCAAAACGCAAGCCGTGCCCTATGGCGTCACGCTCATCATGGCCCCGTGGAACTACCCGTTTTTACTAACGCTCGAGCCGCTCGCCGGCGCCCTTGCCGCGGGCAATACTGTGGTCATCAAGCCGAGCGCCTATGCTCCGGCATCGAGTGCGGTGCTCAAGCAGATCTGCGAAGAGGCATTTGATCCGTGCCTGGTGACAGTTGTCGAGGGCGGGCGCGCCGAGAACGAAGCGCTGCTCGATGAGTGCTGGGACAAGATCTTCTTTACCGGTAGCGTTCCGGTCGGCAAGCTCGTCATGGAGCGCGCAAGTAAAAACCTTACGCCCGTGACGCTTGAGCTGGGTGGAAAGAGTCCCTGCATCGTGGATGCGACGGCAAACTTGAAGGTTGCGGCACGGCGTATCGCCTTTGGTAAATGGCTCAACGTGGGGCAGACCTGTGTGGCGCCCGACTACCTGCTGGTCGATACGCGTGTGCACGACGAGTTGCTGGGCCTCATCAAGGAAGAGGCGCGCCGTATGTTTGGCGAGCATCCGCTCGACAACGAGGATTACGGGCATATCGTCAATGCCAAGCATTTTGCGCGCGTGCATGGGCTGATCGATCCCGATAAGGTCGTGCTTGGAGGTGCTGCGCGCGAGGCTTCGCTCAAGATTGAGCCGACAATTTTGGACGGCGTGGCCCCCGATGACGCCGTGATGCAGGAGGAGATTTTCGGTCCCATCTTGCCGGTGCTGACGTTTGAGAGCCTAGACGAGGCCGAGACGTTTATTACGGATCGTCCGACGCCGCTGGCCCTGTATATCTTTAGCCAGGACCGTGAGGTTCAGCAGCGCTTTGTGCGTTACGTGCCCTTTGGTGGCGGTTGCGTCAACGACACGATCATGCACCTGGCTACGAGCCATATGGGCTTTGGCGGCATGGGAGCGAGCGGTATGGGGCAGTACCATGGACGCGAGAGCTTCAATACGTTTAGCCACAAGAAGAGCATCGTGAACAAGGCAACGTGGCTGGACGTGCCATTTCGCTATGCCCCTTACGCAAACTGGAAGCACAAATTCGTGCGCATGTTTGTGCATTAAAATCAGATGGCGTAGGGACAAACGGTCGAAAAGACGCAGGCAGGATGAATTTGTGTCCGCACGGACCCGTAGACTTCTCAATAAGGTTAAGCGCCGTTTTATCCGGCCGTTAGGGGAGTTGCTATGTACGAGCCTTCACGTGTTCTTCTGTCGTTTCACATTGCGGGATTTCAGTATGCCGACGGCGCTTTGGTCCTGGGCGATCTTAAGGCGGGCGATAAACTGACGCTGTGCGCCGAGCGCGATAATCCCCATGATCCCGAGGCGGTTGCGATCTACTACGGCAACACCAAGCTTGGCTATGTTCCGGGAAACGAGGTCGGTCCGCTGTCCTTGATGATGTATTACGGCCATGAGGACGTATTTGAGGCCCGCGTGCAGCAGGTTGCCCCCGAGCGTAGCCCGTGGCACCAGGTGCGCGTTGGCCTCTATGTGGTGGATGCCCGCTAATCGGTAAGGGAGGCTGCCATGTTTGATGACGATGACCTGTTCGATTTGACGGACGATTCGTTTGAGTGGGATATGCTACTCGACGACGATGAGCTGGAGCAGGACCGTAAGATGCGACAGGACAAGAAAACTCAGGGTGATGCGTCGAAAAAGAAAGACAAGCGCCGTCGCGGACTGTTTGGCGGGCTCTTTGGGTAACTGTCGCATCGCTGCGTCTGTATACTTAGCACGAGTTGGACGCGTTGCGAAATGAGGACTGAGACGATGATGTGGTTTACCGCCGACCTGCACCTGGGCGACACGAATATCTTGCACGACATGGACCGACCGTTTGGCTCGGTTGAGGAGATGAACCGCAAGGTCATCGATGCCATCAATGAGTGCGTGGCTGCGGATGACCGCCTCTATATTCTGGGTGACTTTACCTATCGTTTGCCCCTGGCGGAGGCGGTGCGCCTGCGTAAACGCATTGAATGCCAGAACGTGACGCTCATCCGTGGTAACCATGACGGCGACTGGGAAGATCCCGACGTGCCGCAGATTTGGGAAGACGTGCGTGATTACCTGGAGATTGCCCCCGGCTATGCCAAGGGTCATCGTCTGGTTATGAGCCACTACCCCATGCTCAGCTGGAATGGCAAGGCACGTGGCGCCATCATGCTGCACGGGCATATCCACAGCAGGGGAGACCGCACCAATGCGCGCAACCGCGATCGCGAACGTCCTACCTTTCGCTACGATGTCGGCCTCGATGCCAACGAGTACAAGCCCGTAAGCCGTGACCAAATCCTAGGCTTCTTTGGACTGTAATTCTCGAACCGTCATACAAACCGCCACAAAGGGGACGGGCACCTTTGTGGCGGTTCTGGCGCCGTTGCCATTATGGCGGCGGCGCCTTTTTTGTCCGTGTGGCGCGGTAGAGTGTAGGCGGTTGATATTTGCGTCCAGCGAGGAGCTGCTATGAACGAGATCAAGTGCCCGCATTGTGGCGAAGTTTTTAAGGTCGACGCGTCCGGCTATGCGGATATCGTCAAGCAAGTGCGCGATGCCGAGTTTTCTCGCGACCTGGATGAGCGTGTGAAGGCGGTCCAGCGCGAGGGCGAGCAAGCGCTGGAGCTTGAGCGCTCGCGTTCGATGGCTGCCTTGCAAAAGGCAGAGTCCCAGCGCAACGCTCAGCTTACCGAGCAGAAGAACGCTGCAGCTCAACAGCTGGCACAAGAGGTTGCCAAGCGCGATGCTGAGCTCGCCGAGCTGCGCGCCAAGCTCGAGGGCGCTGCCGCAGAGCGCGAGAGTGCAAGCCAGCGCGCGGCGGTAGAGGCACGAGCCAACGCTCAAAAGGAGAATGCCGAACTCCAGCGCGAGATCGACAATTTGCGTGCGCAGCTGGAGCGCAAAGATGACGAAGCCAAGCTCGTCGAGTCGGCGGCGCGCAATGCCGCTCAAAACGATTTAGCTGCACGTGATGCTCAGATTGCCGAGCTGCAGGCCAGGCTTGCCGCGGCGGACAAGGCCCAGGAGATGGCGCTTGCCGCTGCCGCGGCAGAGTCGCAGCGTGAGCTCGATGCCGCTCGCAGCGAGGCCGAGCGCGCGCTTGCTGACTATCGCGCGAAGGTACAAGAGAAGTTTTCCGCCGCAAAGGCTCAGTCTGAGCGCGAGGCCGAGGGCCTTCGTGCACAGCTTCGTGAGCAAGAACTTTCTGCAAAAATGGAGCTGTCGAAGGCGGTCGCCGCGGCGGAGCGAGAGCGCGATGAGGCGCGTGCCAAACTGACGAGCGAGCTGGCGGTGCGCGATTCTCGCGAGGAACAGGCCAAGGCGGCACACGAGCTCGAGCTTGCGCAGGCCAAGCGCGCGAGCG
The DNA here is from genome assembly GCF_052121915.1 of Collinsella sp. LCP19S3_B11. Classification (NCBI taxonomy): domain Bacteria; kingdom Bacillati; phylum Actinomycetota; class Coriobacteriia; order Coriobacteriales; family Coriobacteriaceae; genus Collinsella; species Collinsella sp. LCP19S3_B11. The sequence goes on from NZ_JBQKDI010000006.1 coordinate 60,151, forward strand.
ATGACCTGATTCGCTACAAGGATGAAGAGATCGAGCGCCTTAAGGACATGAAGGTCCGTCTGTCCACCAAGATGGTGGGCGAGTCGCTCGAGCAGCATTGCGAAACCGAGTTTAACCGTCTGCGCATGACGGCATTTCCCAACGCGTACTTCGAGAAGGATAACGATGCGTCCGAGGGTACCAAGGGCGACTTTATCTTCCGCGAGTGCGACGCGAGCGGCAACGAGGTCATTTCGATTATGTTCGAGATGAAAAACGAAAACGACGAGACCGCGACCAAGCATAAAAACGAGGACTTCTTTAAGAAACTCGATCACGACCGTCGCCAGAAAGGCTGTGAGTACGCGGTGCTCTGCACGCTGCTCGAGCCCGAGAGCGAGCTCTATAACGTAGGGATAGTCGACGTGAGCTATCGCTACGAGAAGATGTACGTGATTCGCCCGCAGTTTTTCATTCCCATGATCACGCTCCTTCGCAACGCCGCCATGGGCTCACTGCGCTATAAGCAGGAGCTAGCGGAGTACAAACAGCAGAATATCGACGTCACGAACTTCGAAGCCAAGATGGAGAAGTTCAAGAATGATTTCGGTCGCAACTACGAGATCGCGAGTCGCAAGTTCCAAACGGCAATCGATGAGATCGACAAGACGATTGGCCATCTGCAGAAAACCAAGGAGGCATTGCTGTCCTCCGAGAACAATCTGCGCCTAGCCAACAAGAAGGCCGATGATCTTACCATTCGCAAGCTCACGTGGGGCAACAAGACCATGAAGGCGGCGTTTGACGAGGCGCGCGGGGCTGCGCCAGAGACAAACGATGAGCCAGCCGAGGCGGATTCGTATGAGGTCGAGGATACCGAGTAAGGCATAGCGTATAGTGCAAAAACGGGGCCGCTGGCGATATTGCCAACGGCCCCGCTTCGTTTCGTTCCAATATGTTCGACTAGTCCTCGAGCAGGTCTTCGATAAAGCCGACGCGGTAGTTTTTGAAGATGACTTCACCGCCGTCTTGCGTGGCGTCCAGATCGACATCGCCCATGATGCCAAAGTCGTGGTCGCCGTCCTCGTCGGCAAAGATCTGGTGCACGTGCCATACGTGCGCGGTCTTCTCGTCGGACTCATCGATGGAAATCATCGCGGCGCTGCGGGCATCTCCGTCGGTGAGGATTTCCTCGTGCAGCTCATGGTAGGCATCGAGGGCCTTTTGCCAGCGGATCTCGCTCATGCCCCAGTCGTCGTCGAGCTCGCCCAGGTCGCGAACGTGCTCACGGGCGGCAAGGGTCACGCGGCGGAAGAGCGCATTGCGCACCAGCAGCGTGCAGCCGCGGCGGTCCGCCACGACCTCGTCGATGCCCTGTGGCGGCACGGCATCGAGGGCTGCCGGGTTGCCGGCGTTCTCCCACTCGTCCACCAGGCTCGAGTCCACCGAGCGCACCACAAAGCCCAGCCACGAGATAATGTCGCGCAGGTGCTCGTCGCGTTTCTCGATGGGTACGGTGCGGTCGAGCGAACGGTAGGCCTCTGCCAGGTAGCGAAGCAAAATGCCCTCGGAGCGGGCGATGCCGAGCTTTTGAATGTAACCCTTAAAATCGCTCGCGCTTTCCAGCATATCGCGCAGGACACTCTTGGGAGAGAGCTGGTAGTCGTTTGCCCAGGGCACTTCCTGGCAGTACTTGTCAAAAGCGGCGTCGAGCAAATCCTCGAGCGGCTTTTCGTACGTGACGTCTTGAATGCGCTCCAAGCGTTCCTCATACTCGATGCCGTCGGCCTTCATCTCGGCCATAGCTCGATCGCGTGCGGCGCGCTCCTGTGCGCGCAATACCTGCTTGGGGTCCTCGAGCGTGGCCTCGACCATCGAGATGAGGTCCATGGTATAGGTCTCACTTTCGGGGTCGAGCAGCTCCAGCGCGGCAAGCAAAAACGGCGAGAGCGGCTGGTCGAGCGCAAAGTCCTCGGGCAGGTCGACCGTCAGCGCGTAGTCGATGTCCGGCGCGGCGTCAGCCGGAGCGTCGGGTGCGGGCGGCACCTCGGTGCGCACGACGACGCCGGAGTCGATGAGCGTGGCGAAGATCTCGTCGGCGCGAACCTCAAGCTTGGCCTTTTCTTCGGGGGTCTGCAGGCTTGTCTCGATGAGGTCGTGTACGCGGGCTCGGGCATTGCCGCCCTGCTCGACCACACTAATCACCATAGAGTGCGTGATGCGCAGGCGTGGCTTGAGTGTTTCGGGTTGCGTCTCGATCAGGTGCTCAAAAGTTTGCTTGTTCCATGAGACAAAGCCCTCGGGCGCCTTTTTCTTTTTAATCTTACGGAGTTTTTTGGGGTCGTCGCCCGCCTTGGCCATAAGCTTGGCATTCTCGATCTCGTGCTCGGGTGCCTCGGCGATTACCATGCCCTCGGTATCGAAGCCCGAGCGACCGGCGCGACCGGCAATTTGATGGAACTCGCGGGCGCGCAGGCGACGCATTTTGTAACCATCGAACTTGGTGAGCGCGGTGAGCACCACGGTGTGGATGGGTACGTTGATGCCGACGCCGAGCGTGTCGGTGCCGCAAATGACGGGCAGTAGGCCCTGCTGCGCCAGGCGCTCGACCAGCAGGCGATAGCGCGGCAACATGCCAGCATGGTGCACGCCGACGCCGCATCCAAGCAGGCGCTTGAGAATCTTGCCAAAGGCCGTGGAGAAGCTCGTTCCCTTTGCCGCTTCTTTGATGGCTTCGCGCTGCTCCTTGCTGGCGATGCCAAAATTGGCGAGCGACTGTGCCGTCGCAAGGGCGGCATCCTGGCTAAAGTGCACGATATAGAGCGGGGCCTCGCCACGGCGCATGGCGAGCTCGACCGTGCCCTCGAGGGAGGTCGTCACATAGTCGTAGCTCAGCGGAACAGGACGCGGGGCATCGACAACCAAGTCGCAAGCAGCGCCGGTGTGCTCCTCGAGCGAGGCGGCGATGGCGGTGACATCGCCGAGCGTGGCGCTCATGAGCATAAACTGCGTGTGGGGCAGGGTGAGCAGCGGTACCTGCCAGGCCCAACCGCGATCGGGGTCGGCAAAGTAGTGGAACTCGTCCATGGCCACGCAGCCCACGTCGGCGCCCTCGCCCTTGCGCAGCGCATCGTTGGCAAGGATTTCGGCCGTGCAGCAGATGACGGGCGCCTTGGTATTGATATGCGTATCGCCGGTGATCATGCCGACGTTATCGCGGCCGAGTACCTGTACCAGGTCGAAGAACTTTTCGCTGACCAGGGCTTTGATGGGGGCCGTGTAATAGCAGCGCTTGCCCTGAGCCATGCCCATAAAGAGCATGCCCAGCGCGACGAGCGATTTACCCGATCCGGTCGGTGTGCCTAAAATGACGTGATCGCCGGCGGCCAGGTCCATGAGGGCCTCTTCTTGGTGATCCCACAGCTCAATGCCACGGTCGCTCGTCCATTCAAAGAAGCGTTCGAAGGCCTGATCGGGCGTGAGCCATGGTTCGGGCTCGCTGCCGTCCTCGGGCTCCCACCAGGTGGGAGAGAGCGCGCCGAGCGAGCCAAACTCGGCTTCGGTTCCCGTGCCGCCCGAGAACGAGCTGGCGGCGCCGGCACCGGAGACGGTGCTGGCGGCGGTATCTGTCGTGGTCTGTGCCATGTGTTTGCTTTCTCTCGCGATTGTCCGCCAACTATTATGGCGTAGCGTCGCATCGATGCTTTCGCAGGCAAGAAAATGCAGGAAATGGGCGTTCTGCCCAGCTGTTTGGTGCAGTTGCCAACTAAGTGAGTAGACTTTTTGCAATATCGCGAGCACATGGCTTTTGCGCAAAGGCTCTACCTGCGGTTTTAGTATTGGTTATGCGGGTTGTGCTTGGCTATTGCAAAAAAGTCTACTCACTTAGATTTGAGGGTCGTTTGCTGGCGCCTATTTGCGCTTGTTTGCCGAAGCCGCGACCATCAGAGGCCCCTGGGACTCCTGCGGTAAGCGCTTCTTGCCCTTGCGGGCGCGGTTTTTAAAGTTCTCGACGGCCTCTTCCATGCCGAGGGGCACGTAGGTGAGCTCATCGAGATTGTCGGGCAGGTAGCACGCAAGGCTTTGCTCCTGCGCGCGGCCCGCCGTGAGCTGTTCGTCGCTGGGCAGCGCGTCGGGAGTGGCGCAAATGCCATAGACGGCGGCACCCATCTCGCGCGTGCGGCGCTCGTATTCGGTCTCGGGATGCTCGGGATGGTCGCGGCGAACGTCGTCACTTACCCAAAGTGTGTCGTAGCCGGCCGCGGCAAACTGCCCCAGGGCGTAGTCGCGCAATGGCTTGCTGTCGGTGCGCAGCGTGACGGTGGCGCCGGCTGAAAAAAGCGGGCGGTAGAGCATCAGATGGTCGACATGGACGAGTCGTTTTTTGGCGTACTTGGCCTTAGGCTGCGGCGTGGGAAAGTTGATGGTGATGGCATCGAGCTCGCCTGTGGCAAACAGCTGCGGCAACGATGCGGCGCCTCGGGGCAGGACGAGTGCGTTGGTCAGTGCCTGCTCGCAGATTTTCTGTGCGGCATAGGCGATGCAGATGGGCTCCTGGTCCATGCCGATAAAGAGCGTGTTTGGCTCGTGGGCCGCGCGCTCTACAAGGTACGTCCCCTTGCCGCAGCCAAGATCCAGGTGAAGGTGTTCGAAAGACTTGCTGCCTGCGGGCGCACAGGCCTCGCGCCAATCTCCGGCATAGATTTCAGGGTTCGTCTCAATCGCATCGGCGTAGCGCTCCAGGCGCTCTTCGAGCACAAAGTTCTTAGGCGTGCGAACGTGGACGGCTCCCATGAGGCTCCTTGGTCAAAAGTATGGAACGCATAGCTGCGCGTTCCGTCAATGGGTTGAAAAAAGGGTAGGCATAGCTTGCCCGAAAGATGCGGTGCGGCTCGACGGCGAGTCGTCGGTGCCTACAGGCGCTTGAGGATTACGTAGCGGTTGAGCTCGCCACTGCGACCGTCGGCATGGAAGCGCTCAAGTTCGCGTACGGGAACCTCGCCGCTCTTGTAGAACGTACGAACGCCGCGCACCAGGTCGGTGATCTGCTGATCGTCAAAGTGGTGGCAATAGCGGTAGGCGTGGCGGTCGTTTTGCCAGCCAATGAGGTGGTCGCCGGCTTCAAACTGCGCTGAATCGTAACCCTCAAACGGCGGGGTGAGCTCGGCGCGGGCCTCGGCTCGAACGGCCTTGCGCGCCATGCGCTCGTCGTTCATAAACTCCCAAAAGCTAATGGCGATGATGCCGCCCGGGCGCGTCTGGCGCACCAGGGCGTCGAGCACGCGTACGCGGTACTCGCACGACGGCACGTGGTGCATAAAGCCAAAACAGACCGAGATGTCGGCGAGCGGGGCGTCGAAAAGCGCGTCGGGTGTCTCGGCGGGGTTGAGCTTCATGAGGGCGTCGAGCACGTCGAGTTCCTGGAAGTGCAGGTTGGGAATGCGCAGGGCGTGACCGTGCGCATCGATGGCCAGGTCTTGGCAAGAGTCGACGCCATAGAACTCAAACGGGCAGCTGGCATCTGCCGAGGAGTTTGCGTCGTCGATGCCCTTGGCGGCAAGTGCGCCGCCGGCGGCAAAGTTCTCGAATCGCATATTGCCGCAGGCGAGATCGAAGACGCGGACGGGATGCTCGATTGTGGCGACGTCGAGCTGCTCGTCCGCGATATCCATGGTGCGTACCCAGCCGGGCCACGGGGCCTGACGCGTATCGGAAAAGGAGGCGGAGTGCTCGCGATAGAACGTGTTGTTGAGCTGGATGAGCGATGAGGCGAAATCGCGGTTCACGGCGCGGGACTCCCTCCGTTGGCGGTGCGGAATTAACAGTACGACCATACTACCGTTAACGCCGCAACGGGGACAACCAAGCTACGTGTCATTGCTTTGTTTGGACACATTTCCGCAGCTCATATGCACCCGCAACCGCCGGTTGTCAAAAATCTCACTAGAATAGGTGGCATGCTTTTGGCGGTGGCGGATAGATTTTTAACTGTGCAAGGCGCCTTAAGAACAAAAACGGTCCGGCGGCACGGCTGGCATCACATAGGAGGAACCATGAATGTAGAAACTGCGCAGCGGCTCGCCGACCTTCGCCGCAGCAAAGGCTTTAGCCAAGAAGGGCTGGCGCGAAAGCTGGGGCTGTCGCGCCAGGCGGTCAGTAAATGGGAGCGCGCGGAGAGCTCGCCCGATACCGAGAACCTGATCTCGCTCGCCAAACTCTATGGCGTGATCCTGGACGAGCTGCTCAATCCGAGCGATGAGATCGAGGACGATATCGAGTTTGAGAACGAGGACCGCGCCCGTCAGCGCGAGGCCGAGGCGGCAGAGCGCGCCCGCACCCATGAGGCGGCGGCACGCGCCACCGAGGCGGCAACGCAGGCGAGTGATGCTGCGGCCAAGGCGGCACAAGCGGCAAGCTGGAGTGCGCAGGCCGCCAACGCCGCTACGGCGCAGGCGACGAGTGGCGGCGCAGTTGGCTCGACTCGAGCGAAGGGCCCGTTCCAGTCGTTCCCGTATTGGGCCGTGTGCTGGCTACTGTTCTTTTTGCTGATGTTCCCGTTTGGTGCCGGCCCCTTTGTTGCGCTCATCTTCTTTACGATTCCCATCTATCACTGGGTGGCGCGTGCGCTCGATGGCGATTGGGCACGCGGGGATATTCAGGTTGGTCCGGCACCGGTGACGGCTAGGGCTCGGAATGTTTCCGCTGCGGTTGATACTGACGTGGCTAGCGCGACTACCGCTGAGCCGATTGCCAAAGAGGGTGATGAATGATGAAGCTTTCGCATGAATCCAAGGTACGCTTGGGCGTTGGCGTCGGAGCGTTTGTGCTGATTATCGGGCTTGTGTTTGGCGTTTCGCGGCTATTGGCTCATTCCGATATGGTGCGTACGACCGGTATTCTATCTGGCCATTTGTCTGATTTTGACGATATGTTTGACGAGGACGATCTTTTGGATGGTGGTAACTATTCCGCTCGGCCTCAGCAACTTTCGAGTGCGACTTTTGATGCCGATGAGTTCCGCTACCTCGATTTCGATATCAATGCGGCTTCGGTGGACGTCAAGGTTGTTGATGGCAACAAGGCTCGCGTTATAGAGCGGGGGCGCGTTGCCGAGGGTATGGATGCCTCCAAGGCCGCGACGCAAAACATCGCATCCGTCGAGGACTCGACGCTCAAGGTTTCCCAGTTTGGAAGTGATGACGGTAAGGCAATCGATCGCTCAGTTACGGTTGAGCTGCCACGCCGTGTTGCCGAACATCTGAAGGGAGTCAACGCGCACGTGGGCTCGGGTGATCTGCAGATTGCCGGTGTCATCTGTGATGGTTTCGACCTTTTCCTGGGTGCGGGAGATGTAGAGTTTTCGGGCAGCGTGACCGATGCGCTCAGCGCTGAGGTCGGTTCGGGCGATGTGACGTTCGAGCTTTACCAGGCCCCCGCGAAGTCGATGGACGTGAGTGTGGGCTCGGGCGATGTGGAGATGACGGTTCCGAACTCGACGGGCTTTAAGGCGAGCGTCACCTTGGGCAGCGGCGACTTCGAGAGCGATTTCCTTCCGCTTGGCTACGACGGCGAGACCATTTTGAATCTTGAATTCGATAACGGCGATAAGTCTGCCACGTATCGTTTTGAGGTCGGTTCGGGTGACATGTCGTTTGATCCGGAGTGACACGCGGTTTTCGGAGATCGGTACATATAGGCGTGCTCTTTGATGGAGGCGCCGGAGCCGCGACGGGCTTCGGCGCCTTTGCCTTTACAATGGGGGCATGGAACAGATTATCTTGAACATACTTAAAGCCCTGCGTCGCGGCGAGACCGTGGACGACAAGGCGCTCGTCAAGCTGATACATGCCGAGGCGCGCCGTGAGGGTGCCGACAAACGCGATTTGGCCAAGCGCCGTCTGCTGCCGTTCTACCAGCGGGTTAAACGTGAGGAGCCGGCTCGTTGGGCTGGGTGGAATGTCGATGCCGAGCTAGAGCGTCAACTGCTGCAGGTGCTACGCATGAAGCCGCGCCGCACGGCCTCGGGCGTGGCGACCATTACCGTCATCACCAAGCCGTGGCCGTGCTCGGGCGATTGCCTGTTTTGCCCCAACGACCTGCGTATGCCCAAAAGCTATTTGCATGCCGAGCCCGCGTGCGCCCGTGCTGAGCAAAACTGCTTTGATCCGTATCTGCAGGTGAGCGCTCGTCTGACCGCGCTTTCGCAGATGGGGCATGCGACCGATAAGATTGAGCTCATTGTGCTCGGTGGTACCTGGAGCGACTATCCGCAAGGGTATCAGACGTGGTTTATGTCGGAGCTCTTCCGTGCGCTCAATGACGATGCCGTGGCTGGTGTGGCTGCCAACCCCATGTTGGCGCGTCCGGGCATCAGCCGTGCCGAGGCGGGGCGTCTGCTCGACGATGCACCCGCCGATGCGCTGCCGCCGGTGGTGGCGGAGCGTCGCGAGCGCTATCGGGCTGCCGGCATTGCGATAGACGAGGCCACGCTCGCTGCCGGCGTTGCCGACGAGCAGGAGCGTGTGGATGCTGCCGTGGGCGGCTATAACCGTGCGGTGCGTCGTTTGTACGGCCCCGGTACGCCATGGGGCGAGGTCGCCGAGTGGCAGACGGCAACGATGGAGGAGCTCGAGCGTCAGCAGCACATCAATGAGACGGCGAAGCATCGCGTGGTGGGACTCGTTATCGAGACGCGCCCCGATGCCGTAACGCCGCAGGCGCTTACGCTCATCCGCCGCCTGGGCTGCACCAAGATCCAGATGGGCATCCAGAGCCTCGACCAGCACCTGCTCGATATCAACGAGCGTCGCATTTCGGTGGGCCAAATCGAGCGGGCGTTTTCGCTTGCGCGCCTGTTTGGCTTTAAGATCCATGCGCATTTTATGCTCAACCTGCTGGGCGCCACGCCCGAGGGGGACAAGCGCGACTACGAGCGCTTTATGACCGAGGGGGCCTTTATGCCCGACGAGGTCAAGGTCTACCCGTGCGCGCTCATCGAGGGCTCGCGTCTGGTGGGCTGCTACGAGCGCGGCGAGTGGCGCCCCTATACCGAGGAGGAGCTGCTCGACGTGCTAGCCGATGACATCGTGGTGACGCCGTCGTTCTGCCGTATCAGCCGCATGATCCGCGATTTTAGCTCCGACGACATTATGGTGGGCAACAAGAAGCCCAACCTGCGTCAGCTCGTCGAGAACCGCCTGGCTGCTCGGGGCGACGGTGTGACGGTGCGTGAGATTCGCTATCGCGAGATCAGCACGGCGGGTGCCGACTTGGATGAGCTGACCCTTGACGAGGATGTGGCGTACGAGACGCCGGTGACGCACGAGCGCTTTTTGCAGTGGGTGACGCCGCAGGGCAAGATTGCGGGCTTTTTGCGCCTGTCGCTGCCCGACCATTCGTTTGTTGCCGCGCATGCGGACGAGTTGCCGACGATGCCGGACGAGGCGATGATTCGCGAGGTGCACGTGTACGGCATGGCGGCGCGCGTGGGCGACCAGGGCCAGGCGGCGCAGCATCACGGGTTGGGGCGTTTGCTCGTAGAGCGTGCGTGCGAGATTGCCCGGGATGCGGGGTATGCGCGCATCAACGTGATTAGCGCGATTGGCACGCGCGAGTACTATCGCCATCTTGGATTTTATGACCATGGCCTTTACCTGCAAAAGGAGCTCTAGATGAACAAGCCGAGTGTTTCTGCCGGCGTTGTTGCCGGCGTTGCTCTGGGAGCCGCGGCGCTGGGCGCGGCTGCCGTCGCCGTTCGCGCTGCCTGCCTGCAGGTCGCGCGAACCCGCAATGGATTGGCGCGTGTGAAACGCGTGCACGATGAGGGCGGCGATGAAGTCCGCGTATTGGTGCAAGGCAGTGTCTACCAAAGCGCGAGTTACGTCGGCGAGCGCTGGGCGGAGCCCGTCTTTGCGTATTATCGCGCGTTTGACGACGTGTTTGAGGCCGAGGATGCGATGCGTGACGTTTATGGTCACGGTATCAGCCGTATGCTTATGCTAGGTGGCGGCGGGTTTGCCTATCCCAAATTTGCGCTGATGTCGCACGAGGGCCTGCGCATGGACGTTATCGAGTATGACGGAGAGATCACGCGCCTGGCGCGCCGCTGGTTCTACCTAGACGAGCTAGAGCGCGCGGCGGGCGATCGCCTGCGGGTGATAACCGCTGAGGCTCGCTCGTATCTGGGTGTGACGAGTGTGGGCCATCGTCGCTACGACGTGGTCGTGAGCGATTGCTTTGGCGGTGCCGAGCCCGTAGGCGAGCTGGCGACGGTTGAGGCGTTGCGTTTAGTGCGGGGCAGCCTGAACCCCGGGGGTATCTACGTTGCCAATATCGTGAGCGCAAACGAGGGGAGCGATGTAACGTTCCTGCGCGACTGCGCTGCCACGGCACTCGAGGTATTCGCCCACGCCTGGGTGGTCCCCTGTGGCGATACAGAGTTCGGCGGCGAGGAAAACTACCTGCTCATCGCCAGCGACGGGAACTATGCCTTTGCCGAAGCCGTGCCCTTTGACGCCGACTTCCTCGGCGCCGTCCTTCACGACTAGCGCGTCTTTCTGCGACCAGTCTTTCTGGGACGGGGCTTTTTAGCTGCTTTCGGATGCCGGCTCGCTCCACATCGGGAGCAGTCAATTTGGGACGGGGCTATTTTAGCTATCCCTGCCACTAATCGGCCAAACCTTTCGCTTTACCTGCAAGGGCAGCTAAAATAGCCCCGTCCCAAATTGACTGCTCATATAGTCAGCCCCGTTTTATGCGTGGTCGCGCCAGCTGCGGACACGCTGCTTCATGCCATCTATGTCGAGCACGCCTTCGGCAAAGCCCTTACGCACGAGCTCTTCGGGAACGAACTCATCGTAACGATCGAAGTAAGGCACCTCGCCGGGATAGACGAGCTCGATGGGATCGAAGTCCTTCTCGGCCTCGGCGGCGAGTACCTCAAAGAACGTCTCTTCGTCGGCCTTCATCTTAAACTGCATAAAGTACGGGCGCGACGGGTCGAGTCCGCGAAGGCCCAGCTCCGCGGCACATTTAATCTTGAGCATGCGCTCGAGCGCCAAAAAGGCATAGCTGCCCAGCCAGGGGAAGAGCACCCAGGTGTCGCCGCCCAGGTTAATGAGTGGCCTAGTGCCCGCACCCGAAATCTCGGCCGTATGGCGAGCCTGCGCCAGACGGGCTCGCGCGTTGCCCATAAGGTATGGATATGTCGCGTGCTCGTTGAGCGCCTTGCGCATGCGCTCGAGTACATGCGTGTTGATGTCGCCGGGGCAGTCGCCAAAGTAGGCCGGCACACGGCCCTTGACCTGCGTAGCAAAGACGGTGTGGCGCTTCCAGTCCACTTCCTCGACAATCCAGCAGTGCCCGGCGATGGCGATGCGTTCACCGGGCGGTGGGGGATTGACGATCGTGCCCAGCTCGGCCGACTCGCTGCGGACGGTGAACTCCTCGTTTTCCTGGAACACGGCGTAGAACTTAAAATTGTTGATGATGCGCTCGCCCGCGAGGCCCACGATGAGTCCGCCGCCCTCGGTGACCTGGATATGGTCGATCTTAATGAGGTGACGCAGCAGCACGCGATAGTCATCGGCTGAGACGCGGTGGAAATAACTGAGCGTGAGCACGCGCTGGGCAAGTTCTGCCGGCGTGAGCTCTCCGGTGCTGGCAAGCGTCGACATAGTCTGGTGATAGAGCAGACTGTAGGGGAGTCGATCGAGCTCGGGCGGCTCGACCCACTTTTCCTCGCGATAGAGTTGTACGAGTGCGATGCCCTGCAGGAGCTTCCACGGAATGGTTTCGGGCATCATCGTGCGCGGCTCGGGCTCTTCCTCGCGCATGACAAACCACATCTCGGGCGGAAGGTCGCGGCGTCCCGTGCGGCCCATTCGCTGCAAAAAGGAACTGACGGTAAATGGCGCATCGATCTGAAATGCACGCTCCAGACGGCCGATATCGATGCCAAGCTCAAGCGTAGAGGTGGTGACGGTCGTCTGTGCCTGCTCCTCATCGCGCATGAGCTCTTCTGCCGTCTCGCGCAACGATGCCGAAAGATTGCCGTGATGGATGAGGAAACGGTCAGGCTCGTGTCGGCTCTCGCAGTAGCTGCGCAGCATGGAACATACGGCCTCTGCCTCCTCGCGCGAGTTGGCAAAGACCAGACACTTGCGCCCGCGGGTGTGTTCGAAGATATAGCCCATGCCGGGATCGGCGTTGTCGGGTGCGGTGTCGGTGGGGTTGAGGAGCGCTTGCTCGGCGGCCCGGGGGATGTCGACTTCGCCCTCGGGGGCCGAAGAAGTTTGGCGGTCCTTGGGAGCGGCCTTGCCCCGTGCTCGCTCACGACGTTGACGGCGCTCCTCCTGTGTGGGCTGTCCGCTGTGGCTCGTGCCTTGGGTGTCGGCCGGCAGCGCCGTGGGTGCCGCTGCCTCAATGCGCTCGGAGGCAAGCACTTCGGCCTCTTGAGGACCCATGCTCTCGAATCCCCGCTGCTGTGCCTGGGGACCCGAGTTGTAGAAGTGCTCCATGGAGATGCGCCACACGCGGCGCGGTTCCTCAAAACGGGGGATAACGCAGTCACGTCCCGTTCCCTGTGAGAGAAAAGCGCCCGTGCGCTCGGGGTCGCCGATGGTGGCCGAAAGGCCAATGCGTCGAGGCTGCACGCCGGCCATGCGCGAGAGTCGCTCGATAAGGCAGAGCGTCTGCCCGCCACGGTCGCCGCGCATGAGCGAGTGGACCTCGTCGATGACCACATAGCGCAGGTCGCAAAACATGCGCGGGATCGCCATGTGCTTATGGATCAGGAGCGCCTCGAGTGACTCGGGCGTAATCTGTAAGATGCCGCTCGGCTTTTTGATGAGCTTAGCCTTGTGCGACTGCGAGACATCGCCATGCCAGTGCCAGACAGGGATATCGGCCTCTTCGCAGAGGTCGTTAAGGCGGACGAACTGATCATTGATGAGCGCCTTGAGGGGGCCGATGTAGAGGGCGCCCACGCTCGCGGGCGGCCTCTCCCAAAACTCGGTCAGGATGGGAAAGAAGGCCGCCTCGGTTTTGCCGGAAGCCGTGGATGCCGTCAGGAGCACATTGTCTTGTGTGTTAAAGATGGCATCTGCCGCCGCAACCTGAATGGAGCGGAGACTCTCCCAATCGTGGGAGTAGATGAAGTCTTGGATAAACGGGGCGTAGCGGTCAAAGGCGTTCACGGGGCCTCCTTTCAAAAGCGAATCTCTCAACGCGGCGGGCAGTGGCTTGCTGCATGACTGCTTCAATGTTTGCCCAGATAAAACCTGCCAAAATAAACCTGTCCCTTTTTGGCAGGTTAGATGGCGAATTCGGCGAAGTTGCGGTCGGCGCCTGCGGTGCCGGTGTCGTCTGTTGCGGCTGCTGGTGCGTCACCGCCGACGCTTTGCAGCAGCTCGGCCACGTTGGCGTCGGGGTTTTGGCATAGGATGTCGAGCAGCTCGATAAAGTCACGAATGACTTCGCGCGGCGTCAGATGCGTGTCGGCTCCCACGCGACCGAACTCAATCTTGAGGAAGTCCACCAGGTCGCTCTCGGTAAGCGTGGGCGTCCAGCCAAAGTAGCCGGCGTGAATTTGCATGAGTTTTTCGATCAGCACCAGCAACTCTTCGTAGGTGAGTGGCTGCAGACGGATGATGGGCGCGAGCATGTCCTTAAGGTCCTCGCGTGCAAAGCGGCCCTGAGCGAGTCGGCTGCGCAGGGCCTCGTAGGAGAACACGCCGCGGCGGCGGTCTTCGATGGAGGTTGGCGTGCCGCCCATGATCATGCCCAGGTACTGCGCCTTGCCCTGGAGCGTGTCATTGTACATGGTCAGGATCTTCTCGTAGTTGTATTGGCGCGTGATCGCGTTGGGAATCTTATACAGATTCACGAGTTCGTCGATGAGCACCAGCATGCCCTTGTAGCCGCTGCAGACCAAAAAGCGCGCAATGAGTTTAACGTAGTCGTACCAGTCGTCATCGCTGATGATGGTTGAGGAACCCAGTTCGGCGCGAGCCTCGCTCTTGGTGCGGTATTCGCCGCGGATCCATTTGGTTACGCGGCTCATGGCCTCTTCATCGCCCTCGGATACGGCCGTGCGGTAGCGGCGGAGCATGCGGGCGAAGTCGAAGCCGTGGACCATCTCCTCGAGCGGGGCCAGTTGGGCATTGACGACCGACTCGTCGACGTCGGCACACGAGGCGACCCAGCGATCCAGAATAAGGTTGAGCGCACCGCCCTCGGGGCGCGTCTTGGTCGATATGTTGCGGATGAGCTCACGGTAGGTGGCAAGGCCCTGCCCCTGACCGCCCTGCAGGCGGCGCTCGGGCGACAGGTCGGCATCGGCGACGACGAACCCCTCGCCCATGGCGTGCGTGCGGATGGTCTGGAGCAAAAAGCTCTTGCCTGCGCCGTAGCGACCGACCAGAAACCGGAAGCTCGCGCCACCGTCGGCGATGAGACTCAAATCGGTGAGCAGGGCGCGGATCTCGACCTCGCGCCCTACGGTGATATAGGGAAGGCCGATGCGCGGGACCACACCGCCCTTGAGTGAGTTGAGAATGACGGCAGCGACGCGCTTGGGCACGCGGGGTGCTGCGGATGCGGTATCACTCATGGTCTAGGTATCCTCTCACGTCTGCTTCGTAATCCTCGATAATTTGCGGTCCTGCCGCGCCGAACTCGATAACGGTGTCTCCCACCAGGTCAAAGAGCGTCTCGTTGATGCTGTCGACGAGCATATCCTCGCTCTGGCCCGACCTCTCCACTGCCGATGTCGCTTGCGCTGTGTTTTGCTCGAGGAGCGCGCGAAGAAAGGCATCTTCGGCGGGCGCGAGTTTGTTCGTAGCTTCGGCAGACGCGGGCGTTACGGGTGCGGGCGCAGGCACGAGGAGCGGTGCCATGACGCCAAACTCTTCGGCGGAGACAGTCGGCTTGTCGGGTTCGTCTTGCTGTATGGTCATCTCGCCAGGTTCGGCAGTCATGCCGGGCGCAGACTCGCGGCCCAGCTGCTCGATAAACGTTGCCTCGGCTTCCACGGGCGTGCCGTCCTCGCGCTCCTCATCAATCAAAAGCGCTTCACGCGTTTGCGCGGCGGCGCTCCGAATGTGCCCCAGCTGGCTCAAATCGATATCGATCTTGACGGGCTGGTGTGCGGCATCCCACGAAAGCCATGCCACGATCTCGTCATCGATGATTTTGGCCAGATATTTGGGGACCTTCTCCTCCTTCAGGGGGCGGGCGGGGGCTAGGGCCAGGCGCAGACGTTGGTCGCAGGCGCGCATCATTTCGCCAAGCTTGCTGCTCTTTTGCCTGCTGCTGTGAATTCGCATGCATTCCCAAAAACCGTTTTGGCAGCGGTAGATATGGATGGGGTCAAGACGGTATTCGCAGTCCTCGTGGCGCTCGGGCGCAAAGAACACGGCCGAGGCAAACATGGTATAAGGCATGGCCGTCTCCTCCCCAAACAAGCTCGCCACGATACCGGTCTTTCGGTGCGTGTCATAGTAGCGCGCCATGCGGACGTACACGGCACATGCCACGTGGCGTAGGTCGCGATGGTGGCTGCGATCGAGTCTAGAGTTATCGAGGTTATACGTGGAGAGGGCGTTGATAGCGGCCATGAGTCGCTCCTCGCCCGCCTCGTCGGGCGGGAGGGGGAGCGTAGGCTCGGAGGTCTTACGACGCGCAGGCGGCAGATCCGACGGCGTCGGTGCAGGTGCAAGGTCTCGAGCCGCGCGCCGCAGCTCGATAAGGGCGTTATCGAACATGACGGTTTTAGAGTCGCGAAGCAGTTTGGGGTCGAGCCCGTGGAAAACGGCGTAATCTTGCAACCACACGCGTGCAAACCGGTCGATGCCGGGCTCGAAGGCACGATAGGCATTCCAAAAGGCCTTGATCTTGCTAAAGCCATCGAGTGGGTCATCTACGCCAATGCCGCAGATCAGCTCATAGAGATACAGGAAGGCAAAGGACGTAGACGTTTCCTCGACAGTTCCGCGGCGCACTTGGGCACGCCAGGTAAAGTAGCCGCGCAACTGTCGATCGCTCATGGCATTGTAGGTGGGAAAGTACGACTTAAAGGTGCCGTTGTAGGGACAATCGTCCTCGAAGTCGGCCATCAGCAGGCCTTGGCGGTAAAAGAGCTCCGCCTCCGATAGCCAACGTCCCGCGCCGCCTTTGGGATCATCTTGCCAGCGCGATATCTCGCGCATCTTGCGGTACTGGTCGGGGAGGAAGTTCTGCATCTGTCGACCGGTCTTGAGAATCGGCTCGTCAGCATAGATTTCGTTTGAGAAGCGGGCGGACTGATGGGTCCGGGCCTCGGCCATAATGCGCTCGATGAGCATCTTGACGTCCTGGTCGGCCACCGCTTCTCCTCTCCTAACGCAGCTTCGGTGACCTCATATCATAGCACAGCATCAAACAGGTGTTCGAGAAACCGCTACGTAGATAGATTTAGAACAAGAGGGCGTAGATGACCGCCACGACGACGGAGGGGAGCATGTTGGCCGTGCGGAAGGTCTGAGGTCGAATAAGGTTAACCCCAACACAGAAGATGAGCATAGAGCCCACAAGCGAAAGGCTGTCGAGGGCTGCGGTGGTCATGATGGGGGAGAGTGCGCCGGCAAAAAGCGTGATCGTGCCCTGGAATACGGCAACGGGCAGGGCCGAGAAGATGCAGCCGCGGCCAAGCGAGGCCGTCATGGTGCAGACGATGATGCAGTCCAGCGCGCCCTTCAGGGCAAGCGTGGACCAGTCGCCGAGCAGACCGTCCTGAATCGATCCTACGATGGCCATGGCACCGATACACACGGTGAGCGATGCCGAGACAAAGGCGTTGGTGAACTCGTTGTCGCCTTCGCTGCCGGTTTTGCGCTTGAGCCATTCGCCGAGGTTCTCGATGGCGGCCTCCAGGTTGATGGCCTCGCCGATGAGCGAACCGAGGGCAAATGAGACGATAAGCATGGTGGTGCCGGTGGTCGCCAACGCCTCTCCATCGATAACGAGCATCTTTTGCATGGTGCCGCCCAGGCCGATAAACAGAACACACAACCCCGACGCCTTCATGAGCGTGTCTTGGATGCGAGGCGAAATGAAGCGCCCACCCATAAGGCCAAGCAGACCGCCCGCGATCAAAAGCGCGACGTTGATGATCGTTCCTAAACCCGGCATGGACCCTCCTGTAATTGATGCCAACGCGGCAATCGTAGCAGAACGGGGAGGGGGCGCTCAGTATCCGAGCCAAGCGGCGGTTAGCGGTCTAGGACAGGATGGGGCTAAAGTCGAAGCGCAGCGTCATGAGGTGCTGTGGGGATTCGATGGCTGCGGCAATGATGTCGGCATCTCGTGCGCGATCGAACCCTTCAAGTTCCATTTGATAGGGGACGTCTTCTTGAATACCGATGCGACGAGGAACCAAAAGCTTGGTTCCGTCGAATTCTTCGGTTCGCGTTCCGTCTGCTGCAACGGAATAAAGGTGTAACTTGGCGGTCGTTGTGGCATCAAGTGCCGAGATAGCTTGGATATCGTTCGATGCGCTCTTTGCTCCCACTGCTGTAAGTGCCGTAGGCGCGACGACTTCGCCCGAAGGCAAAAAGACGGTATTGGGGAATGCGATGAGGATATTTTTGCGGCGGGGCGCATTGGCAGCGACTGGCTCAATGCTTGCAGCATCGACGGTTTCCGTGTGGTCGAGCGCGACCATCATGCAACAGTTGCCTTCGTCGACACCTGGGGGAGCGGCAAAGTCCAGGCCGTCTTTCGGTTGGGAATCGCCTAGTTCGGTGGCGCTTCCGCTTGGCTTCTCGAGAGGAACCGCAGCGTTGTCTTCTGATGATGCATCGTCAACATGTGCCGGTGCGTCTGCGACCTCGTCTTTGGGGGATTTGTCATTATCGCTCGATATAGGAGCGGCAATCTCGACGGACCCCACTCCGTGCCATGTCATTTGGAGCAGCGCCGGATCGGTGAGAATGCGCTGCACGCCCGGCGCCTGGGCATCGATATTGATGGGGGCGGGTTCTGATCCGCGCGTGAGGTTAAGCGAGCCCTTCTGCCTGGTGCTTTGAGCCTTTTGGTCGTCCGCGTCGCCAGCGTAGAACAGCAAAGGCGCATCTCCCGTTGCGATGGCTTCGGTGTCCGCCTTGGTCAGCCGCAGCGACGCCGTAAAGGAGATGATGGCTGCGCGCCATCGACATTCGAGGGAACGCAGCCCAGGCATACACCCCCTTCTTCATGGGCCGCGCTGTCGAAGACGACTTTTGCCCCGTTCGCCGAGTCATCGACCGAGGCAATATCGATGCGCAGCTCTAAGTCGCATGGGTCGCCATCGGCGTCGACTGCAGCCGATTTCCATGTGCAGATGGCGCAACCTGTCCGGGGGCCGTTCTCCTTGTCCGGTCGATTGATATCCACGACTATCGAGTCGACCGTATTGCGGTGAAGGCATCCCGAGGTTCGGACCGTGGCATGTGCGAGCGAAAAACGTTGGCAGGCGACGATACCCGACGAATTCGACGCGGGGTTCAGAGCTTGCGGTAAGGAGCTTGCGGTAAGGAGCTTGCCGTGGCGGACGTCGCCCAAGCGGCGAGAGGCGTACCGCTCGCCAGTGCGCTGCAGAGCGCGGCAACGGGCAAAAGGTTTTTGGGTGCCATGGTTCTCCTATTTATTCCGCGTACTCCGGTCGTGCTTGGCTATTGGTTGCGTTTGATGTGCAGGCCAAGGCACGTCAGTCCTGCTCCCACCGTGGCGACGCCTACCGCAATGAGTTGCCGGGTGTCGCTCGTCTGGACGAGCGGCTCGTGACGGCTGCCGCGATTAAGGCCCGAAAGATCGACGGTCACTTCTGTGGCCGCCTGCGCTTGCTCTTGTTGAGCAAAGGCATTGCGGGTGCGGACGCCAAGATGCCGACGATGGCGGCCAGTGCAATCGCCTTAGGACGTGGCGTGCGCACCGGGCTCGACCGTCCAGGTGATGCTTGCCACTTGATCTCCCGTACCGGTGGCGTGGTAGATGTCACGCGTGACGCGGGCGACGTGGCCACTCACATTGAGCCTAATTTTGTCCGTTCCGTCGGCAATGTCCTTGTACTTCATGTCGAAGCTTGCGTCTTTGGAAAGATCGAGGCCCGTAGTCTGAGTCGCCGAGCTGGCATCCTTTTCTGCCTTATCGGGGCCAACCTTAAAATCGATGGAGTTCTGGGCCGAGCCCGTCTTTGCGTCTGCAACGATTGTCCAGTCGTTCTTGGCCGTGACCTTCATGTTGGTGACGTGGATGCCGTATGCCGAGAGGTTGTCGATGGTAATCGTCTTGTCGGAGGGTCCTACAAGCGTTCCGTCGGCTTTGGCGGCAAAAGGGATGACCGTTGGCGCCTTAAACGAAACATTGCTAATGTCGGCCTTCACCGTCACATCGGTGGTTCCAACGCGCACCTCTGCCATGGCCGCCGTTGGCGCGGCGCCCATCGCAAGTGCGAGCGTAAGCCCTGCGCCCACGGCGAGTGCCCTGGCTCCGCTCAGGTTCATGGGTGTGTTCATAATCGATCCTTTCTGCTCGTCACGGACTGTTTCCGTGATGGTTGGACGAATGGGGACAGGGTGCTGCCCCTGCGAGCGCGTCGGCCACTAGCCTTTTGCCTGTGCCACCCGCACTTTGACGCGCGTCGGATTGCCGTGGGTGTCGTAGGTCTTGGCATCGAGTGCCTGAATCTCGATATATGCCTCGCCTTCTTGGATATCGCCGGCGGGGCAGGTCTCAACCGTCTTGCCGGCTTCGACCACACCGGACTCATAGATGGTCTCGTCGTTTTGAATCACGCGGAAGCGCTGGGGAAACTTGTTGTCTTGGACGTTTTGCACGTTGACGCGCAACTTGCCGCCTTCCTGCAACTGTGCGACCGGCGCGACCGAGATCGTCATCATGTTGTCGCGGACGATGGCGTCGAGCTCATCCTGGATTTCTTGGCGCGATTTACCTTCTGCCGTCGTGACTGAGGCGCCCGCTTCGGGCACGGGCTGCGACTGCCAGGCGTATAGCCCTACGGCGATGAGGGCGCAGACGACAGCCAGGCAGACAACGACGAGTTTCTTGCGACGCCCCAGTCCTGCAAGGCGGGGCGGCTTCTTCGCACTCATGCGGCGTCCTTGGTGGTGTAGACACGTGCGAACGTGGACGGGTCCGCTCCAAAGAGCATGTGAAGCATCAGGCGGCGCGAGTAGATGAGCTCGTCGAAGTCGTGAGGGAGCTCGATGTTGTGGATACGCGCGATGTGGTGGGCGAGCGCCGAGAACGACTCGGGGTCGCAGATCACATCGGTGGTGACGTGGTAGACCTCCGTACCTGGAAATGCATCTTCGTCGAAAGGCAAGAGATAGGGGTCGTCATCGACTTCGATGGCGAAACCGTATTGGGGCCAGTAATATGCCATGGAAACCTCCCTGCTCTGGGGCCAAAATTCCTATTGGTTTGGCTGTCGATGCCGACCGTATCAGCCGCAACTTGCCCAATAACTAACCAATTGCTTGACGAGCCGATATCTCCGCAGGTAAAAGCATGTGAAAAAAATCTCAACTATTTTTGACTGATAAATGCACATGTTGTGGCTGCGCGGCAACGTGTGGCAAAAGCGTCGCTTGTCTCGAAAATTCCACCGTTCGCCGAATTGCGCGAACGTTAAAAACGTCAATTATGGAGACGGTCTCGAACATGTCGGTGAAACGATGCGGTAACATTTCCCTGCAAACACTGTAGTTAGCTAAAGGGGGAGTTCGCGTGTCTGCAACCATCAAACCCTTCACCGACGAGTTCGAAGAGTATGGTCGCGATGAGTCTCGCACATCGGGCGAGGCCTCGAGCATCTCGTTTCCGACAACGGAGGACGAGGTCCGCGCCATTATGGAAAAGCTCCATGCCGAGCGTGTCCCGGTGACGGTTCAGGGCGCCCGGACCGGTCTTGCCGCCGGCGCCGTGCCTCATGGCGGTCACATTCTCAATACTTCCCGCATGAATCGCTACCTAGGCATTCGCCGCGATGAGCAGGGCCGCTTTCTTTTGCGCGTGGCGCCCGGCGTCGTGCTGTCTGAGCTGCGCAAGCAACTGGGCAAGAAAGTGCTGCCGACTGCCGGCTGGGACCAGACATCGCTTGAGGCCTACGAGGAGTTCCAGGAAGCTCCCGAGCAATTCTTTCCTACCGATCCCACCGAGGCATCTGCCTGCCTGGGCGGTATGGCGGCATGCAACGCTTCCGGCGCCCGTAGCTACGCTTACGGCCCCATGCGCCCTCACGTCACGGGCCTTCATGTCGTGCTGACCGATGGCGACCTGCTCGAGCTTCACCGTGGCGAGGTTTTTGCACAGGGTCGTCGCCTTTCGCTCGTCACGGTGCAGGGCCGCACGCTCGAGCTCGACCTTCCCGACTACACCATGCCCAAGACCAAAAATGCTTCGGGCTATTTCGTTGCTGACGATATGGATGCCATCGATCTGTTTATCGGTGCGTGTGGCACACTCGGCGTCATCACCGAGCTCGAGATTGCCCTGCAGGCGGCGCCTGCGGTCGTTTGGGGCGTGAGCTGCTTCTTTGACAACGAAGACAAGGCCGTGTCCTTCACCGATTCTGTACGTCCCGTTCTGTCCCACGCGGCTGCCATCGAATATTTCGATGCGGGCGCCCTGGATATCCTGCGTCGTCAGCGCGAGCAGTCGACCGCGTTCGCCTCGCTGCCGGCGCTCGACAAAGACGCCAAGGTCTGTGTCTACGTGGAGCTCGACTGCGACGACGAAGCCCAGGCGACTGAGGAGCTGTATCACTTGGGGTGGGTACTGGAGCTTGAGGGCGGCAGCGACGATGCGACATGGGTCGCGCGCACCGAGGTCGATCGCGAGTGTCAGCGATTCTTCCGCCATGCGGTGCCCGAGAGCGTCAACATGCTCATCGACGAGCGTCGCCGCACGGACCCCACCATTACCAAGCTGGGGTCGGATATGTCGGTGCCCAACGCACACTTGGCCGATGTCATCGCCCTTTATCGCCGCACGTTGGCCGAAAGTGGGCTTGAATCTGCCGCCTGGGGGCACATCGGTAACAACCATCTGCATGTGAACATTCTGCCGCGCGATGCGCGGGATTACCGCCGCGGCGAAGAGCTCTTTGCCCAGTGGGCTTCCGAGGTCACGGCCATGGGCGGCGCTGTCTCCGCCGAACACGGCGTCGGCAAGATCAAGGCGGGCTTCTTGGAGACGATGTACGGTCACGAGGCCATGGTCGAGTCGGCGCGGCTCAAGCTCCAGCTCGATCCTGCCGGGCAGCTGGGCCGCGGTAACCTGTTTTCGGAGAAGCTCTTGGATGAGCTCGTCCAGAAAGGGGGCGCGTGAAGATGAGCGATTTCCATATGGTGGTGTGCGTCAAGGCGGTGCCGGGCAGCACCGAGGTCAAGATGGACCCCAAGACCAATACCATCGTGCGCGATGGCAAGCAGGCGGTCATTAATCCCTTTGACACGAGCGCTTTGGAATGCGCGCTGGCGCTGAAGGACGACTTTATCGGCTTTGGCATGGACGTGCGCGTAACGGTGGTGTCGATGGGCATCCCCGCGACTGAATCGCTATTGCGCGACTGCATCGCCCGAGGCGCCGATGACGCACTGCTGCTAACCGATCGCGCCTTTGCAGGTGCCGATACCCTGGCAACCACCTATGCCCTCAAGTGCGGCATCGAGGCGCTCGACGAGGACTTCGACCTGCTCATCTGCGGCAAGATGGCGGTGGACGGCGATACGGCCCAGATTGGTCCCGAGCTTGCCGGTGCCTTCGAGATTCCCTGCGTGACCGACGTGAGCTGCGTGCAGAGTGCGGGCTTTACGACCTGTGGTTCACTGGCGCTTGTTCACGGCTGCGATGCCGGCGAGGAGACGGTCTATCTTGAGATGCCGTGCGCGATGACGACTGCCAAGGAGATTGGCCAACTGCGCATGCCGAGTATCGCCGGTATTCGTGCGGCCGAGGAGGCGGACGTGCGCGTGGTCAACGCTGCCGACGTGAACGCCGACCCCGCGCGCTGCGGTCTTGCCGGCTCGCCGACACAGGTCGTGCGATCGTTTGTGCCCGACCGCGACCAAACGTGCGAGACCGTTGACGGAACGGCGTCCGAGCAGGCGGCGAAACTTGCCAAGATTATCGAGGGATGGCATAGATGAGCGGACTGATTATCGATAGCGAAGCCTGTATCGGCTGTGGTCGCTGCGTTCGCGCCTGTGCCTCGGGCGGCATCGTAGTGGAAGGCGAGCGGCCCAACCGTTGCGCCCGCGTAACCGACGGCTGCATCCTATGCGGCGGGTGCGTCGACGCTTGCCCCGTCAATGCCATTTCGATCGAGCGCGAGGAGGCCGCCGGCGCGGTTGACCTCGATGCATATCGAGACATTTGGGTATTCGCGCAGACCGACGAGCGCGATACGGTGGCTCCCGTTGCCTTCGAGCTCATGGGCAAGGGCCGCGAGCTTGCGGATACACGCGGCTGTCGCCTGGTGGCGCTGGTCGGCATGGGCCCCGAGGGTTCTCTCGGTGACCTGGAGCATCTGGTTTGCGCCGGTGCAGACGAGGTCCTGATCTGTCGCGACGAGCGCCTGCGCCAGAACGATGTGGAGGTCTACGCCCGCCTCATCTGCGATTTGGTGGCAGAGCGCAAGCCCGAGGCCATTCTGTACGGAGCGACCGCCTTTGGCCGCGAACTGGCACCCGGCGTTGCCGTGCGTTTGCAGACGGGCCTTACGGCTGACTGCACCGTGCTTTCGATGGATGCGGAGACGGGGCTGCTGCAACAGACGCGTCCGGCGTTTGGCGGCAACCTGATGGCCACCATCGTCTGCCCCAATCATCGTCCCCAGATGGCAACGGTGCGCCCCGGCATCTTTAAGGCGCCCGACTTTGACTACGGCCGCTCCGGCACGATCACCCAGATAGCACTTGCGGATGATGCTAAGGCTCGTGTCGAGATCTCGATTCCCGCCGAGGAGTGGGGACAGCAGGCTTCAATCGCCGATGCCGAGCGCCTGGTCGTGGTAGGTCGCGGCATTGGTTCCAAGAAAAACCTGCCGCTGATGCGAAGGCTCGCCGAGGCTCTGGGAGCCGAGCTTGGCTGCACGCGACCCGTCGTGGAGGCCGGCTGGTTGGAGTATCGCCATCAGATTGGCCAGACGGGCGTATCGGTTTCGCCCAAGATTCTTGTGAGTATCGGTGTTTCGGGCGCCATCCAGCATCTTGCCGGCATCGGTGGGGCGGAATGCATTATCGCCATCAACGAGGACCCGGATGCCCCCATCTTTGGTGCTGCCCAGTACAAGGTTGTCGGTGATGTCGTCGAGGTCGTCGAGGAGCTGCTGGCCCAGCTTGAGCGCTAGGCGCGCGCCAGCCAGTCGCGCATCTCTTCCCTAAGACGGCTCCAGGTTGCCTGTGTGGCGGGGTCGGTAAAGGGCTGCGTAATACCAAAGGGCGCGTCGAGCAGGCGGTAGATATCGCCCTGCTCGCGCGCCAGCGCGCGGCTCGCCGGATAGACGAGCTCAAACATAAAGCAGATGAGTCCTACCAGGTAGTCCGCGGGCTCGTCGCGTTCATCACGTGCGACGCAGCGGTGCTCGTCAAAGGCGGCCAACGTCGGCGCCGAGAAGTGGCTGGCGAGAAATGCGTCCTCATCCACCTTGAGGATGGTGTCGACGGTGCTGTCGGCGATGGTGCGCATAATGTCGATTTTGTCGCCATCGCGCACGATATCGCAGAAGCACCGTGTACGCTCGTCGAGTTGTGCCGGCAGGCGAAAGTCACTGTGATAGGCGATGCTCGCGCGGATGAGCTCGTCTTCTGCCGGGCTGTCGATAAAGTCGCGGATACTTGTTGCCGCGGGCGCGTCTGCAGGGTTTTTGCCAAAAAGGACCTCGAGGCCCAACTTCGCATGGTTCATGCTCTCGGCATCCTTAAACGTGTCCCAGCGTCGCAGCTGCTCAAAGCGGCCCATATCGTGCAACAGCCCACAAAGCCACGCCAGGTCAATGTCCTGTGGTGCCCAGTCCTGCTTGCGTGCCACGGCATCGCATGCCTCGGCAACGTGGTACGTATGCTCGATTTTGAGCGCGATACGCGGATTGGCGGCATCGTAGGCATCGGTGTAGGTCCTGAAGGCCGCGATTGCCCCCGTTCGATCGATAGCTGTCATAACGACTTCCTAAAAAGCTATGTCTTTCTGTGTCTTTCGATCCGGTGGCAATTGTAGGTGAACTCGGTTGCCGCCGGACGATGATTCTGCCATGTCGTCGAATGCGGCTCGGAAAGCTTGTCGGGACGAGGAACGCTATGGTGCTCAAAATCGTTAAAACCGTCTGGCCGGTGATGCTTGCCTATGTTGCGATAGGTGCGCCGTTGTCGATGTTCCCACCGCTATTGCGGGTTTCGTCTGCACATCGCTCTTTATTTGCCTGCTCTTTTCGCAGCGGCTGTCGGCGTCGTTGCGGTGGCAATCAAGACAAAGTCGATGTTGTGGTGCTGCGTCTCGGGTATCGGGCTCTATATCGTTTTGAGCCTCGTATAGGAGTGGGGTGCGTTTACCGTCCGGGCCCAACGAATCGGATTTCTCACCGAGCCGGTCTGCTTCTTCTGGTACCATGGTCAAACTTTACTGTAGCAAAGCATGACGTGGGCTTTTCTCCGCGTCGACGGAAATGGGGGTTTCATGGCACAGGAAGCGATCGCCAACGAGCAAAAGAAATTCAAAGTACCGCGCATTCCGGGTGACATCATGATCTACCCGATGATCGTCGGCCTTTTGCTCAATACCTTCTGCCCGCAGGTCTTCGAGATCGGCGGCTTCTTTACCGCCGCCTGCCGCGGCGGTTCCAATACCATCGTCGCCGCGATCCTGTTGTTTGTGGGCGCCGGCATCAGCTTTAAGTCCACGCCGGGTGCCATCAAGACCGGCATCGTCGTACTGATTCCTAAGCTTGTGGTGGCAGCCGTGCTGGGCTTGAGCGTTGCGTATTTCTTTAACGACAACTTTTTGGGCCTGAGCTCGGTTTCCATCATCGGCGGCATTACGTTTTGCAACATGGCGCTCTACACGGGCATCATGGGCGAGTTTGGCGACGAGTCCGAGCAGGGCGCCGTGGGCATCCTGTTCTTCACGGCGGGCCCTGCGGTTACCATGATCATTCTTGGTGTCTCTGGTCTTGCCAACATTCCCGTTGACACCATCATCGGTTCCATCCTGCCGCTCGTGATTGGCATGGTTTTGGGCAACCTCTTCCCGTTCATCAAGAACCTGCTGGTTCCCGGCACCAATCCTGCGATCGCCGTCATCGGATTTCAGCTCGGTGCGTCTATGAGCCTGTCGAGCTTTATCACCGGCGGCATTTCCGGCATCTTGCTGGGCCTTGTCACGTTGTTTGTCGTCGGTCCCATCACCTTTGCGTTCGAGCGCCTGTGCGGCGGTAACGGCAAAGCCGCCGTGGCTTGTTCCACCATCGCCGGCACGGCTATGACCACGCCGGTTGCTCTTGCCGAGGTCGCGCCGCGCTATGCCGATCTTGCGCCCACCGCATACGCTCAGATCGCCACCGCCGTCATCATCACGGCAATCATGGCTCCGATTCTGACCGGTTGGGTCGATAAGAAGTTCTGCCAGGGCAAGGAAGACCTGTCGCCCGCCGGTGTCGAGGCCATCGAGGAAGCCGTCGCGGCCGACATCGATGGCGAGTAGCCATCGGCGCCCATCAATGATGCTGGCGTGCAACTCGCGCCGTGAGAGCGCCCGGGCGCTCTGGTATTATTCCCTCATTCCCCTCTGTATTGGGGGAGTTATGGTGATGCGTGCGGCTCGGAGAAGCGCTGTCGGTTTGATGATGGGGAGATGGGCCTGGTGGTTAAGGCGCTCAAGATTGAGATATTCCTGCTAAGCATGATTGTTCTTATCGGGCTTGCCGTGCGGAGTCGTCGCTCCTTGTTCTCGAGCACCCAGCAGCTATTGTTTAGCACGCTTGGCTACACCTCTGCCGCGTACATATTATTCGATATGATCTGGGTGCTATTGGATGGTGTGGACGGCACGTTGGGCATTGCTGTCAACTGGATTTCCAACGCGGTTTCGTTTTCGCTCTTTGCCATCGTGTGTCTCATTTGGTTTATTTTTCCGAGACGGTGCAGGGTTCTCGCCTTTTGGCCTCGCGCTATAGGGTGGTGCTTGTAGCGTCGCCTACGGTTCTGGTGGTCGTGCTGGCGTTTACCAGTTACTGGACGCACGCCCTGTTCTATATCGATTCGCAGGGCGTGTATAGTCGCGGCTCTGCTTATATGATCCAGCCCATTGTCAGCTACTGCTACGTTATACATACGTCCCTACATGCGTTTGTGCAATCTCGCAGGGTCGAGAGCCTGCAGACGAAGACCATCTATCGAACCTTGGCATTTTTCGCCATTCCGGCCCTGGTGGGCGGTACCTTTCAGGTCGTATACTCGGTGCCCGGCCTTTGTGTCGGCATAATGATTGGCATATTGTTGCTCTACATTGTCTTCCAGGAGCAGCTCATCTCGACCGACCCGTTGACTGGCCTCAACAATCGCAACCGTTTTGAGACCTATATACTGTCGCTCTTCTCAAATGTGGATCAGGCCGAAGACGTGTATCTGCTTATGATGGACGCCGACGGCTTTAAGCAGATTAACGATCGCTATGGACATGTGGAGGGCGACCATGCTCTTCAGGTCATATCCGCTGCACTCAAAGAAGTCTGCTCGGCGTCTGGTAGCTTTATCGCGCGTTATGGCGGCGATGAGTTCGTGGTGCTTCAAAAGGCGATGGCGGAGCAGGATATCTTGCATCTGTGCGCGGCAATCAACGACGAGCTGGCGTGCGCCGAGGTTCCGTATCTGTTGCGGATGTCCATCGGCTACGCACGGGTTGGTGATGGCGTCGATACCTGGCAAGACTTGCTCCGTGCTGCCGACGCGGAGCTCTACCGCGTAAAGCGCGAGAAGAAGAAAGTCGGCGTCCAGATACGCTAAAAAAGGGGGCGCACGACCGTTGCGATGGTCGTGCGCCCCTTCTGCGCTTTCGGGGACTAGTATCGGCTGTCGAAGATGCGCCTCGTCTTTTTCTCGGAGCGGGGTAGCTCACCGAGCGGTACGGCGGTCGCCTTGGGCGTGCAGCCGATCTTGGCCTTAAAGACGGCAGCCACTTCGCGCTCGCATGCATCGCGCTCGGCGCCCGTCAGCTCGCTTTCGAACAGTAGCTCGAGTACATCGCGACCGTTGACGGCCTCAATCATTACCTGGTACTCCGAGCTCGCTCCGTCGACGAACTTAAGAACTTCCTCGATCTGCGCGGGAAACATATTGCAACCCTTGACCTTGATCATATCGTCGGTGCGCCCGACCAGGGTGTCGATGCGCGGGTGGTCAAGGCCACAGGCGCATGTGCCGGGGATGATGCGTGTCAGGTCGTGCGTGCGGTAGCGGATAAGCGGTGCGCCTTGCTTGCGCAGGGTTGTAAGAACCAGCTCGCCCACTTCGCCGTCAGGAAGGACCTTGCCGGTCTTGGCGTCGACGATCTCGCAGTACACGTAATCGGACCAGATATGCATGCCGTCGTGCTCGCGGCACGAGATACCGATGCCCGGACCGTAAATCTCGGTGAGACCGTAGATGTCAAAGATCTCGATGCCCAGCTCGTTTTGGATGCGCTTGCGCATCTTTTCGCCCCAACGCTCCGAGCCGATGACGCCGCGGGTTAGGTGGAGCTTGTCGCGCAGACCGCGTTTGGTGATTTCCTCGGCCAGCAACAGGGCATAGCTCGAGGTTGCCGTGATGACGGTCGATCCTAGGTCCTGCATCATCTTGAGCTGCTTTTCGGTGTTGCCGGGACCCATGGGAATGGCCATGGCGCCTAGGCGTTCGCATCCCAGCTGAAAGCCGATACCCGCCGTCCACAGTCCGTAGCCCGGGGTAATCTGGATGCGGTCCTGCGCGGTGATGCCGGCCGTGCGATAGCAGCGGGCGAACATATCGGCCCAGTCGTCCACGTCCTGTTTGGTGTAGGGGATGATCACGGGCGTGCCGGTGGTTCCGGATGAGCTGTGGATGCGAACGACTTCTTCGTCTGGTACGGCCTGGATGCCAAGCGGGTACGCCTCGCGAAGGTCCGCCTTCTCGGAAAAGGGCAGCTGCTCAAATTCTTCTTGTGTGGAAATGTTTGCGATGTCAATTCCATCGAACTTTTTGGCATAAAACGGCGAGCGGTCTTTAAGGGTCTGGAACTGCTTGGTAATAAGCTCAAGCTGCGCGGGCTGCATCTTCATGGTTTTGTCCTTGCGTTAACGGGAGGCGAATGCGGAGATGGCGGCAACGGCCACATCAATGGCGCGGTCATTGAGTGCGACAAATTGGGAGCGCACGCTGGCGTGCATGGCTGCGCGAAGTTCCTCGACGGTGAACCCCAGGTCGCTTATGGCGACGGCGCTTGCCAGCAGCGCGACGTTGAGCGCTTTAGGCGAGCCGATCTGCTTAATGAGTGCGGTGTCGTCGACCAGCAGGCAATTGGGGACAGTCTGCCGCAGGTGCTCTAGAAAGGGCTTGGAGCTATAGGCGTCACGCGAGAGCGCCGCCGTTACGGGTTGCACGCTACTCGTAGCACTTACCAAGGCGCCGCCGGGACGTAGATAGCCCAGGCAGCGCACGGCCTCGGCGGGCTCAAATGCAATGATGAGGTCGGCCTCGCCGTGGGCGATAAGCGGCGCGTCGATGCGGGGCTCGTCCTGATTTGCCAGTCGGACATGCGATACGACGGAGCCGCCGCGCTGGGCCATGCCAATGGTCTCGGCGGTGCGCACCCGCCAATTTCGGGTTTCGGCTGCCTGCGCGAGCAACTTGGCGGCAAGGACGGTGCCCTGGCCGCCCACACCGGTAATCATGATGTTGAGCATTAGGCCTCGCCTCCCTTTGCGGCCTCTGCGTTTGGACCGATGGCTCCAAACTTGCAGACCTGCGTGCACAGGCCGCAGCCGTTGCAAAGGGTCGGGTTAACGCGTGCACGTCGTTGCTCGGCGTCCCAAGAGATAGCGGGGCAGCCGATCTGCGTGATGCAGCGTTTGCAGCCCGTACAGCGGCTCTCGTCGACGCAAAGCGCGGGTTTGGGCTTGCTCAGCGTAATGCAGAGGCCCTCACAGATGAGCGCCGAGGGGCCTTCGTGCGTAATGGCGCGTTGGGCGGCTTCGGTTGTCTGGGCTAGGTCAAACGGGTTGGCATGTTCGATGCAGGTGACGCCCAAGGCGCGCAGCACGGCCTCGATTTTGATGGGCTGGGTTTTGGTACCATCCAAACGCAGGCCGGTGCCTGGATGAGGCTGGCCGCCCGTCATGGCGGTGGTGGCGTTATCCAGCACGATGACAGTGATGTCGTGGCCGTTGTAGACGGCGTTGGCGATGCCGGTCATGGCACTGGCAAAGAACGTGGAGTCGCCCACAAAAGCGATCTGCTTTCGCGGGGGTTCGGCAATACCTAGGCCCTGGGCCATAGTGATGCCGGCCCCCATGCACAGGCAGGTGTCGACGGCATCGAGCGGGGCGGCGTTGCCCAACGTGTAGCAGCCGATATCGCCCGAAAGGACGGCGTCGGTAGCGCCTATCGCTTTGAGTGCCTGCTTGACGGCGTAAAAGCTGCCACGGTGCGGGCATCCGGGACAAAGTACCGGTGGGCGCACGGGGAGTGCGGGCGGTTTGGGAAGCGAAGCGTCGGCGCGTGGGGTAACAGCCTGGGCGGGGATGCCAAGGAACGCCGCCAGGCGCTCAACCAGATCGTCGACGGTGTTCTCGCCACGACCGGGCATGGTGCCGTCGAGCTTGCCGTGCACGGTATATGCCGCGTGCGTACGGCCCGCTAGACGCAGCATCTCGTCCTCAAGGACAAAGTCGAGCTCTTCGACGACGAGAATTTGACCCAACCCTTCGGCAAAGCGCCCGGCAGCTGCAGTGGGGAAGGGATAGGGAAGGCCGACCTGCATCAAGCGATAGGGCGGCACGGCGATGTCTGCCGCCGCGGCGCGACGCTCGATAATCGCCAGCGCCTCGCGCGTGTATGCATACGAAACGCCACCGGCCATAATACCCAGGCGCGGCGTGGCATCGCCATGGTTTTCGATGGGGTTAAACGCGTCTGCGACCTTGCCGCTGGAGTAGGCGTCTGCAATCTGCGGCAGGCGCTCGTTAACCTCGCCATGGGCGGCAAACGAACGGCGCGGGAAGATAACCCATTTGGGATCCTTCTCAAAGGTGCCAGCGGGATGTGCGACGGTATGCTCGGGTACCTCCAAATAGGTTGAGGCGTGACATACGCGGGTGGTGGGGCGCACGATAACGGGCGTATGGTAGCGCTCCGAGATTTCAAATGCCTCTTGCATCATCGCGTAACCCTGCTCCAGATTTTGCGGATCGAGCACGGGGATCTTCGCAAATGCGGCAAAGCGGCGCGTATCCTGCTCGGTTTGAGAGGAGATGGGGCCGGGATCATCGGCAACAAACAGCACCAGACCGCCCTTGATGCCCACGTAGTTGAGGCTCATGAGCGGGTCGGAGGCAACGTTTAGTCCAACTTGTTTGCAGGTAAAAAGGCAGCGCGCTCCTGCATACGATGCACCTGCCAGCACCTCGAGCGCGGCTTTTTCGTTGGTCGACCACTCGACGTGGACACCCTCGGCACTACCTTGGGCCTTGAGTTTGGCAACTGTCTCGACAAGTTCCGTCGACGGCGTGCCCGGGTAACCGGCGACCACGCGAACGCCCGCCGCAAGCGCGGCATACGCAAAGGCCTGGTTTCCCATAACCAGTTTCTTATGCATCTGTATCCCCTCGATGTCGCCGGCGCGTTACGGCAAGACGGCGTCTGCCGCCGCGACTCGGTACGAAATCAACGAGATACAGTGTACTCCATTAAGCTAAAGCGAGAGCTGCCCTTTTCCAAACGGGGTGGTTTGTTAGGCCTTTTTAGGTTTGTTGACAATGATGATGCCACTGCAGACCAAGAGCAGGGCCACAATTACGGTAACGGGGCTCGTGCCAGCGCCCTCTCCGAGCAACAACGCGCTCAACAGCACGCCAAAGACCGGGTTCATAAAGCCAAAGACCGAAACGCGGCTAACGGGGTTGACGGCGAGTAGGCGGGACCACAGCGAGTACGCGACGGCGGAAATGAGCGCCATATAAATGATGAGCGCGATGGCGGGGGCGATTTCGGTGGGGAATAGCGCGCCGCCCATCAAAAACCCGATGGCGGTAAGGACCAAACCGCCGACCAAAAACTGCCAGCCGGCGAGCAAGACGCCGTCATGCTCGCGCGAGAAGATGCCAATGAGGCAGGTCGACAGGGCGCCCGCAATAGTGGAAGCCAAGATAAATCCCTCGCCGTCGAGTGTAAAGCCAAAGGTGCCGTCCGCACCCGAAAGGTTGACGAATGCGACGCCGGCAAAGCCCAGTACGCAGCCGAGCACCTTGGTCGCATCGAGCTTTTCGGTGCGAAACGCCAGAGCGGCAAAGAGGATGGCGAGGAAGTTGGCGCTGGCCTCGATGATGGAACTCGACATGGCGCTGGCGCGCGAGAGTCCCAGGTAGAAAAAGAAGTACTGCCCGATAGTCTGGAAGAGCGACAGGATGCAGATGGGCTTAATGTCGCGAGCCTGTGGAACGAGTGGGCAGCGCTGGGCCGCGCTCATCCCAACGATAACCAGGGCGCCGGCAAGCGTGAAGCGCAAGCCCGCAAAGAGCAGCTGCGAGGCGCTATCGTGCGCGGGGATGCCAAAGAGCTCGTAGCCGATCTTGATGCAGGGGAAAGCCGACCCCCAGAGTGCGCAGCAGACGAGGCAGCCCAGGATGAGTCCGGGCAGGGTGGCGAGATACGGCTTGCGGCTTTCCATGATGTCCTTCCTGTATGCGCGAAGTAAAAAAGAACCCGCCACCGGGTGTGCCGGTGGCGGGTGTTGTTACCCGAGGGGATTGTACCCGATGGGAACGTATTTAAGCGAAGTAGGCTACGCCGCTCTCAAAGATCGGCATGAACTTATCGCCGGGGACATGCTCGGGCACGTTGCGGTACAGGTTGTCGCCGCGACGCTCGGCATGGCCCATCTTGCCCAGGACGCGGCCGTCGGGGCTCGTGATGCCCTCGATGGCGAGCGCGGAGCCGTTGGGGTTGACGGAGAGATCCATGCTGGGCTTGCCATCCTCGCCCACGTACTGCGTGGCGACCTGGCCGTTGGCAATCAGCTGGGCGAGCACTTCATCGTTGGCGACAAAGCGGCCCTCGCCGTGGCTGATGGCGACGGTGTAGGGGTCGTCCAGACTGCTCTGCGATAGCCACGGGGACAGGTTGGACGAGATGCGGGTGCGCACCAGACGGCTCTGATGGCGACCGATGGTGTTGAACGTCAGCGTGGGCGCATCGGGCATGGCGTCGACGATGTCGCCGTAGGGCACCAGGCCGAGCTTGATCAGGGCCTGGAAGCCGTTGCAGATGCCCAGCATCAGGCCGTCGCGGGCCTTGAGCAGGTCGCGGACTGCCTCGGTGACCTCAGGAGCGCGGAAGAACGCCGTGATGAACTTGGCGGAGCCGTCGGGCTCGTCGCCGCCCGAGAAGCCGCCGGGAATCATGACGATCTGGCTTGCACGGATGCGGCGGGCGAGCTCGTGGGTGCTCTCGGCGACGGCCTCGGGCGTGAGGTTGTTGATCACGAAGGTGTCGGCCTCGGCGCCGGCGGCGCGGAAGGCGCGGGCGCTATCGTACTCGCAGTTGTTGCCGGGGAACACAGGGATGATCACGCGCGGGCGGGCGATCTTGGCGCCGCCGTACACGTGGATATCCTTGGCGCGGAAGTCGATGGCCTCGACCTCGGGGGTCTCGCCGGCGCTGCGGTAGGCGAAGACGCCCTCGATACCGCTCTCCCAGGCCTCCTGGAGCTCGGCGAGCTCGATGACTTCGGAGCCGGTGTCGATGACATAGCCCTCGACGGTGGTACCCAGGGGCTCGACGACAACGCCGTCGGCGACCTCGGGCAGCTCGGCGTCCTCGGCGAGCTCGACGATAAAGCTGCCGTAGAGCGGGGTGAAGAGGCTCTCCACGTCCACATCTTCGGCAAGCTCGATACCGATCTGGTTGCCGACGCACATCTTAAAGAGGCTCTCGGCGCCGCAGCCGTAGCCGGGCGTGGAGACGGCCAGGGCGTCGCCGGTAGCGGTGAGCGCCTCGACGGCGTCAAACGCGGCGAGCAGCTGCTGGGCATCGGGGCGGTAGTCCTCGCCGTAGGTGGCGGGGGCGATGCGAACGACGCGGTGCGTGAGGCCCTTAAACTCGGGGGAGACGGCGCGGGCGGCACGGCCCACGGCGACAGCGAAGCTGATCAGGGTCGGCGGAACGTTGAGCTCGCCGGTCTCGTCCTCAAACGAGCCGCTCATGGAATCCTTGCCGCCGATGGCGCCGGCACCCAGGTCGACCTGGGCCATAAGGGCGCCCAGGACGGCTGCCATGGGCTTGCCCCAACGTTCGGGCTCGGTGCGCAGGCGCTCAAAGTACTCCTGGAAGGAGAGGTAGGCGCGCTTGTGCTCAAAGCCGGTGGCAACGAGCTTGGCGATGGACTCGACCACGGACAGGTAGGCGCCTGCAAACTGGTCGGCCTCCATCAGGTAGGGGTTGAAGCCCCATGCCATAGCGCTCGCCGTGGTGGTCTCGCCGTCCACGGGGAACTTGGCGACCATGGCAGAGCTCGGGGTGAGCTGCGTCTTGCCGCCAAAGGGCATGAGCACGGTAGCGGCACCGATGGTGGAGTCGAAGCGCTCGGAAAGGCCCTTGTTGGAGGCGACGTTGAGATCGGTGACAAGCGAGGTCATGCGCTCGGCAAGCGTGGTGCCGGCCCAGCTGGGTTGCCACACACTGCGGGCACACACGTGGGCGACCTGGTGCTTGGGTGCGCCGTTGGAGTTGAGGAACTCGCGGGACAGATCGACGATGGCGACGCCGTTCCAGGCCATACGCATGCGCGGCTCGGCGGTAACCTCGGCGATGACGGTCGCCTCCAGGTTCTCCTCGGCGGCATAACCCATGAACTCCTCGACGTCACCGTCGGCGACGGCGCAGGCCATGCGCTCCTGGGACTCGGAGATAGCGAGCTCGGTTCCGTCCAGGCCGTCGTACTTCTTGGTCACGGTGTCCAGGTCGACATACAGGCCGTCGGCAAGCTCGCCCACGGCGACCGAGACGCCGCCGGCGCCAAAGTCGTTGCAGCGCTTGATCAGGCGGCAGGCGTCGCCGCGGCGGAACAGACGCTGCAGCTTGCGCTCGACCGGGGCGTTGCCCTTCTGGACCTCGGCGCCCGAGGTCTCGATGGAATCGGTATTCTGGGTCTTGGAGGAGCCGGTGGCGCCGCCGATGCCGTCACGGCCGGTGCGGCCGCCCAGCAGGATGATCTTGTCGGTGGGGGCGGGGCACTCGCGACGCACGTGGTTTGCCGGGGTGGCGCCCACGACGGCGCCGACCTCCATGCGCTTGGCCACGTAGCCGGGGTGATAGAGTTCGTTGACCTGACCGGTGGCAAGGCCGATCTGGTTGCCGTAGCTGGAGTAGCCGGCGGCAGCGGTGGTCACGAGCTTGCGCTGCGGCAGCTTGCCCTCGAGCGTCTCGGAGACCGGGACGGTGGGGTCGCCGGCGCCGGTGACGCGCATGGCCTGGTACACATAGCTGCGGCCAGAGAGCGGGTCGCGGATGGCGCCGCCCACGCAGGTGGCGGCACCGCCGAAGGGCTCGATCTCGGTCGGGTGGTTGTGGGTCTCGTTCTTAAACAGGAACAGCCAGTCCTGGTCCTCGCCGTCGACATCGACCTTCACCTTGACGGTGCAGGCGTTGATCTCCTCGGACTCGTCGACATCGGTCATGACGCCGGTCTTCTTAAGGTACTTGGCACCGATGGTGCCCATGTCCATGAGGCAGACGGGCTTGGCGTCGCGACCGAGCTCGTGGCGCATCTCCATATAGCGGTCGAAGGCCTGCTGTACCACGGCGTCATCGATTGTCACGTCGTCCAGGACGGTACCGAAGGTGGTGTGGCGGCAGTGGTCGGACCAATAGGTGTCGATCACGCGGATCTCGGTGATGGTGGGGTCGCGGTCCTCATCGCGGAAGTACTGCTGGCAGAAGGCGATGTCCGCCTCGTCCATGGCAAGGCCGCGCTCGGAGATAAAGGCGGCAAGGCCGGCCTCGTCGAGTTCGCGGAAGCCGTCGAGCACCTCGACGGGCTGGGGCTCGGGGGTCTCCATGTACAGCGTCTCGGGTAGGTCGAGCGAGGCGATGCGGGCCTCGACGGGATTCACCACGTAGTGCTTGATGGCCTCGATGGCGGCTTCGTCCAGAGCGCCCGAGATCATATAGACCTTGGCGGAGCGCACGGCGGGGCGCTCGCCCTGGCTGATGAGCTGCACGCACTCGCTGGCGGAGTCGGCGCGCTGGTCAAACTGGCCAGGCAGGAATTCGACGGCAAAGACGGCGCCATCGCTTGCGGGGAGTTCGTCGTAGGTCACATCGACCTGGGGCTCGCTAAAGACGGTCGGCACGCAGGAGCGGAAAAGCTCCTCGTCGATGCCCTCGACGTCGTAGCGGTTGATGATCCTCAGGGCCTCGATGCCCTTGATGCCGAGAATTTCGGTCAGCTCGCCCTTGAGCTGCTGAGCCTCGACGTCGAACCCGGGTTTCTTCTCCACGTAAATACGAGAGACCATTGGTTCCTGCCTTCCTGATCGGTTGGGCGTACGGTGCGGTATGCGGCAGCGGTCGGTTTGCGGGACAAGCCTCGCGGTCGCCTTGAGCCACATGTTTGTAAACGTCACTATGATACGACAGCTCATGGCGTATTGAGGACGGCGAGGGTGCTACAGTGAAGCGCAAACAAGAGAAAGGCATCACATGGCATTCGTTTCGCTCGCCATCATCGCGCTTGTGGCTTTTGCAAGCCCCTTTATCGCATCGGCGATTCCCGGAAAGCCCGTTCCCGAGACGGTTTTTTTGCTCGTGTTCGGCGCGGTGCTGGGACCTCATATGCTCGGCGTCATCCATGTAGATGCCGAGGTCTCGCTTGTGTCCGAGCTCGGTCTGGCCTTTTTGTTCCTGCTTGCCGGCTTTGAGATCGACCCCAAGAACATCACGGGCGTCGAGGGGCGCTACGGTATGGCGACGTGGGTCGTCACGTTTGGCATCGCCTGGCTTGCCGTGCGCTTTACCCCGTGGTTCTCGGTCAGCCATTTCGACGGTATCGCCGTGACGCTGGCGCTCACTTCGACGGCGCTCGGCACGCTCGTGCCCATCATGCGTGAGCGTTCGCTGACCGGCACGCGCGTGGGCGACTCCATCCTTGCCTATGGCACGTGGGGAGAGCTCGGTCCCGTGCTCGCCATGTCGGTGCTGCTCTCCGCTCGTACTGGTATCCAGACGCTCGTGATCCTTGGCTTGTTTGCACTGGTCTGTGTGCTGTTGGCCGTGGTTCCGAGCCGCTCCAAGCGCGTCGGCAGCCGCTTCTTTGCGTTTGTCGAGGAACGGGCCGACACGACGTCGCAGACGTTCGTGCGCCTGACGGTGCTCATCCTGGTCACACTCGTGGCATTTTCCGCCATCTTTGACCTCGACATCGTGTTGGGCTCTTTTGCCGCTGGCTTTGTCCTGCGCTATATCATCCCCGAGGGCAACCATACGCTCGAGACCAAGCTCGATGGCCTGGCCTATGGCTTTTTGATTCCGGTGTTCTTTACCGTGTCGGGCGCAAAGATTGACCTGACGGCCGTGGCGTCGCGCCCGGGTCTGCTCGTGGGCTTTATCGCGGCGTTGCTGATCATTCGCGCCGTGCCGATCCTTGTCTCTATGAGCATTTGTCCCGCGACACGTGACGTTTCGGCGTATGGCCGCATTACCGTGGCCCTGTACTGCACCACGGCCCTGCCGATCATCGTTGCCGTGACGAGTGTGGCCGTCAACGCAGGCGCTCTGTCG
Source organism: Collinsella sp. LCP19S3_B11 (assembly GCF_052121915.1). Classification (NCBI taxonomy): domain Bacteria; kingdom Bacillati; phylum Actinomycetota; class Coriobacteriia; order Coriobacteriales; family Coriobacteriaceae; genus Collinsella; species Collinsella sp. LCP19S3_B11. Next base: position 98,172 of record NZ_JBQKDI010000006.1, read on the forward strand.
CAAGACGTCGCCTCGGTTATGGTAGCCGCCGGTGCCATCACGGTGTTCTTGATGCCGCTGCTCGCGCAGCTCTTCTATCGCGTGGTCGATGCCGCGCCGGCCACTGCCGTGGCAGAGGTCGCCGAGCACCCTGCCGACGCACTCGATATCCTGCGCGCTCACCACGACCTAGCGAGCTTGCTCGCGCGCGAGCATGAGCTTTTGACCTCGCATGGCCATGGGCGTTCGCTCGACGGCATACCTACCCTTGATTCCATTGCTGACCGCCTCTCGATCGAGGCAGCGAGCGGCCACATCGATGCCCGCATCGTGGACGCCGCTCATTTGCTGGCTGAGAAGACCTATGGCGACGAGATTGACCCGTCCAAGCTGACTCCGCGTGAGCGCCGCCGCCTGGAGCGCGCCAAGCTCGCCGTGCGCGAATACCGCCGCCGCATGCTGGAGCTCTACGCGCGCGATGAAGCCCAGGACGACGACGGCAAATAGCCAACGCCGCCGCGGAAAATGCGTACTGGAATTGGCATCCAGAGTGGGACGTTCTTTCCGCGAGAAGCCCGTTGAGGAAAGCGCGTTCCAGAATTGGCGTTCAAAACGGGGCGCACTTTCCAAAACATGGCCCTGAGGGAAGCTGTGTCCCGTTCTGAGCTGAAATACCGGGACGCAGTTTCCCTTTCAAACAGAAGAAGGCGCGCTGCCTGCGGTTGATGCAGGCAGCGCGCCTTCTGCGTTGGGCCTCGTTGAGGTTCGAAGTCGTGGCTTGCGACCTTTAGGAGCGGGCGGCTCCGTCGACGGGGAGCACGGCGCCCGTGACGTAGGAGGACATGTCGCTCGCCAGGAAAACAAAGGCGTTGGCGACATCCTCGGGCTCGCCCATGCGACCCAGCGGAATGGTGGCGATGATGGGCTTGATGACCTCTTCGGGCAGGTTGGCGACCATATCGGTTTTGGTTACGCCGGGTGCGACGGCATTGACGCGAATGCCCATGGGGGCGAGCTCGCGCGAGAGTGACTGGACCATGCCGTTGACGGCAAACTTGGACGTGGGGTAACCGACGCCGGAGGGCTGACCGTACTTGGCGACCATCGAGCTCGTGGTTGTGATGGTGCCGCCGTGGCCGGCCTCGGTCATAATCTTGGCGGCCGCCTGGTGACCGTTAAAGACGGCGACGACGTTGAGGTCCATGACTTTGGCGAACTCCTCGGCCGTGTAGTCCAAAAGCGGCGAGCGCTGGGAGATGCCGGCGTTGTTGACGACCGTGTCCAAGCCGCCCATGTCGGCTGCAGCCTGGGTAAAAGCCTCGGTCACGGCCTCGAGTGAGGTGAGGTCGCAGGAGCGGCCCCAGACCTTGGCGTCGGGATAGGCGGCCGCCAGCTTCTCAACGGCCGCGTCGGCAGTCTCCTGGCGCGAGCCAAAGACGGTGACGGCGGCACCCTCTTCGATAAAACGGCAGGCGATGGCATAGCCGATACCGCGCGTGCCTCCGGTGACGATTGCTTTCTTGCCCTCGAGCAACATAGTGCTTCCTCTCATCGCGGGCGGACACTCTCAGCACAGCGTAGCGGTAGCCGGAATCGACCGCGTTTGCATATCGGTGAACGGTAGCGCGCGTTACCGATGAGCGGCTCGCGCAAATGTGCTCTGCCGTTGTGCTTAGGGCAGGAGGCAAAAGGGCTCCCGTCCCACATCGGACGGGAGCCCTCAAAGCGCGTATTGCTAGGCGAGCGTTGGGTTAGTTGGCCATGACGCCTTCGGTCCAGGCCTCGACGTTCTCGATGCGCAGGACGTTGGCGACCTCGGCCACGCAGTCGACGCTGGCAAGCTCGGCGGCGGCAGCCTGGACGTCCTTCTCGAGCGCGCGGTGCGTCAGGAAGATGACCGAGCAGGCATCGCTGACGCCCGACTTGCCGTCCTCGACCTGGTTGATGAGCGAGATCGAGATGTTGTGCTTGGCAAAGATATCGACCGTCTCGGACAGGGCACCCACGCGGTCGGCGACCTTCAGGCGCACATAGTACTTGGTCTGGAGCTCGTCCATGGGCTTAAAGGCGAGGTTGTGGCCATAGGGCTCAATCTCGGGCAGCGGAGCCACGCCGCGGCTGATCTGCTCGGAGAGCGACAGGATATCGCCCACGACGGCGCTCGCGGTGGGGAAGGAGCCTGCGCCGGCACCGTAGAACATGGTCTCGCCCACGGCGTCGCCTACCACGTAGACAGCGTTCATGGCGCCGTTGACCTTGGCAAGCATGTGGTCGGCGGGAATCAGCGTGGGATGCACGCGGACGTCGACGCCGGCGTCGGTGTTGCGGGCGATGCCGAGCAGCTTAATGGTGTAGCCGAGCTCGCGGGCCTGGGCGATGTCCTCGGCGCCGATGGTACGGATACCCTGCTGGTACACATCGTCGGTGGTCACGCGGGTGCCAAAGCCGATGGAGGCGAGGATCGCCGTCTTGCTGGCGGCGTCGAAGCCGTCGACGTCGGCGGACGGGTCGGCCTCGGCATAGCCCTTGGCCTGCGCGTCGGCAAGCACGTCGGCGTAATCGGCGCCCTCGGCGTCCATGCGCGACAGGATGTAGTTGGTGGTGCCGTTGAGGATGCCGGCGATGGTCAGGATCTTGTTGCCCACCAGGTCGTGCTCGAGCGTGCTCACGATGGGGATGCCACCGCCGCAGCTGGCCTCGCACTTAATCTGCACACCGCACGTGCGCGCCTTCTCGGCAAGCGTCTCGACGTGACGGCCCAACAGGGCCTTGTTGGCAGAGACGACGTGCTTGCCGTGCTCAAAGGCGGTGGTGAAGATCTCGGTCGCGGGATGCTCGCCGCCGATCAGCTCGACGACGATATCGACGGCGGGGTCGGTAACGACGTCATGCCAGTCACTCGTAAAGGCCTCGCGCTCAATACCGGCTGCCTCGGCCTGCTCCCAGGCAAGCGCGCAGGCGCGGGTCAGCTTAAGGTCGATGCCGTAGGCGGCCAGGTACTCATCGTGGTGGCTCTTGATCAGACGGGCCACGCCGCCGCCGACGGTTCCCAGACCGATCAGACCGACGTTCACGGTGCGCAGGGGTTCGCTCATAGATAGCTCCTTCGTGCATCTTATAGATTGATTGATCAAGTAATGTTGAGTGCATTCTAGCGTGAACCGAGAGCGCGTGCTCGCCAGGCAACAGGAGTCGCACAAAACGGCACCCCCGAAACGCTGCGGAAACATTGGAAACATGCTCGCTACAAACGAACTTCCGTAACAAACTGTCAACGTTTGCGCCATAAGGTTTGCCCCGTACCGCAAGACGGCCGCACCGCGGCCAGCGAAAAAGGGGGACACCATGTTCAACATCAACAGCACGCTCAGCCGTAGGAACTTTCTCGCCGGCGCCGCGGCGCTCGGCAGCGCTGCCGAGCTCGCTGGTTGCTCGTCGGGTGGCTCGGACGGCGGCTCCGCCGATGACGGTAAGACCTTCAAGATCGGTGTCATCGGCCCTCTGACCGGCGCCGCGGCAACCTATGGCGTTTCGGCCGAGAAAGGTGCCAAGCTCGCCGCCAAGGACTTCTCGACCAAGGATCTCAAACTCTCGCTTAAGTCCGAGGATGACGTCGCCGACGGCGAGAAGGCCATCAACGCCTTCAATACCTTGTGCGACTGGGGCATGCAGGCGCTCGTCGGCCCCGTCACGACTGGTGCCGCCGTCGCCGTCTCGGGCGAGATCGCCGACGATACGCTCATGGTCACGCCTTCGGCCTCGTCGCTCGACGTCACCAAGGATAAGACCACGGTCTTTCAGGTTTGCTTCACCGATCCCACCATGGGCGCCAGCGCCGCGAAGTTCCTGGCCGAGAAGTATGCAGACGCCAAGATCGCCCTGTTCTACAACTCCGGCGATACGTATAGCTCGGGCGTTGCCGACGCTTTTGCCGAGCAGGCCAAGGCGTCCAAGCTCGATATCGTCGATACCGAGACCTTTAAGGACGACTCTTCCACGAGCTTTACCAACCAGCTCACCAAGGCCAAGGAGGCCGGCGCCACGCTTATCTTTGCCCCGATCTATTACACGCCGGCGTCCGTCCTGCTCAAGAACGCCAAGGACATGGGCTACGAAATGACCCTCATGGGCACCGACGGCATGGACGGCCTGCTCTCCGTTGAGGGCTTCGACACCTCTCTTGCCGAGGGCGTGCTGCTCATGACCCCGTTCTCTGCCGACGATGAGAAGAACGCCGACTTCGTCAAGGCATATAAGGACGCCTACAACGAGACGCCCAACCAGTTTGCCGCCGATGCTTATGACTGCATCCACGCGATTGTCGAGGCAATCGATGAGGCGGACATCGACATTACGGTCGACGGCGCCGACATTGCCGGCGACCTTGCCAAGGCTATGCGCAAGATCAAGATTGAGGGCCTGACAGGCGAGCTCACGTGGAACGACGAGGGCCAAGTCGAGAAGCCCGCTACGGCCTATGTGATTCAGGACGGCAAGTACATCGCCGCCTAAGTGCATATAACGAGACCGGTTGGGCCATGTTATTCAGGGCAGGAAAGCTTGTAACAAAACGGAAACATTACTTTCACACAATAAAATCTTTAAACTGTATAAACCGACAGAAATACGCATAAATATGGATAAATGGACAAGGCAAAAGAAAAGTTGAAATAATCGCCACTTTTCTCAACTAAAGCGTCTACTATTTTGCGAACGCCGAAGACGGCGGAGGATGGCCTGTCGGGTAACCGAAACCCGACGAGATTTGAGAGGAGAGCCGCATGTCGAGCCTCACCGGTAAGTCATTGAACCCTGTTATGAATCGCAGGAGCGTTATCGCGAGCGCAGCAGGTCTGGGGGCGATGTCCATTCTAGCTGGCTGCTCCTCCAACGGCGGCGACAGCGGTTCCGCTTCGAGCGGCGCTTCGTTTAAGATCGGCACCATTGGCCCGCTGACCGGTGCCGCCGCGTCTTACGGCAAGTCCGTTACCCAGGGCGTCGAGCTTGGCTGCAAGGACTTCTCCACCAAGGAGCTGCCGCTTGCCAGCAAGGCCGAGGACGACCAGGCCGACGGCGAGAAGGCCGTCAACGCCTTTAATAACCTGCTCGACTGGGGCATGCAGGCCCTCGTCGGCCCGACCACCACGGGTGCGTCGGTTGCCGTTGCCGCAGAGTGCAGCAACGACCCCAAGACATTCATGATCACCCCGTCCGCGTCCTCCGAGGACGTCACCGACGGAAAGGATTGCGTCTTCCAGGTTTGCTTTACCGACCCCAACCAGGGCGTCAACGCTGCCAAGTTCCTGGCAGAGAAGTATGCGGACGAGAAGTTCGTGCTGTTCTATAACTCCGGCGACGCTTATTCTTCGGGCATTGCAGATTCCTTTAAGGCCCAGGCCGCTGAGTCTAAGCTCGAGATTGTTGACGAGGAGACCTTTAAGGACGACTCCGCTACGAGCTTTACCAACCAGCTGACCAAGGCCAAGCAGGCCGGCGCCACCATGATCTTTGCGCCGATCTACTACACGCCGGCGTCCGTCCTGCTCAAGAACGCCAAGGACATGGGCTACGACGTCAAGATGATGGGATGCGACGGCATGGACGGCATCCTGGGCGTCGAGGGCTTCGACACCTCTCTTGCAGAGGGTCTGCTGCTCATGACCCCGTTCTCCGCCGACGACGAGAAGAACGCCGACTTCGTCAACGCTTACAAGGATAAGTACGGCGATACCCCCGACCAGTTTGCCGCCGATGCCTACGACGGCGTGCACGCGGTGGCCGAGGCCCTCAAGGAGGCCGGTCTTGGTGTCGACGCCGACCCGACCGAGGTCGCCGAGAAGCTGCCCAAGGCTATGCTCAAGATTACCGTTGACGGTCTGACCGGCAAGCTCTCCTGGAACGACAAGGGCCAGGTCCAGAAGGATCCTACGGCGTATGTCATCACCGACGGCAAGTACGTACTGGCCTAATAGGCCGCCTTACATAGAGCGGTTTTGATCCCAAGCAGGGGAGGTTTTCGCCTTCCCTGCTTGCTTGGTATCTGGGGACAACGTAACGTCCCTGTTTCATACATCAACTGGAAACCTATTCGAAAGGGGGATGTGGAACATGACGGTCTTTATCCAATACCTGGTCAACGGCCTGTCCATGGGCAGCGTCTACGCCATCATCGCGTTGGGCTACACCATGGTCTACGGTATCGCCAAGATGCTCAACTTCGCTCACGGCGATGTCATCATGGTCGGTGCCTATGTCTCGTTCTGCGCCACGTCGTATCTCGGCCTCCCGGGCTGGGCATCTGTAGTTCTCTCTTGTGTGGTCTGCACGGTTCTCGGTGTTCTCATTGAGGGTCTGGCCTATAGGCCGCTGCGCCAAGCAGGCCCGCTGGCCGTTCTGATCACGGCCATCGGTGTGTCCTACTTCCTGCAGAATGCCGCGCAGCTTCTGTGGGGCGCCACGCCCAAGAACTTCACTTCGCTCGTCACCTTCCCGGTGCCGGAGTTCTTGGCCAAGTTCAACGTAAGTGCCGTCTCGCTCGTCACCATCGTCGCCTGCCTGGTTATCATGGCCGGTCTGATGATCTTTACAGGTAAGACCAAGATGGGCAAGGCCATGCGCGCCGTGTCCGAGGACAAGGCCGCCGCCCAGCTCATGGGCATCAACGTCAACCGCACCATCTCGATGACGTTCGCCATCGGCTCCGCCCTTGCCGCCATCGCCGGTGTGCTCCTGTGCTCCTACTCGCCGGTTCTGCAGCCCACCACGGGCGCCATGCCTGGCATCAAGGCCTTCGACGCTGCCGTTTTCGGCGGCATCGGCTCCATCCCCGGTGCCTTTGTCGGCGGCATTCTCATCGGCATCATCGAGGCGATGGCGCAGGCTTACATTTCCACGAGCCTTGCCAACTCCATCGTCTTTGGCGTTTTGATCATCGTCCTGCTCGTCAAGCCTGCCGGCCTCTTGGGCAAGTACGTACCCGAGAAGGTGTAGGTGAGCGTTATGAAGTTTCTTACAGACAAGCAGACGCGTCACGACTTTGTCACGTACGCCATGTGCGTTGTGGCGTTCGCCATCGTGTTCTTTATGCAGTCTAACCACATGATTCCGCGCATGATTGTCGGTCAGCTGGTGCCCATCACGGCCTATATCGTCATGGCCATCTCGCTCAACCTCGTCGTCGGCATCGCGGGCGACTTGTCGCTGGGCCACGCGGGTTTTATGAGCGTCGGCGCCTATACGGGAATCGTCACCGCCGTCGCGCTGGAGAGCGCCGTTCCGTCCGACCCGGTGCGTCTGATCATCAGCATTGTGGTCGGCGCTATCGCCGCTGCCATTCTGGGCTTCCTGATCGGTATTCCGGTTCTTCGCCTGAGCGGTGACTACCTGGCCATCGTAACCTTGGCCTTTGGCGAGATTATCAAAGAGATCGTTACCTGCCTCATTGTGGGCGTCGATTCCCGCGGCCTGCACGTGATCTTTAACATCACGGGCAATTCCACGATCGACGACCTGCACCTGCTCGAAGACGGCACCGCTATCATCAAGGGTGCCCAGGGCGCATCTGGTGTTTCGACCTACTCGACGTTCCTTGCTGGCGCCATCCTGGTTATGGTTGCGCTCGTGATTGTGCTCAACTTGGTCCGCAGCCGCACCGGTCGTGCCATCATGTCCGTGCGCGATAACAAGATCGCTGCCGAGTCCGTGGGTATCTCCGTCACCCAGTACCGCATGATCGCCTTCGTGGTTTCCGCCGCTCTCGCCGGTGCTGCCGGAGCCCTCTTCGGCGGTAACTTCTCGCAGCTCTCCGCCACTAAGTTCGACTTCAACACGTCGATTCTCATTCTGGTGTTCGTGGTCCTGGGCGGTCTGGGCAACATGCGCGGTTCCGTCATCGCGGCGGCGCTGCTCACGGTGCTCCCCGAGCTGCTCCGTCAGTTCTCGGACTACCGCATGCTCATCTACGCCATCGTGTTGATTCTGGTCATGGTCTTTACTAACAACCCGCAGCTCAAGGCGTTCTTCGCGCGCATTAAGGACCGCTTTGCTTCCAAGAAGGAGGTGGCAACCGATGCCCAGTAAGTTTGAGTTCAACAAGGGCAAAATGGTCCCGTATCCTTCTGGCGCCATCGTTCCCGACCGCGACCTGGGCGAGCGCCCGGCGCTCGAGTGCATCCACCTGGGCATTGAGTTCGGCGGCCTCAAGGCGGTCGACGACTTTAGCCTGACCATCGGTAAGACCGAGATCGCCGGTCTCATCGGCCCCAACGGCGCCGGCAAGACCACGGTCTTCAACCTGCTCACCAAGGTGTACCAGCCCACGCACGGCACCATCCTGCTCGACGGTGAGGACACCTCGGGCAAGTCCGTCTACCAGGTCAACCGCATGGGTATCGCTCGTACCTTCCAAAACATCCGCCTGTTCAACACCATGACGGTGGAGGACAACGTAAAGGTCGGCCTGCACAACCAGGAGCGCTACTCCGGCTTTGAGGGCGTGCTGCGCCTGCCGACGTATTGGAAGCACGAGAAGGCCGCCCATGAGCGCGCCATGGAGCTTCTGTCCATCTTTGATATGGAACATCTGGCAAACGAGCAGGCCGGCTCGCTGCCTTACGGCGCTCAGCGTCGTTTGGAGATCGTCCGCGCGCTTGCCACCAATCCCAAGCTACTACTGCTCGACGAGCCTGCCGCCGGCATGAACCCGTCCGAGACTGCGGAGCTCATGGCGAACATCGTCAAGATTCGCGACACCTTTGGCATTGCCATCATGCTCATCGAGCACGACATGTCGCTCGTCATGAATATTTGCGAGGGTATCTGCGTGCTTAACTTTGGCAAGGTCATCGCCAAGGGCACGGCCGAGGAAATCCAGAACAACGAAGCCGTTATTGAGGCTTATCTGGGCAAGCAGGATAAGGGGGAGAACTAAATGGCAGAGCCGATGCTTTCCGTCTACAACATCAACGTCTGGTACGGCGCCATCCACGCCATTAAGGACATCTCCTTTAACGTTAACGAGGGCGAGATCGTTGCCCTGATTGGCGCTAACGGCGCCGGCAAGTCCACGACGCTCAAGACTGTCTCGGGCCTGCTGCGCTCCAAGACCGGCTCCATCAAGTTTATGGGCGAGGACATTATCCATACGCCCGCCGACAAGCTGGTTGGCAAGGGCCTGTCTCAGGTACCCGAGGGGCGTCGTGCCTTTTTGCAGATGACGGTCGAGGAGAACCTGGAGATGGGTGCCTATACACAGCCCAAGTCCACGGTTGCCCCGGGCCTCGAACGTGTTTACGAGCAGTTCCCGCGCCTGAAGGAACGCCGTCGCCAGGTGGCCGGCACCCTTTCGGGCGGCGAGCAGCAGATGCTCGTTATGGGTCGTGCCCTTATGAGTAACCCCAAGCTGCTCATGCTCGACGAACCCTCCATGGGTCTGGCGCCGATCCTGATCGAGCAGATCTTCCAGATTGTCGAGGATTTGCACAAGGCCGGCACCACGGTGCTCCTGGTCGAGCAGAACGCGCAGATGGCGCTTTCCATCGCCACACGCGGCTACGTGCTCGAGACCGGCAAGATCACCATGACCGGCACCGGCCAAGAGCTGCTGCACGACGACAACGTCCGCAAAGCTTATCTTGGTGGTTAATCCATCCAGTAATAGGGGCGCTGACCAACTCGGTCAGCGCCCCTTTTGAAATGATCCGTTGGCTTGGTATTTAAAGTGCGACAATGCCGTGTGGAAATAGAAGTGTCATCTGGGGTCTATCTATGCTGTACGAGTTTTGTGCCGAGAACTTTGAGCGGGTGCCGGCGGCCATTGCGGCCGGTGCGGGACGCATTGAGCTGTGCGACAACCTTGCGGTTGGTGGCACCACGCCCTCGGCCGGCGTTATCAGCGCTACGACCAGCTATGCTCGCGAGCACGATGCACGGGTGATGTGCATGATCCGTCCGCGTGGCGGCGACTTTCACTACAACCAGGACGAGCTGCGCATGATGGAGATGGACTTGGGCCTTGCCGTAAGTGCCGGCGTCGACGGCTTGGTCTTTGGCTGCTGCAAGCCTTGTGCCGGCGGATGGGCGCTCGATGAACTTGCGTTGGGCGCCCTTGTGATGGCTGCGGGCTGCGCGACCGAGGAGTGCAAGCGCGAGCCCATCGACATCACCTTTCACATGGCGTTTGACCAGCTCTCGCCCGAGGCTCAGCTCGACGCGATTGACACGCTCGCCGACTGCGGCATAACGCGCATCCTTACGCATGGCGGTGCCGCCGGCACGCCGATTGAGGACAACCTGGAGCATCTGTCGCACCTTATCGACTACGCGGACGATCGCCTGACCATCCTTCCCGGCGGCGGCATTACCGCGGGCAACCGTGATGCCGTGGCTGCGGCACTGGGCGTCTCCGAGCTCCATGGCACCAAGATCGTGCCGCTGGAGGTATAACCCGTGTCCCTGGTATTTGACGTTCAGCAGGCGAGCGGGAAGCCCGACGACAACCGGCGCCCTGGCACCGCGTGCCCCTTTTGCGATACCGAGGAACTCGCCAATATCATCCGGCGCGACGGTGACTGTATCTGGCTCGAGAATAAGTTCAAGACCCTGCGCGCCACCCGTCAAACCGTGCTGATCGAGTCGGCCGACCACGACGCAGACCTGGTGACCTATGCGCCGGAAGAGCTGCATCATGTGATGCGGTTTGCCCTGGGTTGCTGGCAGCAGATGATCGATTCACAGCAGTATCGAAGCGTGCTCATGTACAAGAACAAGGGTCCGCTCTCGGGCGGTAGTCTCGTTCATCCGCACATGCAGATTGTGGGTTTGGAGCAGGAAGACGGCTATGCTTCGCTGACTTCCGCCAATTTCGAAGGCATCAATGTCTGGCAACAGGGGAGAATCGCGGTCAACATCTCAACCGAACCGATTATGGGGTTCTTTGAGGTCAACGTTTCAGCTCCGCGGGGAATCTCCACCAGCGATGACACGCGGGACCAAGCCGAGGCGGATCTCTTCGCCGATGCGATCCAGGTAGCTCTGCGTTATATCCTAAACGAGCACCACGGTGGCCGTGCAGAGTCGTACAACTTGTTCTTCTATCACCTGGGCGGTCGGACCATTGCCAAGGCGCTGCCGCGTTGGGTGGTTTCGCCCTACTTTGTCGGCTATCGTTTGGCCCAGGTCAATGCCGAGACGACGCTCGATATCGATGCTGAGCGCCTGCGCGCGCATCTGGAAATGCTCGTATAGCAAGACTAACACCCGCGTAATGCGGACAGCCTAGCGTGCCATGGCGTCGCGGCCGGCCTCGACGCGCTTGCGCTGAGCAGCGCGTTCCTCGCCGGTTAGACGCTCAAAGAGATGCCCGATAAGCGAGGCAAGTACCTGCTGAAACAGCGTTCCGCACATGACGGGAAATACGACTTCGCCCGGAAAGTATTGCGTGGCGATGACGGCGCCCGAAGAGATGTTGCGCATGCCGCAGGTAAAGCACATGGTAGTCGTTTCGCTATACGGCAGATGCAGTGCGCGGGCGACCAGAATACCGACGACAAAGCCGCTGATGGCGAAGATCAAAATAAAGAGGGCGACTTCCAAGCGCACCGCGTTCATGTGCAGCACGTACTCGCTCATGGCGGTGGAGTTCGACGCGATAACACCCATCATCATGAACTTGCAGGCGGGCGAGAGCGCGGGGGAGAGCTTCTCGTGTCCCCATCCGCGCGTGAGTTCGTTAATCACGATGCCGAGCAGGGCGGGGATAGCGATCATGAAGGCCATGTTCTGCATCATGCCCGGCACGTCGATCGAGACGGTGGCGCCCAGCAAGAGCTTAAGCGTGAGCGGAATCGTAACGGGTGAGATAACCGAGGACGTCAGGATGATGGTGAGCGCGAGCGGGCCGTTGCCGCCGAACATGCTAATCCACATAAAGGCAGTGACTGCCACAGGTACGCTGTACTCGAGCACGATACCGCAGACAAGGTTGGGGTTGGAGCCAAAGAACAGCGACCCCATGGCATAGGCTGTTATGGGAATAAGCACTGCCGAGACCAGCAGCGCCAAAATCAGGTGCAGCGGACAGCGGAATACTTCGGCTACCTGATGGAAGGTGTTGCTGAGGGCACCTTGGAACGTCATAAAGGCAAACAGGGTGGGGACGATGGGCTTGAGTACGCCGATCTGCTGGGGAAAGAGCACGCCGAGCGTCACGCAAATCGGAACGATGATCTGCATATGCCCCGCGAGGAACTTGCCCAGTCCAACCCATTGCTTCATATGCGCTTGTGACTCCCTTTGCTCGTGAATCCGTTTTGAATGGATATGCTAGACGCTCGCATGCGTCCGTGCGGCTGAAACGCTCGATTATTTCGAGGGTATTACCGCCCTCGTTTATCGAAACCACGGCGTGCTGGACGTTGTGCGTCCGCGCCGCACGGTATAATAAATCCGTTCAACAGATCTGCCTGCCGAAGCGGGCATACACAGAGGACTCATCGCTATGAACCGTGAGAGGTATCGCGGCGACCTGCCCCTATCGGGGGTGGGCGCCTATGTCATCGCTTAAGACAACGCATCGCTGGGCGGTCGCTCAGCAAAACCCCGAGCTCGAAAAGGAGCTTTCGGCTGGCCTGGGCATACCCGGGCTGGTGGCGCGCATTATGGTTGCGCACGGCATTACATCCATCGAGGAAGGCCAGCTTTTTCTGACGCCTTCGCTCGATCGCGACTGGGCGGACCCGCTCGTTATTCCGGGCATGGCGGTCGTCGTCGACCGCGTTGAGCGTGCTATTCGCAGCCGCGAGCGCATCGCCGTCTTTGGCGATTTTGACGTCGACGGCATTACGTCGACTTGTCTGTTGACCGAGGCGCTGCGTTCGTTTGGCGCCAACGTCACGCCGTTTATTCCGCATCGTTTTGACGAGGGCTACGGCCTGTCGCGTGCGGCGCTCGACCGCGTTAACGAGCTCGCTCGACCCCAGCTGATCGTGACCGTCGATAACGGCATTGCCGCCAAGGAAGAGGCCTCCTATCTGGAGAGCCTGGGGATCGATTTGGTGGTCACGGACCATCACGAGCCGTCCGACCAGGTGCCGCAGGGCGTGCCCCTGACCGACCCCAAGCTCGAGGACAAGGGTCCCTCGCGCGAGCTTGCCGGTGCCGGCGTGGCACTCAAGCTGGTGCAGGTCCTGGGCGAGCGTTTGGGCAAGCCGTCGTATTGGCGTTCGCTGATAGAGGTCGCGGCGCTGGGCACCGTGTCCGACATGATGCCGCTTACGCCCGAGAATCGCGCACTGGTCGCCGAGGGCATCCAGCAGATGCGCGTGACGGCCCGTCCCGGCTATATCGCGCTTGCCGCACTTGCCAAGGCCGACCTTTCTACCATTACGGCCGACGGCCTGTCGTTTTCGCTCATCCCCCGTCTGAATGCTGCCGGCCGCATGGCCGATCCCAAGCTGGCGCTCGACCTGCTGCTTGCCCGCGACCCCATCGAAGCGAGCGCGCTTGCCGCCGAGCTCGAGGAAATCAATCGCCAACGCCGCGAGATCGAGGCCGAGCTTACGCGCGATGCCATGGCGAAGGTCGAGGAGACTTATGACGGCGGGCGCGCAATCGTCGTGGGCGGCGAGGGCTGGCACGAGGGCGTCAAGGGCATCGTGGCGAGCCGCTTGACCAATCGCTATCACGTGCCGGCGCTGCTCTTCTCGATCGAGGATGGCGTTGCGCGCGGATCGGGCCGCTCGGTGGGCAAGATCAACCTGTTCGACGCCGTCGAGCGTTGCTCCGACCTGCTGATTCGTCGCGGCGGGCATGCCGGTGCGGTGGGTGTGACCATCGAGGCATCCAAGCTCGATGAGTTCCGCCGTCGCCTTTCGGCCGTGCTATCGGAGCTTCCCGCCGAGGACTTTGAGGACACTGACGAGGTTGCCGCCACCGTTGATCTCTCCGAGCTAAATATCGAGACCATCGAGCAAATTTCCCGTCTTGAGCCGTTTGGCCAGGGCAATAAGGTGCCGCTTCTGGCCGCCGAGGGCGTGACGATGTGCGATCGCGCCGTGGTGGGCAAAACCGGCGAGCACATGCGCTTTGTGGCAACCGATGGCGCCGCGAGTGTGCCGGCCATCATGTTCCGCGTGCCGCAGATCGATAGGCTCATCAATTGCGACAGCGCCGTCGACTTGGTGTTCGAGGCCGTGGCCGAGCATTGGCAGGGACGTGTGAAGCCCAAGCTCATGATCAAAGATGTCTTGGTGCGCGATACCGCGGCGCCCAATATCGACGATCCGGCATGTGAGCTTCGCCGCGGCGTGCAACCGGCGGATTCTGGCCTGCGCCTGGAGTCGCGTAAACGCGAGACGCTCGCCCAGCTTTCTTATACCGAGCTCACGCGCTCGCTTATCCATAGCTTTATCGGCTCGAACCAGCCGCATCGCGCGCAGGTCGAGGCGCTCGACGCGCTTGCCGACCATCAGAGCGTTTTGGCCGTTATGGGGACGGGGCGTGGCAAGTCTCTGATTTTCCATGTGCATGCCGCGCGCGAGGCGGTTCTTCGCGGGCGTGCGAGCATTTTTGTCTATCCTCTGCGTTCGCTCGTTGCCGATCAGGCCTATCACCTTTCCTCGACGATGGCCGCGCTCGGCATTGGCGTCGGCGTGCTGACTGGCGAGACCGTGGAGGCCGTACGCGATGACGTGTTCGCCGGCCTTGCTTCGGGTCGCACCGGTATCGTTCTCACGACGCCCGAGTTCTTGTCTATCCACCGCGATCGATTTGCGCGTTCTGGACGTATTGGCTTCGTTGTTATCGATGAGGCGCACCATGCCGGTCTTGCTAAGGGTGGTGACCGGAGTGCATACCTCGATATGCCCGATATTCTTAAAGCCCTGGGCGACCCCGTTGTCATGGCGGCAACGGCTACCGCGACGGCTCCAGTTGTGGCAGAGCTTGCTCGCGTATTGCCGATTACCAGCACGGTGGTCGACGAGACCGTTCGCGAGAACTTACAACTCGAGGACGATCGTGACCTTGCGAGCCGTGAAAATCGCCTGGTTTCGATCGTTGCGACGGGGGAGAAGACCGTCATCTACGTGAACTCGCGCGACCAGTCCGTGGCGCTTGCCAAGACGTTGCGCAAACGTGTGCCCGACTGCGCGACCCATATCGCGTTCTATAACGCCGGGCTTGCGCGTTCCGATCGCCGACGCGTCGAGGAGGCGTTTCGAGATGGCAGCCTGAGCTGCATCGTTTCAACCTCGGCCTTCGGTGAGGGCGTCAACCTGCCCGATATCCGCCATGTCGTGCTCTACCACATGCCGTTTGGCGCGATTGAGTTTAACCAGATGAGTGGCCGTGCCGGCCGCGATGGGCAGCCTGCCGTGATTCACCTGCTCTATTCGTCTCGTGACGCTCGTATTAATGAGCGCCTGCTCGATTGTTACGCGCCCGAGCGCGATGAGCTTGTCACGCTCTATCGGGCGCTGCAGACCATGTGGCGCTCCAATCGTGGCAAGACGGGGGACGATTCATTCTGCGCAAGCGATATCGACATTGCGCAGATGTGCCTTGCAATCGACGCGCGCACGCCGGTCGATGAGCGTTCGGTGGCAAGCGGCTTGGGAATCTTCGAAGAGCTCGGTTTCTGTCACGTTTCGGGGTTTGACGATACCCGTCGCATCGCGATGACCGAAAACCCCGGGCGCGTGCAGTTGAGCAGGTCGATCCGCTATTTGGAGGGCTTGCGCTCGCGCATGGAGTTCTCGGCTTTCCGGAGTTGGGCGCTCGATTCGTGCGCTTCTGATATGCTTACCAAAATTAACCGCCCGATCGTACCGCGGGCCTAGGGAAGGGGACCTCGATGGATGCCGCAGCCCGTACCGCCCATGATTCCGCCCTCCAGCCCTTTTCGGAGATGGAGCACTATACGCATGCCGATGATCTGCCGCCCGAGATTATGGCGGACAGCTACGACAAGCTGGAGCGCCTGTGCCTTAAATATATGAGTGAGGATGACTTCTCCAAGGTGGAGCAGGCCTACTGCTTTGCTGCCGAGAAGCACTGCAACCAAAAGCGGCGCTCGGGTGAGATGTACATTAACCATCCCGTCGAGGTGGCTATCATTTTGGCCGACCTTAAGATGGACTGCGATGTGGTGTGCGCTGCATTGCTGCACGATACCGTCGAGGATACCGATACCTCGCTTGCCGATGTTTCGGGTCTGTTTGGCGAAACCGTGGCAGAGCTCGTCGACGGCGTGACCAAGCTCACCAACATTGAAGTCGACAACATGGACGAAAAGCAGGCGCTTACGCTGCGCAAGATGTTCCTCGCCATGTCCAAGGACATTCGCGTCATCATCGTCAAACTCGCCGACCGCCTGCATAATATGCGCACGCTTGCCGCCCTGCGCGAGGACCGCCGCCTGTTTAAGGCGCGCGAGACCATGGATGTGTATGCGCCCCTGGCCGACCGCCTGGGCATGAGCTCTATCAAGTGGGAACTCGAGGATCTGTCCTTCTTCTACCTTGAACCCGACGCTTACCAGCGCATCGCCCGCATGGTGGCAGAGTCACGCGAGGTTCGCGAACGCTTTCTGGCCGAGACTATCAAGACGCTTACCGATGAGCTCGACCGCATTGGCCTTGAGGATTTTCAGATCAACGGTCGTTCCAAGCACTATTGGTCCATCTATCAAAAGATGAAGCGCAAGGGCAAGGAGTTCTCCGAGATTTATGATCTGGTGGCGCTGCGCGTCATCACCCATTCGGTGCGCGATTGCTATTCCACGCTTGGTGCCGTGCATACTTTATGGCATCCCATGCCCGGTCGTTTTAAAGACTATATCGCCATGCCCAAGGTCAATAACTACCAATCGCTCCACACGACGGTTATCGGCCCCACGGCCCGTCCGCTCGAGATTCAGATTCGAACCTACGAGATGCACGAGCAGGCCGAGTACGGCATCGCCGCCCACTGGCTATATAAGAAATCGGGCGGATCGTCTGCCTCCAAGACCAACGACGCACAGCGTCTGGACGATCAGATTAACTGGCTCAAGCACTCGCTCGATTGGGCAGCCTCTGACGAGATCACCGATGCCAAAGAATATCTGCACTCACTGAAGGTCGACCTGTTTGACCAGGAGATTTTTGTCTTTACGCCCAAGGGTGAGGTCATGGCGCTTCGTGCGGGCTCTACACCGCTCGACTTTGCCTACGCTGTTCATACCGAGGTCGGCAACCACTGCGTCGGCGCCAAAATCAACGGTGCGGTGGCCCCGCTCACGCACGAAATCAAGACGGGTGACCGTGTCGAGATCCTGACTAACAAGAGCTCCAAGCCGTCGCGCGATTGGCTCAAGATCGTCAAGACGCCTTCGGCCAAGTCAAAGATTCGCCGTTACTTCGCCGCTGCGACCAAAGACGATGACGCTGCTGCCGGTCGCGATATGCTGGCCAAGGACCTGCGCAAGCGCGGGTACGGCATCTCTACGCCGCGATCCACGCGTGCGCTCAATGCCGTGGCGGAACAGTTTAACTTCAAGCAACTCGAGGACCTGTTCGCAGCCGTTGGCGCGGGCAAGGTCGCCCCGCGCGCTGTGGGCAATAAGGTCGAGCAAATCTTGGATCCCAAGCCCGAGGAGCAGCTCACCAAGGCCGAAGCCATCGCTGAGGTCGTCAAGCAGCCTGCCCGCGGTTCCAACCGCAAACCGCAAAAGCGTGGCAAGAGCGCAAGTAACGGCATTATCGTCAAGGGCGAGAGCAACAGCGGCCTGCTGGTTCGTCTGGCGCATTGCTGCAATCCGGTGACGGGCGACGACATCGTGGGCTTTATCACGCGCGGTCGAGGCGTCTCGGTGCATCGTGCCAACTGCCCCAACGTCAAGGGTCTCATGGAACACCCCGAGCGCATGATTGACGTGGAGTGGGATGGTGCTGCCGATACGCTTTTCCAGGTCGAGATCGTGGTCGAGTGCTTGGATCGTATGGGCTTGCTCAAGGATGTCACCATCGCCATTGGCGATGCAGGCGGAAATATCCTTTCCGCCGCTACCTCGACCAACCGCGAGGGCATTGCGACCCTGCGCTTTATGGTCGAGATTTCGGACGCGAGCGGTCTGGATCCGCTGCTGGCATCCATCAGCAGTGTCGACTCGGTCTATGACGCACGACGTCTGATGCCTGGCGAGGGTGGGGCTCAGCTTAAGCGTCGCGTATAGGCGTGACGAACGCACAGCGGTAATGATATTGGCTACGTTCGAGGCACCGTTTGATGCCTCGACGCTTGTAGAAGGAGGACGTGCTCATGGTCGCTGCAGCTTTGGACTTAACCCCTCGGGGTACGGCTTCGATTGAGGCGCTTGTAAACGGCCCCATTCAGACCAACAGTTACGCCGTAATCTCGAGCGGCGAATGCCTGATTATCGATCCGGCCTGGGAAGGTGAGCGTCTTGTGGAACATATCTATGCCACGCATCCTGACGCGCACGTGCTAGGCGCTGTCTGCACCCATGGCCATGCCGATCACGTAGGTGGCGTTGCCGGAGCGCGAGCCGCCGTCGGTAAGGGTTTCCTATATGAGTTAGGTGCGAAGGACGTGTTGGTATCTCGTGAGAATATCGAGGAGCAGCGAGCGATGTGGGGCATCGATACGCCCGATCCGGGCGAGCCGACGCGATTGCTTGCTGAGGGCGATACGATTGAATTGGGTGATATCTGCCTGCAGGTGATCGAGACGCCCGGTCACACACCGGGTGGCATTGTCTTGTTCGCCGCCACCGAGCAGGGAAGCATCGCCTTTGTTGGCGACACCCTGTTCCCGGGCAGCCACGGCCGCACCGATCTTGCCGGTGGAGACGAGGCGGCGATTCTGCGTTCGCTCTCCAAGCTCGCCCAGCTGCTTCCAGCCGATACCGTTTGTTTAACGGGGCATGGTGATTCGACCACTATGGCGCGCGAGCTCATGCAGAACCCTTTCATGCAGATGTAGCTTTGTAGTCAGCTGCTTAAGCACGAGAAGTGTCCAAACGTCAAGATATTTTCCCCAACGGGCCGATTCCGTAGGGCAAACGGTCAAAAAAAGTCTGTTTGGACGATATTCGTGAACAAACGAACGTTTATGCTCGGGTACGCCGTGGTAAAATCTCATGCGTTATCGGAGCAACCTTACAGGAGGTTTCTTTTATGCTCGTCAACGCAGCAGACATGCTCAAGAAGGCCGAGGCCGGCAAGTATGCTCTCGGTGCCTTCAACACCAACAACCTCGAGTGGACTCTGGCTATTCTCCAGGCCGCCGAGGAGGCCAAGTCTCCGCTGATCCTTCAGTGCACCGCTGGTGCCGCTAAGTGGATGGGCGGTTTCAAGGTCTGCGCCGACATGGTCAAGGCTGCCGTCGAGGCCACGGGTGTTACCGTTCCCGTCGCCCTTCACCTCGATCACGGTTCTTACGAGGACTGCTTCAAGTGCATCGAGGCCGGCTTCACGTCCATCATGTATGACGGCTCTCACGAGGAAACCTTCCAGCTTAACCTCGATCGCACCAAGGAGCTCGTTGAGCTTGCCCATTCCAAGGGCATGTCCATCGAGGCCGAGGTCGGCGGCATCGGCGGCACCGAGGACGGCGTGACTTCCAACGGCGAGCTCGCTGACCCCGCTGAGTGCAAGCAGATTGCTGACCTGGGCGTCGACTTCCTCGCCTGCGGCATCGGCAACATCCACGGCGTGTATCCCGCCGACTGGGCTGGCCTTTCCTTCGAGCGTCTGGGCGAGATCAAGGCTCAGACCGGCGACCTGCCCCTCGTCCTGCACGGTGGTACCGGCATCCCCGAGGATCAGATCAAGAAGGCCATCTCCCTGGGCATCTCCAAGATCAACGTCAACACCGACCTGCAGCTCGTCTTCGCCAAGGGCGTCCGCGAGTACATCGAGGCTGGCAAGGATCAGCAGGGCAAGGGCTTTGACCCCCGCAAGCTCCTCAAGCCTGGTCGCGACAACATCGTTGCTCGCACCAAGGAGCTCATGGAGGAGTTTGGCTCCGTCAACAAGGCGTAAGTAGCGGTTTAACTTCCCGCCGGAGGCCCCGTTTCCCCTACGCTGTTTCCCTCGCGCTCACCTGGCTTCGCCAGAAGTCGCGCGATGGAATCAGCTCCGGGGAAACGGGGCCTCCTTCGTTAACTCGCTACGGGGTTACTGGGCTGAATTATTTATTTGACTACCGTTCAGCGGTGTTGATGGCTCCCTTGTTGGGGCTTTCTTTTTATGTCGGTACAATGGTCTCGGGTTGTCGTTCTGCGTGGGAGTGGTTATGGCTGTCGTTAATGTTTTGCCTGCCGATGGAAAGGTTGTTGCCGAGGGCCCCGTTGGTTGCTCTGTTGATGTTTGTTGCGATGATTTTCGTCATCTCGACATTGGATTGCCACCTGAGATCCTTCGTCTCAAGGACGCCGGGTACCTGGCGCAGGCTGTTGCGGCTTGCGACCGTCTTTTGGAGCAGAGCCCTGATCCCTCGTTGGCCGCTTGCGTTCGTGCCGAGCGGTATCGCATGATCGAGACGTCGTTTCATTTTTCGGTGTCGCGCGATCAGGCTATTGCGATGATCCGCGAGGAGTGGCCGGAGTTTACCGAGGATCAGTTTGACGACCTGATCGATCGCAAGCGCATCGACTGGCGCTTTATCGATGGTGAACTGTTCGTTCTCGACAACTTCCTTGATTCTTTGCGTGTGTATCCCAAGGAGGTTCCGGGCCTGCGTCCCGATTCTACGGATGGAACTGCGCTGCGCAACCAGATGCTTAAGAAGATGGAATCACAGGGCGGGCTGTCTCGTGCCATTACGCTTAAAGCATCCGTGTCTGTTCCCGGTGCTCTGGAGGGGGAGGCCGTTCGCGCGTGGCTTCCCGTTGCCGCAGCCTGCCGCCAGCAGTCTCATATCGAGATTCTCGATATGACGCCGGAGGGGGTCCTTGCTCCCGCGAACGCTTTGGCGCGTACCGCCTCGTGGGTTTCCTCGGCTGATCGATCGTTCTCAGTGACCTATCGTTATCTGATTGATGCCGCTTATTGCGATATCTACGGGGGAGCGCTTCCGGCGCATCCGTGTATGGACGCGCCGCTGCCCAAGGATATTTCCGAGGACCGACCGCATATTGCATTCACGCCGTATCTGCAGCAGCTGACCGAACATGTTATCGATGGTCTCGAGGATCAGCTCGACCGCGCTCGGGCTATCTATGATTATTTGACGCATCATATCGACTATCGATACCAGCCACCGTATCTGCTTCTGGGCTCTATCGCCGATGACTGCGCGCATTCGCTTCGCGGTGATTGCGGTGTTATGGCACTCACGTTTATCACCATGTGCCGCATCGCCGGCGTGCCCGCACGTTGGCAGAGCGGCCTATACGTTGCGCCCGACTCGGTGGGCTCGCATGACTGGGCGGAGTTCTATACACCGCAGACGGGTTGGCTTAACGCCGATGTCTCGTTTGGATCCTCGGCACGCAGGATGGGGGAGGAATGGCGCCGCCGCCACTACTTTGGCAACCTCGATCCATGGCGCATGGTGGCAAACTGTCGGTTCCAGGCAGAGTTTGAACCCGTCTTTGACGGTATGCGTGAGGACCCCTACGATAACCAGATGGGCGAGGCCTCGGTCGACGGTCGCGGATGCCGCCAGCGCGAGATGCTCCGCACGGTCGAACTCATCGAAATGCTCGAAGTTCCATTTTCGGACTAATCTACGGAAAGCTGTGATAAACTAACTCACGCAATACGTGCCCGAGTGGCGGAATTGGCAGACGCAGTGGACTCAAAATCCACCGTTGGCAACAACGTGCGAGTTCGAGTCTCGCCTCGGGCACCATACATGCAAAAGAGCGTTCAAGGGGGTCGAGGCCCCCTTTTTCGTGCCGAACTCGCGTGAGCGCGCGGAGCGTTAAGCAAACAGGCCTGTGGCCTGTTTGTAGCGGAGCGTGGCGAGGGCGCCATGCGCCCGAAGCCCGGGGCTTCGCGAAGCGAAGGCCCTTCGAGTCTCGCCTCGGGCACCATACATGCAAAAGAGCGTTCAAGGGGGTTAAGGCCCCCTTTTTCGTGTACGTAATGTGATAACGAGCGGTACGTGTTATTATCGCCAAGGCGTTGTTTCCGCAATGCCCTAAAGAGGAACCCGAGGGTTCCCACCTTTTGGCGCCAATGAGCAGCTGACTGGTCATACAACTTAGATTCTCTTCCTCAGATCGAGGATGTCTATGTGTACGACCTGGTTGCAAAGAAGCGCCGGGTTATTTTTTTATGAATGGAGGTAGGGAAAATAGCTAAGTCTGATGACACCCGCATCAACGACGAGATCACTGCATCTTCGTGCCGTTTGATTGGCGTCGATGGCTCTCAGCTCGGCCTGTTCGCCATCCGCGATGCCCAGCGCGTCGCCGACGATCAGGGTCTCGACCTTGTCGAGATCGCTCCCAACGCGGAGCCGCCGGTCTGCAAGGTCATGGACTACGGTAAGTTCAAGTACCAGCAGGCCATGAAGGCCAAGGCTGCTCGTAAGAACCAGTCCAAGGTCGAGGTTAAGGAAATGAAGTTCCGACCCAAGATCGACGTTGGCGACTACGAGACCAAGAAGGGCCACGTTCTGCGTTTCCTCAAGAAGGGCGCACGCGTTAAGATCACCATCATGTTCCGCGGCCGTGAGATGGCTCACCCGGAGCAGGGTCTTAACGTTCTCGAGCGTCTCGCCGAGGATCTTAAGCCTTACGCTACGGTCGAGTCCAAGCCTAAGATGGAAGGCCGTAACATGCTTATGCTGCTCGCCCCAATTAAGGGCGCCTTTGATGAGGATAAAGCGGCAAGTGATACTAAGTAACTAGTGTTCTGTAACCGATTAAGGAGTATTTCATGCCTAAGATGAAGTCCCACAGCGGCACCAAGAAGCGTTTCCGCAAGACTGGTACCGGCAAGCTTATGCGCGCCAAGGCTTTCAAGAGCCACATCCTGAGCAAGAAGTCCACCAAGCGTAAGCGTGGCTTCCGTCAGGAGACCGAGATCGCCGCTGCCGACCGCAAGGTCATCAAGTCGCGTCTCGCCTAAGTTAGCGTTCCCGTTTTTCGTTTAACCGTCTAGGAGTTGATAGAACATGGCACGTATTAAGCGCGCTGTTGCCGCCAAGAAGAAGCGCCGTACCGTTATGCACCGTGCGAAGGGTTACTACGGTGCCGCTTCGCGTACTTACAAGCATGCTAAAGAGCAGGTCCAGCACTCTCTGCAGTATCAGTACCGTGACCGCCGCAATAAGAAGCGCGAGATTCGCTCTCTCTGGATCACCCGTATCAACGCTGCTGCTCGCCTGAACGACATCTCTTACTCTCAGTTCATGCACGGCCTGAAGGTCGCCGGTATCGAGCTCGACCGCAAGGTCCTGGCTCAGATGGCTTACGAGGACATCGAGTCTTTCAACGAGCTGGCTACCATCGCCAAGAAGGCTCTCGAGGCCTAATTGATTCTCTTGAATCGCTAGGGGAGTGTCGCGCTGTGCGCGGCGCTCCCTCTTTTTATCTAAGGCGCTGGTTTATATAGCAAAAGCGCGGGTAGATAGACACTTACAGGTGACCGATCTTTATATATCTCTTAACCGAAGGGTCATCATCTGATACGTGCAGTATTTCTGCACCAGCCTTTCTATTACTTATATAGAAAGCGATATATTGTGTAGGACTTATGAAGAGTGGAATTGACGTCCCACATCGCTTCGCGGTCTGGCAATATATCTCCTTGCCGCGCGGCCCGGTCGGACCGGGAACCGGCGCAGGCGTGCACCTTGAGAACCGGATACTGCGAGGATGGACACACCAGATGTGTCGCA
>NZ_JBQKDI010000007.1:0-108562 GCF_052121915.1 Collinsella sp. LCP19S3_B11
ATGTCGACCGGCCTGACCGACCTGGGCTACAAGACCGTGCTCTACGGCGAGGACGGCGCCATGCTCTACGGCCTGCAGGAGGTGGAGGGCCTCGGCGAGAGGTTCTTCGACCCCGTGACGGGCGAGATGCTCCCTATGGTTTAAGTCTTTATTCGGTAGGCATCATTTGCCTATCTTGTTTGTGTCAGTTGACAGGTATTAGAGTTGTTCTTACGTTCGCTTGGGATGGGTTATGAGCAAATTAGAATGTATATTATCTCGGCTATTGTCTTATCTGGGATTTATTGTTGTTGGAGTATTGGCCGTATGTTCGCTAATTTTCACTTTTGTGTTTCCTGACTCTTATATCGAGCATCCGGAAATTGCTGCCAGGTATTCGATTGCGTCTTTGGCGCTGCTTCCTGTGTTCATCTTAATTTGCTTTTTATTTATTTCTCGTATCAAGAATAGCAATCTAGGAATGTTTAGATTGTATGGAAGCATTTGTATAGCCGTATTAGGCTTGACCTGGATTCTATTAAATAATTTTCATCCAGTTGCTGATCAAGAGGCGTGCCTAAACGTTGCAAGGGGATTGTCGGAGGGCGATGTCTCACTATTTGAAAAAGCCAGCTATATTTCCAAATATCCCTTTCAATCTGGCTTAGTTTTATATTTTTATATTATTGGAAAACTATTTGGCTTCTCTAACTGGCCTATTTTTCGCTTATTGAATGTGATTTGGCTGATCGTTTCATATAATTACATTTGCTTAATAACTGAGCGTATATTCAAGTCGAATACTGTCTGCATTTTTGTTCTGCTATTGATGGTTTTGTTCTTGCCGTTTTCTTTGTTTAGCCATTTTATTTATGGGAATGTTCCCTCATTTATGCTGTGCGCGGCGGCGATTTATTACCAGCTGTTATACCTCCAAAAAGCACCAAGGCCCTTATATATAATTCTCCATATTTCTTTCTATCTGCTTGCATTAATTATTCGTTTGAACAGCCTATTGTTCTTATTGTCCTCAATATTCGTTTGGCTGTTTTCCAGCAAGCTTTCTTTTGTAAAGCCTGCTAAATATTTGATCGTTTTATGTCTAGTGGTTACTTATTTAATTGCGTCCATTGTCCCGTCTTCCATAATTTGCCGAACCGTTGATTGCGATTTGGACAACGGCATACCAAAAACTGCTTGGATTGCAATGGGCATGCAGGACGGTCCCAGATGTGCTGGCTGGTATAATAATTATATCGAGGAGGTTTACTACTCTTTTGATGGTAATCAAGCCGATATTTCGAGCAATTCGTTGGATTATGTCAAGGAAAGAATTCGATACTTTCTTGACAATGAATTTGACTTCTTCCAGTTTTATAGTCTAAAGATTGGTTCGCAATGGCTTGATCCCTCTTTCCAATCGTTTTGGATTACTTATACGGGATACGGCGAGAAGCCATTCGATTCTGAACTAAGTGGCGTCACCGAATCGCTTAACTATGATTCCATCCTTCAAAATTCATGGAGAAAAGGGCTATTACATAAGTTGTCTCTAGTTTTTATGGATGCATTTCAATCTTATATATATATATTCGCTGCTGTAGGACTCTTTGCTTATCGTAAAAAGTGTGACTTGTTAAAACTATTACCCTTGATTGTCTTTTTCGCAGGGTTTTTGTTTCATATTCTTTGGGAGGCCAAATCCTGCTACGTCATTAATAATTTTGTAATGCTTGTACCTTATGCTGCCTATGGGTCCTATATTGCTTATATGCAATTTCGAAAAAATAGATCTTACCCGGAGTCCTTATAGTCTTCAGGTTTTATTGAATTCGCTTATGTTTGGCATATTTGTATGCCAAACATGCTCGATTAATCGACGCACCGGCAGGCCTACTGCGTTCGAAGACGGTAAACTGAAGAGAAATACAAAAAGTTTATATGTGGGACGAGGGTTTAATGGATAATGTGATTCATCTTGCTGCCAGTATCAATAAGAGCTATCTTCCGTATTTCAGCGTTATGGTATCGTCCGTTTTTCGTCATAGGGACCCTGCGCGACGGTATTACCTTCATGTCCTTTCTTTTGATGTTACCGAATCGGATCTCCATGATGCCGTTCCGTATCAAACTGATTCGTTTAAACTGAGCCTGCTGGATGTTTCCGAACTGAATAAGCTGTTGGCCGGCTATCATTTTGGGTCTCAGTTTGGTCCCGAGTGCGTTTTTCGTCTAGGTCTGATTGATCTTCTTCCGTCTGTTGATAAAGTTTTATATCTGGACAGTGATTTAGTTGTTCTTAAGGATATTTCCGCGTTATTTGATGTTGATATTCAAAAGAACTGTCTTGCTGCTGCTCTAGACATTGGTTCAATTGGAATGGTGTCAGGATATGATTTAAGGGAAGCTAACCGATTGCAGCGTCTCGGTATCGATAATTCCCATTCATATTTTAATTCTGGGGTTCTTTTGATGAATCTTTCAGAGCTCAGATTGTCGACTTCGTTAAATGAGCTTCTTTCTTGGATTGTGGACTTCAAACCAGAATATCCTGATCAGGACTGCCTTAATCGATTTTTTTCAAATCGAACGCTTCGTCTTTCAATGAGATGGAATGTTTTGTTTGATTCGGAAGGCATCCGTGTGAAGGATATTGCCACGTATGCTCCGAAACCCCTTTTCCGCCAGTATTTGGATGCACGAAATGACCCCAGTATCTTTCATTTTGCTGGACCTTGTAAGCCATGGATGCGATACGTTGATGGTTCTCAATTATTCTGGTCTGAAGCACGTTTTTCACCATTGTATGAATCGGTCGTTGCTGACTACGTCTGCAATCAAGCTGTCCTGAATTCTTCTTCTGCTTTGCAGCCGGTTTGGTCAACATTTGATGACTTATATTTTGAAGTCAATGAAGGAGAACGTATCCGAGCAGATTTGCACAGAAGGCTTACTGATGCTGAAAAGCGTATCGATGAGCTGCAAGCGAGTATCGATGAGCTGCAAGCGAGTATCGATGAGCTTAAACGACTAAAAACCCCCTTAATCAATAAAGTTTATGCACGGATTAAAAACTGACTTCTCGAAATCTCAGTGCAATTAAACTAAGTGAGTCCATATAGCGAGATGAGGATGGATATGAGCCCAAAAGTTTCAGTCATTGTGCCGGTATACAATAACGAAGTATTTGTTGTTTCCTGTATCAAGAGTCTACTTGCCCAGACACTTCAGGACATTGAGGTTATCGCCATTAATGATGGCTCTACGGATAATTCTTCCGAAATTCTGCACCAATTTGCCGATTCCGACTCTCGCCTTGTTGTCGTTGATAAAGAAAATGGCGGATATGGGGTTGGAATAAATACTGGTCTCGATATGGTTCATGGCGAGTATGTTACGATTCTTGAGTCCGATGACTTTGCCGATCTTGATATGCTTGAAACGCTCGTGAACTATGCGGATGCATTTGATTTGGAGGTTGTTCGAGCTAATTTTTATCTCTATTGGGCTAAAAAAATCAAGAACGATCACTTGCTAGAGCTGTTTGGAAATCATGAGTGTGATCGGGTTATTGACCCGAGCATGCGCGATAATCAACATTGTTTCTATGTTCAGCCTGCTTTGTGGTCGGCTATCTACCGTACTGATTTCATCAAAAAGAATAACCTCCGCCTATTAGAGACGCCTGGTGCTGCCTATCAGGACACTGCATTTAACTTCAAAATTTGGGCTTGCGCTAAACGAGTTATGTTTGTACATAAGCCTTTTGTCCATTATCGACAGGATAACGAGGCGTCTTCAATTAATAATCCTGGCAAAATGAATACCATTTGTCTTGAGTATGAGGAGATTCGTCGTTGGCTTCGTGAGGACCGACCCGATTTACATGATTCGCTTTCACCTGTTGCAACAAAAATGATGTGCGATGCATATACATGGAATGCTGGTCGCGTGGCTGACGAATATCGGCTTGATTTTGTTAAAAGATTCGGCGCTGAATATGCTGAAGCTAAGGCGGCAGGAGAGGTTGATCCTACACTGTTTGCTCCTGGGCAATTGTCTGCCGTTGAGACAACAATTTCCGATCCACAGGCATTTATTGATTTCATTACAAAGGGTGTTGACTATCAACACGGGATTAAGCGTTTCGAACGTAAGGTTAAAACTGTCTTCCAAGTCGCACAACAAAGTGGTTTTGACCAAGCGAAAGCGTTGATTCAGAGTAAATTGACACGTGATGACTCCAGGTCCATGCTCGTTGACTTCATTGATAATGAGATGGTGTCAAGGAAACTTCCTAAATTTAGCTTAGCTCATACTGAGCCTAAGATTTCCGTGGTTCTTCCCGTCTTTAACACCGCCGAGGTATTGAGGGAAACACTTGATTCCATTTTCGCTCAGGATTTTGCTGATTTCGAAATCATTTGCGTCAATGATGGTTCAACAGATGCTTCTCGAGATATTCTTGCTGAATATGAGCAGCTTGATTCTCGCTTAAAGGTTATAGATCAGGAGAATAAGGGCGTTGCAGCCGCTCGCAATAGAGCACTCGAGGAAGTCTCCGCCGCTTACACGTTGATCCTTGATTCTGATGACATTTTTGCCTTCGACATGTTTAGTAAGCTGTATAAGCGTGCACAGCTTACAGATGCTGATATTGTAGTTTGCAGTAGTTGCGAATATGATGGCAAATCATATCAATCGATTCCAACGCCTTGGGCATTGAAGCTCGACCTTATTCCTTCGAAAGATTCATTTACTGTCGATGACGTCTCTGATACTTTGTTCGAGGCATTTATGGGCTGGCCTTGGGATAGGCTGTATAAAACATCGCTAATTAGAGACTCGAAATTGCTATTCCCCACTGATTTGGCTAATAGTGAAGACGGCGTATTTGTATATGGGCTTCTTTACCGCGCTAAATTGATTTCTGTTGTTAGCGAAGTTCTTGTCAAGCATCGTTTGACAAGAAAGGGGTCTGTCTCTAATTCACGCGATGCCAATCCTGAGTGTTTTTACCAAGCAATTTGCCGTATTAAAGAAGATCTTAAAGAGATCGGCAATTATGAAGCTTTGCAGCGCAGCTTCCTAAACTGGGCTCTTGATTATTCAATTTGGAATATTTCGACTTTGTCTGACCCTTCAATAAAACGGTGTCTTGCGAAAAAACTACTAAATGATGGCTACGTGGAATTGGAATTTGGTAGACACGCTTTACCATATTTCTCCTTATATGGTAAAAAAACCTATCTCGGTATTCTCAATCTTAAAAAACTGGCACGATAGCTTTTAAGATTGAATTTGCATTTACTATTGGACAGCCTTTAGATGAGCATTTTTCAACTTTTCTGCTGACCTAAAGGCTGCTTTCTCTCTTTTTTGGAAACGAGTTGTCCCATGGATATCGGTAAAAGAGTCATTGAGTTTGATTGGCTGGAAGCCTTATCAATCTATCTTGTTTGCTCGATTCACTATCCAGTTTTTTCTTCGACTTCTATCGGCTCTCAAATATGGCATTTTTTTGCGTTAACGGCAGTCCCAGTTTTCTTTGCCGTGCACGGCGCGCTTCTACTCAGGAAGAAGTTCGATTTTAAAAAACACTTAAATAGATTAGTTAAGACAGTGAAATATTTAGTCCTGTTTAAATTTGTCATATATTGCCTATTTGTCTTATTTGGATTCATGGATCCAATTCCTACTGCTTCAGGCTTTCTTAATTACTTCATTACTTGTTCAGATTCTAGCGGCTTTCCGGTGGAACATACCTGGTTCATCTATGCTTTGATTTCCATTTATTTTGTTTTTCCAGTTATCGCTCTCGCATTTCAGCAAAATAAACAAGTTGTAACTGCTATCGGATTAACTTTCCTGCTTACGTTGATGTGCGGCAATGCACTAGACATGCTTCAAATTATCTTATTTGAATCCGTTAAGTATAGCTTTATGAATGCTATTTCTTTTGTTAATCCGTTTGGCATTTGGTCCTTTTATCTCTGTATCTTCATTTGTGGGCCATGTATCTTCGATAATTTGAAACAGTATATTGGTAGACGTCATGTGGCATTAGCAATTTTTGCTATATTCAGCGGAATTACATTGCTTATGGTTGAATATTATGCGTTATATGGAACGTATTGCTGGACTGGTCAAGTTTTGCCAGATCAATATGTTCAGTTCGGCGTCGCGATGGAGTTTTTTGGTCTAGTCGTGCTCATAAATAATATTTGTCCCGCTTTTGAAGGAGCTCGAATTGTTTCAATCATTCAGGCGTTTTCAGAAAATACCTTATTCATTTTTTACCTCCATATGCCCGTCTTGTGGCTTTTGAATTATTGCATCAGTTGGAAGCATGGTTTTATATTCAGCTTGATGCGGGCTGCTGTTGTGTTTATTGGTATCGCGATCGTTGGTGTCGCTTGTAAGCGATTATTCAATAATAATCTATCTAAGAAATTGAGTGTCTAAATGCAATTGCTAGAAACCATGTATCTGTCTCGTTGGAAATATCCGATTTCAATAGTTATTGCCATTATGGTGACAATAGGCTTTTGCAATACGGCTGTCGGTGATTTCAGATCGTCCCGCTTTTTACTTTTCTTGGTATTGCTGCTTGTGCTCATTCAATTGTTGTGCATTGATGTCTTGGCGTATTGCTTATTAGTAAAAGGCCCACTGTTGCGCATGGATCGACTTATTCAATCAAATAGCTCAAGAAAACTCGCTTTGTTTCTTTTATTGTCATGGTCTGTTTATCTTGTCGTCTATTTCCCTGGAGTATTGAGTTTTGATACTTCGTTTCAGCTGGCTCAGTATTTCGGTAATCCTAGTCACGGCATCTTTCCAATGTCTGATAACTCGTTATTTACTGATCATCACCCTATTTTCACGACTTTTATTATGGGTTCAGTAATTAAGCTAATGCACTGCATTTTTTCATACAATCTATCACTATGGTTTCTCTGCATCTTAATGGCGTTCGTACAGGCATCATTATTTGCTTGGCAGATCAGCCTTCTCTCTTCTATTATTGATAATAGAAGAGTCCTAACATTGTTGTACTTGTTTTACTGCGTTTTTCCTGCTTTCGCATATTTCTGTTGTGTTCCATGCAAGGATATTATTTTCTGTATCTGCTTAATTGGTTTTCTTAATATATGGATTTCCATGTATGTTAAAACGCCAACGCTTAATACTTTCGTTCTATTTTTTCTATATGCGCTACTTTGTGCTCTTTCAAAAAAAACAACCATATATGTATTTGTGCTTGTTTGCATTGTGCTGCTATTTGTGCATATACCCGCAAAACGAGGAATGTTCGTTTCTTTAATTAGCGTTATCTGCGTTGTTCAGGTTTTTATTCCTTTGTTTTTGTTTCCTTTGTTCTCAATTTCCAAAGGATCTGTAATTGAAGCACTTGGCCCATTGTATCAATGCACCGCTCGGTATTGTAAAGAATATCCCGGTGATGTGCTTGATGAAGAGAAGGCCGTTATCGATTCGATGCTTGGATATGACGGGCTTGGAGATCGATATGACTATCGTTTGGCTGATAATGTCATTCATTATTGGGATGGTGTCGATGAGTGGCCCAGTTCGGATAAATTGAAAGCCTATCTTGTTGTCTTTGTCAAACAGGGCTTACGACATCCGGACGCATATTTACGTGCTTTTTTATCACAAGAGAGTGGCTGGTTTTCTTTTGATGAGTATCTGTATTTCCCTGAAGGTTCTGGCTGTTTGTTGGTTTCTCCTGAAAATGGTCAACCTTCTTTTGAGAGACCAGCAATTTTCCAATCTGCATCTTCAGCTCTGTCCAGCGCTTTACAGCTAATTGTAAAGCTTCCATTTATTGGCTTATTTTTCAGTCCTATTACCTATTTAGTTTCGATTGTCTTGATACTGGCGAACAGCATTGTTTCGTGTAAACTTGACCGTTCGAAATGCAGTGCAGCTGTCATCTGGCTATGTATCCCAATTCTATGTATGGTTCCCTTCCTTCTTCTGTCACCCACCTCTATAGTGTCAACCAATTTTGAGGCAGTCCGCTATTTTCTCCCCTTTATTTATAGTGTTCCGCTTCTGCTGGTTATGTCTAGAGCAAAGTTAAAGTCTGTGTCTGTTTAGGGAAATGGCTCCGCTGCGAATTCGATGCAGCGGAGCCATTTCGTCGAAAATCGATCATGTTCTATCGTGTGTAGCTCGATAAATTTATTTGATTCTATCGAGTCTCTGCTTACTCAGAAACGATATCTTTCCTGAACATATATGTTACAAGCTCCCAATTTTTGCGTTCGATTTTAGCGATTGAGTCAAGAATCAATCCAGTCGCCAAGCTTAGACAGCTGAGGAATACAAAAGCGACGGCCAAGATTGCTGTCGGCAGTCTTTCTACTAGTCCGGTATAAGTAAAATCGACAACGACCGGTATTCCCAATATTAGACCAAGCAATAGAAGCAATGCCGCAATTATGCAAAACAGTTTCAAGGGTCTATAGTCCTTAAACAGCACGCCAATCATTTTAATAACTTTGATTCCATCGGATACGGTGTTTAGTTTTGATTGGGATCCTTCTGGCCTATCTCTATATACGATGGGAATATCCTGAATTCGCCATCTTCTATCGACTGCATGGATTGAAAGCTCCGTTTCGATCTGAAAGCCTTCGCTTAAAACGGGGAATGTTTTTACAAAAGGCTTGCTCATGGCTCTGTAACCGGTCATGACATCGTCAAACGTATAGCCATAAATCCATTTAATCATGAATCTGACCAGGTTATTACCGAAACCATGGAAGGCTCGTTTGTTTTCTTCAGCATAGGTGCCATTGGATAGGCGGTCGCCGACTGTCATATCGGCTTCTCCGTTCAAAATCGGGAGGCACATTTCAACGGCTTTCGTTTCGTCGTATGTGTCGTCGCCGTCGACCATGAGGTAGCAGTCGGCCTCAATATCCCTAAACATCTGTCGGCATACATTGCCTTTTCCTTGCCTCGGTTCGTGTTTGACAATGGCGCCATGCTGCTTTGCTATTTCCGCCGTTCCATCAGAGGAATTATTGTCGTAAACATATACCTTTGAACCGGGGAGGGCTTTCTTGTAATCCTCCACCACTTTTGCGATCGTAAGCGCTTCATTGTAGCAGGGGATAAGTACAGCGACGTTATTGAAATTCATTCAGGTCTCCAACATCTGGGCTTTACGATCATGTATTCTAATCCACGCATATGAGCTTCTTTGTGTGATTCGGTATTAAGCTCGTTTTAATCAGATTCGCCGATATACTAAATGAGTTTACAGCGTCGTATTAAGGATTTGTATATGAGTAAGACCGATGGCGTCGTTATCGAGTCTCATGCAAAAAACGAGACAGCCAAGGACATTTTTATTCTTAAGCAGCTAGTCATAAAGGATTTCAAGCTTAAGTATCGCCGTAGTTTTCTCGGTGTTGCTTGGAGTGTTTTAAATCCCCTTCTTATGATGGTCGTTATGGCGGTTGTTTTCTCGACCATTTTTGCCCAAGGCCGTAATGGCGGCGCGGTTACTCCAGAGATGTATCCTCTTTATCTTATTGTCGGTAACGTGACCTTTACGGTGATGTCTGATTCGACTTCACAAGCTCTTATGTCCATACTTTGGGCCTCTTCTCTTCTAAAGAAAGTTAAGGTCCACAGGTGGGTGTTTCCCGTTCAGAAGATACTCTTTGCCCTAGTTAATTTTGCCTTTTCGCTAGTTGCCGTTGCCATTGTAATGATTTGGTTCCACGTGATGCCTACCTGGCATTTGATTCTGCTGCCCGTGGCCCTTCTTCTTTTAATGCTCTTTTGCATGGGTGTTGGTATGGCCCTTTCGGCTCTTACGGTGTTTTTCCGTGACGTTCAGCATCTTTGGGGCGTTGTGCTTACGGCTTGGACGTATGCCACGCCTATTTTCTGGACTTCTGACTTCATTTACGCCATGCCCCATTGGCTCCAAATTCTTATGTGGGGCAACCCTATGTACAATTACCTGCAGTTTATGAGGGATATTTTCTTGTTCCAAACAACTCCCGATCCCATGACGCTGACCCTTTGTGTCGCGTGGGCGCTTGCGTCCCTTGTTGTTGGCTACCTGATCTTCCATAAGACTGAGCATAAGTTCATTCTCTATATCTAGAAGGAATTAACGTCATGAGCGTAATCGATGAGAAGCCTTTGTCCATTGAAGTCAAGGATGTATCCATGGTCTTTAACATGGCATCCGAGAGTCTTACGAATTTAAAGGAATACTTTATTAAGCTTGCACGTCATGAGCTTTTCTTCGAGGAGTTTAGGGCGCTCAAGCATATTTCCTTCGATGTCCATAGGGGTGAAGTTGTCGGCTTAGTTGGTACAAACGGCTCCGGTAAATCCACCATGCTTAAGATCATTGCTGGCGTTCTTGAGCCGTCTGAGGGTTCGGTTGTGACACATGGCACCATATCGCCGCTTATCGAGCTTGGCGCTGGATTTGACTATGAACTCACTGCTCGAGAGAACATTTATCTCAATGGAGCGCTCCTGGGGTATACGAAAGAGTTCATCGATGCGAATTTCGATGAGATTATCGATTTCGCAGAGCTCAATGATTTTGCCGATATGCCGCTTAAGAACTTTTCGTCTGGTATGGTCGCGCGTATTGCGTTTGCAATCGCTACGATTACCGAGCCGGATATCCTGATTGTCGATGAGACGCTTTCGGTCGGCGACGTTTTCTTTCAGCAGAAGTGCGAGAGGCGAATCCAGCATTTCATAGGGAGCGGTGATGTTACCGTTTTGTTTGTGTCGCATTCCATGGAGCAGGTTGAGCGTATTTGTCAGCGTGCCGTGTGGATTGAAAAGGGCGATCTTCGCATGGATGGCCCCGTCGACGAGGTGTGCAAGGCATATCGCGATCAGTTCAACTAGGTTATAATTAACTGCATATTGCTCCATTAGCTCAGTTGGATAGAGCAGGGGACTTCTAATCCCAAGGTCGACGGTTCGAATCCGCCATGGAGCACCTTTTGTTTGTCGGGTCCAGCTTATGCTGGGCCTTTTTATTTCCGCAAATATCTCCGCTTGGCGATTTCAGTGTTGCTCTAATTGGGCTGTTCGTTCAAGGTGTTGTTAAGAAATGTTTAAGCGATTGGGTGATTTAATGATTGGTGCTGATACGTTTCGAACTTGTTTTCGAAAGCGATTGAGGGGAATAGCGCTGCTTCTCTTTTTTATTGCGCTTGGCGTAATGCCGACCCAGGCAAAGGCTAAGAGCTATGCCGAGCTTGATGACGGCGTTTACACCATCACTAATGTTATTGCCGATAAATCGTTGGATGTTGCGGGTGGTAATTGCGTCAACGGGTCGAACGTGCAGGTTTATGAAGGTAATCATACCTACGCCCGGGCTTGGAGAATCTCTAAGAAGGGACCCTCTTATTCCATCCAGAATTCGATTACCGGTATGGCGCTTGATGTTGTTGGCGGCTCAAAAATCGCGGGTGCTAATGCACAGCTTTATGATTCAAATAACACACAAGCCCAACGATGGAAATTTGTCCAGAACGCTGACGGGTCGTATTCAATTCGCTCCGACTGCAATGGCTTGTTTCTTGATGTTGCCGGTGGAAGCTCAAAAAATGGAGCCAATGTCTGCCTTTATACGTCAAATGGTACCAAGGCGCAAAAATGGAGGGTCGAGCGCGTCACTCAACCTGTTAAAGACGGCTCCTATCGTATTTCTACTGCTCTGTCGGATAAAAAGGTGATTGACCTTTGGGGTGGATCTTTAGATAACGGAGACGCTGTTCAAATCTACGAAGGTCACGATTCGTCGGCTCAGGCTTGGAATGTTGTGTTCGACCAGAATACGGGCTACTATTCCATTTTCTCTGCGCTGTCTGGTTGTTCTTTTGATATTCCTGGTGGTTCCAAGTCTTCCGGTGTGCGTATTCAGCAGTACTCATCTAATCGAACTCCGGCACAGCAATGGTGTCTTCTGCAGACTTCTGACGGTCACATTGAAGTTGTCTCGGCACTAACAGGTAAGGTGTTGGATGTTCCCGGCGCTTCTCTCTCTAATGGCAACCAACTGCAAATGTATCAGGCGAACCATACCGCCGCTCAAAAATGGACGTTCAACACGTCTCCAATAGATCATTCTGGTTCTTTTCAGCTTAAGACAACTGTTGACGAATCGGGTGTACTTGACGTTTCCGGTGGGTCAAAGGATTCCGGCGCTGCATCGCAGCTTTGGATCTCAAATCTGTCTCTGGCGCAGAAGTGGGTGCTTGAACGTTAAGATGACGGCTCGTATACCTTTAAAAATGCCAACTCGGGGCTGTATTTGACGGAAATCGCGAAACGTGGAATCGAATATCGTAAAGAGCCTTCGGGTCGTTCATACTGGATCCTGGATGCTAGCTTAAACGGGGGATATCGTATTAAAAACAAACAGTCCGGCAGATGCATCGATCTTTCCGGTGGATCGAGCGCTGCTGGTAACAGTGTTTCTACGTACTCGAGTAACGGAACCAAGGCTCAATCGTGGTTGCTCGTCCCATGCGATTTGATTGAGAATGGTGACTACTATCTGCTAAACCAGAGTGGCACCAGGCAAGTTCTTGATGTTCCGAACGCTTCGTCTGACGGGGGACTTGCGCTTCAGACGTACGTTTTAATGGCTCGGCGGCTCAACAATGGCATCTCGAGAACACGGGCGGCGGTTTCTTTACCATTAAGAACATCAACTCGGGTTTGTGTCTTGATGTCCGCTCAGGCCGTGCCAAATCGGGGACTATTGTCCAGCAGTATGCCGAGAACGATACCAAAGCTCAGTCTTGGAAGTATGTTCCCACTTTCAGTGGTGGTTATATCCAGTCTGCACTCGGTGACTATGTGCTCTCGACCAAGCGCGGGGCCGAATCGGGCGTGCTCACTATTATTTCTATCGACAAGACAACTCCGCAATCCGAATGGGAGTTTAGGAATTTTAACAATCCCGGTGATCTTGTCATTTCCCATAGCGTGGCCGCGTCTGAGTACAATCTGAGTCTTCGCTCGGGCTCGCTTGAAATTGGGATGACCTTTGACCGTTATGGCAATGCACACTTTGCGCTTCCGTCTGTTTTTGACCTTAACTCTGCTCAGCTTGCATACAGTGGTGGGCCGGAGACGTCTATTACTGTTGGAGACTGCTCTGTTGGACTTACCGTGGGGTCTTCGGTGGCGTTAAGCGATCTTGGCCTGACAAGCAGTGCGAACTCTGGTAGTCCGATCGTCGTTCGATCCAACCTTGATTCGGCCGATTTGTTCGTGTTTGACATTAAACAGATCACTGGCGTGGCATCGATGTTTATTAGCAGTGACGATCCGGTCAATTATGGGCGTGGCTACATCGAATCGAGTGGAGACCATACTGCAGTTGCTACCGGTTCCATGAAGCTTGTTGACGCCTCCGGCGTCTCCGTGTATGACGGCGCACTGTCTCAGATTAAAGGTCGCGGCAACAGTACATGGATGATGGACAAGAAGCCATATCAGATCAAGCTCGATAAGAAGACTGACCTTTTGGAGACAGGCGACAAAGCGAATAAGAATAAGACTTGGGTGCTTTTGGCAAACGCCTATGATGGAACTTCGATGCGTAATGCTGCGGCATATTCGCTTGCGTCTGCATTGGGAACCCATGCGCCGATTGAGTACCGTGCCGTTGATCTGTATTACGACGGACAATACCGCGGCGCTTATATGCTCTGCGAGAAGGTCCAGATCAACTCCGGTCGCGTGGATATCGACAACCTTGAAGACGCTAACGATGCCGTTAATAGCGGGATAAGCTATCAACTTATCGAGGGGGTTAACTCTCGCGGTAATCAAATGAAGTACGCTGAGGGCCTTCAAAATCCCGCCGACATCACGGGCGGCTATCTGATTGAGTTTGACCAGGAGCGCTATGTGAATGAGGACGCTTGGTTTAGCGTAGATTCGGGAAACGGCGTACTGTACTTTGTGTGCAAGTCGCCTTGTGTTTGGACCAAGGATGAAGCCGAATTTTTGAGTTCTCGTTTCCAGGAATTTTTCGATTGCATTCGCAACGGAGGTGTCAATCCTGAGACGGGAAAAACGACGGCGGATTACTGCGACATTGATTCTCTTGCGCGCCTTTACTGGCTCAATGAGATTACCAAGTGCGTTGACGGTTTTAATTACTCATCAACGTATCTGTTTAAGAATTCTGATGCCTCTGGCGACTCGCAGTTTGTTTTCGGTCCAGCCTGGGATTTTGACTTGGCGATGGGAAACGCTCTTTCATTCCAGTCAAGTGACAGTTGCTTGTCGCCGCAGGGTTGGCTTACGCGCAATGCTGTTTTAGGCTCACGTCTGCTGCAGGATCCGACGGTTCGCGCTGCTGTTGATGCCGTCAAGCAAGAAGTGCTTGACGAAGCCCGGGGGTGCATCAATGGGCAGGATTACCTTGCGTATGAGTCTAGTGTTGCTACCTCTGTGAACATGGAGTCTATGTTGTGGGGTGTCTCTTCTGAGTCTACCGATGATGTACGCGCATGGCTCAACAGTCGTCTGGATTGGCTTGAGACGGCGCAATAGGGCTATAGACTGATTTTTTACGTCCGTGTTTAGGGTCCTGTTGTTTTATTGGCTATCTATTAAGGTCGTTCGACTTACGTCGGGCGGCCTTTTCTGTTGGTGAGTAACTCATGGGCTGGGCCGTTTGCTTGAACGCCCCGAATTTTGGCATCGGGGTGCGCTTGATTGCTCCACATATAAGCCCGGTACAGCATTCGCGCTGTACCGGGCATTCTGTTTGCTTATGGTCGCTAGCTAATGCGCCTTTGTTTCTACGCCTCCGTGGGCTCCACGCCAAGCTCGTTGCGGACGAGCTCGAAGGCGGCGGCGATGGCCTTGTCCATGTCGTAGTACTTGTAGCCGCCCAGGCGACCGGCGAAGATCACGTCGCCCTCCTGCGCCGCCAGCTCCTCGTACTGCTTGTAGAGGGCCTCGTTCTTGGCGTCGTTGATGGGGTAGTAGGGCTCGTCGCCGGGCTTCCAGTCCGCCGGGTACTCTCGCGTGATGACGGTCTTGTCCTGAGTGCCGAACTCGAAGTGCTTGTGCTCGATGATGCGCGTGTAGGGGACCTCGCGCTCGGTGTAGTTGACCACGGCCACGCCCTGGTGGTCCTGCTCGTCGAGTGTCTCGGTCTCAAAGCGCAGGCTGCGGTACTCGAGCGTACCCAGCTTAAAGTCGTAGAACGCGTCGATGGGGCCGCAGTAGATCGTCTTGGCGGCGATATCGGGCTCGGCGGCGATCAGATCCTTGTACTCCACGCCGCAGCGGACCTCGATCCCCTCGAGCATGTTGGCGACCATCTTGGTATAGCCGCCCATGGGGATGCCCTGGTAGCGGTCGTTGAAGTAGTTGTTGTCGTAGGTAAAGCGGCAGGGGAGGCGCTTGATGATGCTTGCGGGCAGGTCCTTGCAGTCGCGGCCCCACTGCTTCTCGGTGTAGCCCTTCACGAGCGTCTCGAAGATGTCGCGGCCGACGAGCGACAGCGCCTGCTCCTCAAGATTCTGCGGCTCGCCGATGTTCTCGGCGGCCACCTGCTCGGCGATCTTGGCCTTGGCGTCTGCCGGCGTGACGACGCCCGGCCACATCTTGGCGAAGGTGTTCATGTTAAAGGGCATGTTGTACATGTTGCCGTGGAAGTTGGCGACCGGCGAGTTGACGTAGTTGTTGAACTCGGCGAAGCGGTTGACGTAGTCCCAGACGTCCTTCATGGAGGTGTGGAAGATATGCGCGCCGTAGCGGTGGACCTGGATGCCCTCGACGTCCTCGGTGTAGATGTTGCCGGCGATGTGGTCGCGGCGGTCGATGACCAGGACCGACTTGCCGGCGCGCTTGGCGGCATTGGCAAAGACGGCACCCGAAAGACCGGCGCCGACGACAAGGTAATCGTACTGGGACATGGAAATGCTCCTTTGTATGTCGATTAGACAGTTACTTTTGTTTGGGGACAAACGTACCTGATGTGTTCGTCCCTGGGGTTAGTGTAGCAGACGCTTCTTCAGCAGCTCCAGCGCGTGAGCGTAACCGGGTTTCCAAATGATCTTAAGGACCCACTATTCTGCTTTCAAACACTCGGGCAAGACGTTTGCTACTGCATCCATTGCCTGCGGCCTCAGGTACTGCTCATTGAGCTTTGCCTTTTTGTAGGCATAGCGAGTGTCTGCCGAGTATTTGATCAATACGTCGGTGAAGAATCGCTCC
Organism: Collinsella sp. LCP19S3_B11; assembly: GCF_052121915.1. Classification (NCBI taxonomy): domain Bacteria; kingdom Bacillati; phylum Actinomycetota; class Coriobacteriia; order Coriobacteriales; family Coriobacteriaceae; genus Collinsella; species Collinsella sp. LCP19S3_B11. Next base: position 16,258 of record NZ_JBQKDI010000007.1, read on the forward strand.
CAACTTAGGTACTTGCGGCTTTCGATATAGCTCGAAGGATCCTTGAGGATTGTTGGAATGTCGTTGTTGGGGATGAGGCCGGATTGCAGAAGCGTCCACTCAAATGATTCCGGGAGGAACAAGCGAACGTTCTTGTAAACGCGCTGTCCGAGCACCTTTTCGATGTAGGGGCCAAACGCTGCGCCGTCTCCAATGGCAAGAACGTTTTGCTCGGGGCATTCGTGAATCGTTCGTTTTAGGTTTGCTACGCCGGTAGCGGTGTAGCAGGGGATTCCCAGTCGGTTGCAAAGGGCGCTGTAGAATTGATAACCAGACTTGCTATCCTCGACAATTACGGCATCGGGATTGTCGAAACCTACGTTAAGGTCCTGATACAGCATACTTGCCGTGTGGTCATATAGCGGCTTGGTCACCGAGTAGAAGCGCCTGTCGCTCTTGCGGCCATTGATCGTCTTGCTTGTGGTATTGACCAGTTTTAGGATCTCGTCGACGCTGTAGGGGAGCTCGTTGGCGTCGCGACGAGATATCAGAACAAAATAGTTGGACGAGCCGTTGACGGCTTTGGCGAAGTCCTTTGAGTAGATAAACTCGTTACCCTCATCTAGAAAGACGATTGAATCTTCGATGATCGACAGCTCGCGCTCCCAGCGTCTGCCAGAAAGCGTTTCGCAAGGTACGTCGCAGCTGAGTGCAACGCCGCTTTCCGGTCCTCGGTCGTTGTAGTCGCGAATCATCGAGATGAGCGTCGTTTTGCCCGTGCCGCTGTTGCCGCGTATGAAGGAAATATTTCGTTTAAACGTGAGCGTGTATTTGACCTTTGCACGCTCTACGACAACGGTGTGCGTTCCCCTCATTACTCATCAACATCCAAAAAGTCATTCGTGGCGCCGACAAACTCCTGCATGTTCCTGACGATGCGGCCATCGTTTTCAATGCGGATTTCAAAGTTCTTCCAAGGGAATTTCATGATGTGGTAAAGGGTCACCAGCACATCCTGTTCTTTGCCGATCTTGAGTAGCCAGCGGGCACAGTTGTCTCCGCAGGTGGATGCGTTAAACACCATATTTGGGAGATTGCGCACCAGCAGCAGCGTCTTAACGCCGCCGGACAGTTCGAGTGGAGTGATTGAGCCCAGCTGCTTGCTTACGATGTTGTGGGGACCGATGAGCTCTGATCCGTCCACGCGTTTAATAATCTGTGCGGCCATGGGGTCTTCGAACCATGAGTCCAAGTATGAGTTCCTAAAATAGGTTTCGGTATCGTAGATGGAACCGGGGTAATCCCCCAGGTGAATGCTCAGCATGTGGGTCTCCAGACGTAGTGTGACTGCAACGATTATATGCCAGTAATAAAATGCCGGCAGCAGCGAGGTCGCTACTGCCGGCGCTGGCTTTATTAGCGCGTAGTCGTGTTGATGGATTTGCTCGCGACGCTACTTTTCGAGACGCTCCCTCAGCAGCTCCAGCGCGTGAGCGTAGCCCTGCAGGCCCTCGCCGGTGACGGTGGCGAAGCAAGCCAGGCGCGCATAGCTCACCTGGCGGAAGTCTTCGCGGGTCTCGACGGCGCTAATGTGTACCTCCACGGCGGGGATGGCGACGGCTTTGAGGGCGTCGAGGATGGCCACGCTCGTATGCGTGTAGGCCGCCGGGTTGATGACGATGCCGTCGACCTTGCCGTAGGCCTCCTGGATCTTGTCGACGATGCTGCCCTCGTGGTTGGACTGGAAGACCTCGACATCGTCAAAGCCCTGCGCGGCGCCTGCCTCCTGGCAGATCTGGACCAGGCGGTCATAGTTGTCGCTGCCGTAGATGCCCGGCTCGCGAATGCCGAGCATGTTGAGGTTGGGACCGTTGATGACGAGTGCTTTCATGGTTGCTTCCTTTGTGGTCTGGTTGGTGGAGGGGCTTGCTGTCTGCGGCGTTTGCCCAGATAAAACCTGCCAAAATAAACCTGTCCCTTTTTGGCAGGTTTTAGAGGGTGTCGAGGACGGCGCGTGCGGTGTTGGCGGCGCAGTCGCGTGAGTCGATGATGTGGTCGGCCCAGGCGCGGTAACGCGGCATGCGCTGCTCGGCGAGCTTTTCGATGCCGTCGCGGGCGGTGATGGGGCGACCCTTGTGGGCGAGCTCCTCGAGCTTGCGGTTGAGCATCACGATCTGGCTGTTTTGGTGCAGCAGCGGATAGTTCTCGTCGCGCGTGACCACGCCGCCGCCGGTGGAGAGCACCAGGCCACTGCGCTTGGAGATGTCGGCCAGCGCCGCCGTCTCCTGCTCGCGGAAGGCTGCCTCGCCGCGCTCGACGATAAAGTCGGCGCAGGGCATGCCGAGGCGCTCCTCGAGCGCGCGGTCCAAGTCGATGTGCTCGCGGCCCGTGAGCTGGGCGATCTGCTCGCCCACGCGGGTCTTGCCCGAGCCCGGCATGCCGATGAGCGCAATGTTCTGCTCGCGGCGGGACAGGCGCTCCGTCACATCCAGGATGCGCTCGCGCGGTGTAATCTGACCAGTGTAGCGCTCAACAGCCTGTGCCGCTTGGGCCACGAGCATCAGCAGGCCGCCGATGCAGGGGATGCCGCGGCGCTCGGCCTCGAGCATGAGTCCCGTGCGGGCGGGATTGTAGACAATGTCGATGACACCCTCGAGCGCATCGAGCCCTTCGAGCGTGCAGGGCGCGTCGGGGCAGTGGGGAAACATGCCAGCAGGCGTGCAGTTGACGAGCAGCGTCGCGTCGGACTGCTGTGCGATGTTATCGTAGTTGACCTCGCTCGTGCGGCCGACAGGCACAACGACGGCGCCCAGGTCACCGAGCACCATGCTGGCCGTGGTGCCGGCACCGCCGGTGGCACCGAGCACGAGGACCTTCTTGCCGGCAACCTCTACGCCCAACTCCTCGACCAGGCACTGAAACCCAAAGTAGTCGGTGTTGTCGCCGCGCAGGCGGCCGTCGGGTAGGCGCGTGATGGTGTTGACGTTGCCCATGCGCTCGGCCAGGGGACTCAGCTCGTCCAGGTATTCCATGACGGCGCGCTTGTAGGGGATGGTCACGTTGGTGCCTTCCCATTCGTCACCCGTCATAAAAGCCTCGAGATCCTCGGGCTCGCGCTCAAAGCGCACATACTCCAGCCCTGCGAGCTCCTTGTAGATGGTCGGGGTGTAGCTGTGGCCCAGCACGCGGCCCAGCACGCCGTAGGGACGGGTTGCGGCGGTATCGGTCATCTAAAGCACCTCCGTGTAGCTGCCAAAGTAGGTGAAACTCTCGCACACGTCGTCAATCGAGTCGAGCAAGTCGTCGAGGGCCTTGCTGCCAAAGGGGCAGTCCAGGTCAAAGTAGAACATAAACTCAAAGTCGTGCCCGGGGATGGGGCGGCTCTCGAGCTTGATGAGGTTGATGTTGAGCGCGTAGAAGCGCTCGAGCACGCGGTAGAGGGCACCCGGTTCGTTGGCCGTGGTGATCATGAGCGAAGTACGGTTGGCACCGGGATAGACGCGCGGCTCGCGGCTGATGACGACAAAGCGCGTGTAGTTATTGTCCGAGTCCTGGATATTGGGCTCCAGCACCTCCAGACCGTAGAGCGCGGCGCAGCTGCGCGAGGCGATAGCGGCGACATCGGTGCGCTCGGAGTTGGCGACCATCTCGGCCGACATAGCAGTGTTGGGGTACTTGGTGGCGTGCAGGCCGTGGGCCTCGATAAAGCCGGCGCACTGGGCGATGGCCTGGCCATGGCTGTAGACCTCGCGCACGTCGGCGAGCTTGGTGCCGGGCTTGACGAGCAGGTTGTGATCGATCTTGAGGCGCAGCGAACGCACGATATGGAAGTCGAACTGTGCGAGAAGATCGTAGACGGCGTTGACCGAGCCGGCGGTTGAGTTTTCGATGGGCAGCACGCCAAACTCGCAGAAGCCGTCGCGTACGGCGCGCATAACGCCCTCAAAGGTCTCAAAGAACGCAATATCGGGCACGTCGAAGAGCTTGCACGCGGCTATCTGGCTGTAGGCGCCCTCGACGCCCTGGCAGGCAACGCTGGCCGTCTGGGGAAAGGGCGTGTCAAAGGCTGCGGCCGTGGCATGGGCCTTTTGCGACACCGTGATGCCCTTGAGCTCGTTGATGTAGCGCTGCTGCTCGGCCTTGCTCATGCTCATGAGGAGGCGGAACAGGGTAATGGTCTGGGCCTCGTAGCGCTCGGGTGCTCGGCTGGCGAGGTTTCTGAGTTTGGAGCGCTCGCGGGCGGGGTCGAAGACGGCCTTGCCCATCTCGATCTTTGATTTGGCAACCTCGGTGGCAATGTCCATGCGCTCGACAAAGCTGTTGAGCAAGGCGGTATCGATGCCATCGATGGCCTGGCGAATATCGGCAAGGTCCATGGAGACCCCTTTCGTGAATCGTTGCCTAGGGTAGTTAATTTGGGACGGGGCTTTTTTAGCTACCCTTTGACTGGTGGCGAATCGATGGGTGCCGGGGCAAATACTCACTGGCATATGGGGGTAGCTAAAAAAGCCCCGTCCCAAATTAGCTACCCTCGGGGTGGGTGGGCTAAAGCTGGGCGGCGTCTTCTAGGAGGGCGTCCCAGATGGCGAGCGCTGCGGCTGCTTCGGCTACGGGGACGGCGCGCGGGACAATGCAGGGATCGTGGCGGCCGTGGACCGAGAGTTCGGCATTTTCCATGGCATCCATGTCCACGGTCTGCTGCTCGCGACCGATGGAGGGCGTCGGCTTTACGGCCATCCGCCACATGACGGGTGCGCCGGTGGAGATGCCGCCCAGGATGCCGCCGGCGTTGTTGGACTCGACCGCAATCTCGCCGGTCTCGGCATCAACGCGATACGGGTCGTTGTTCTCGCTGCCGCGCATGGCGGCCACGGCAAAGCCCATGCCAAACTCCACGCCCTTTACGGCGGGGATGCCAAAGGCGATTTGCGCGATGCGGTTCTCGATGCCGTTGAACATGGGGTCGCCGATGCCCGCAGGCAGGCCGTAGATGCCGCACTCCACGATGCCACCGATGCTATCAAGCTCGTCGCGTGCGGCGAGAATCTCCTCGCGCATGCGGCCGGCTGCGGCGGCGTCAATGCACGGCAGATCGTTCGTAAGGATCGCCTTGCGGTCGGCCTCGCGATAGACCATGTCGTCCATGGGCAGGTCGGAGATGCCGCCGATCTGCGCGACGTGCGCCATCACCTTGATGCCGCGGGCCTCGAGCGCCTGCAGCGCAATGCCGCCGGCGATGCACAAGGGTGCCGTCAGGCGGCCGGAGAAGTGCCCGCCGCCGGCGACATCGTGCATGTTGTGGTATTTCACGCGCGCGGGGTAGTCCGCATGCCCCGGGCGGGGCTTGCGGCGCAGCTCGGAATAGTCCTTGGAGCGCGTGTTGGTGTTCTCGATAATCGCGGCTATAGGTGCGCCGGTGGTGTGCCCATCGACCACACCGGCAATGATGTGCGCGGCGTCGGCCTCGCGGCGCTTGGTCGCGGTCTCGTCGCGACCGGGGGCGCGACGGTCCAAAAAGGCCTGAAGCTGCTCCTGGTCAACGGCGATACCTGCCGGAATGCCGTCGAGCGAGCAGCCGATGGCGGGGGAGTGCGACTGGCCGAAGATGCTTAAGTGCAAAACGTTGCCAAAGGTCGAGGACATGCTACTCCTCCTCGAGCGTGACCTTGCCGCCCAGCAGGCGGTAGTGGTCAAAGAAATCGGGATAGGACTTGTTGACAGCCTCGGCGCCGTGAATTACGACCTCTCCGGTGGCACGGCTTGCAGCGATGGCGGCCATCATGGCGATGCGGTGGTCGTTGTGCGAATCGACCTCGCCGCCGGTAAAGGCGTCGACGCCCTTGATGATGAGGTCGTCACCGGCAATGCGCACCTGCGCGCCCAGCGCGGTGAGCTCACGGGTGGTGGTAGCCAAGCGATCGGATTCCTTAATGCGTAGGCGGGCGCAATCGCGGATGAACGTGCGGCCTTGTGCCAGCGATGCCACGGCAGAGATAACGGGCACCAGGTCGGGGATGTCGTGCGCGCTCATCTCAAAGCCTGCGAGCTTATCGGACTGCACGGTGGCGGCGTTGGTGGAGCGCACGATGCGGGCGCCAAAGCGCGAGAGCGCGGCAAGCACGTTGCGGTCGCCCTGGGCGGAGCTCAGCGACACGCCCTCCACGGTGATGGGGTCGGAGCCGATGGCGCCGGCGCACAGCCAAAAGGCGGCGTTGGACCAGTCGCCCTCGACAGCCACGCTGCCGGGCGTGCGGTACGAGCCGCTGCTTACGCGGAAGTTCGTGACCTCGGGCTTGCCATTCTTGGCGGGGATGCGCTCGACGTTGACCTCGACGCCGAAGGCCTTCATGGCCTGGATGGTCAGGTTGATATAGGGACGGCTCTCGATAAGGCCGGTCACCTGCACGCAGGAGGGCTGGGCCAGCAGCGGGGCCGCCAGCAGCAAGCCGGAGATGTACTGTGAGCTCACATTGCCCGGCAGGATAAACGTGCCCGGGCGCATGCGGCCACTTGTCTTGAGCGGAAAACCGCCCAGGCCCTGCAGGTCGCAGCCAGCGGCGATGATCTCGTCGGAGAGCGGGGAGAGCGGGCGGGCGCCCAGACGGCCCTGGCCCACAAACGTGGCCTCTGCCCCCAGCGCGCAGGCGACGGGCAGCATAAAGCGGAGCGTGGAGCCGCTCTCGCCGCAGTCGAGCGTGCCGCCGGCAAGTGCCTTGAGCAGGCCGAACTCAATACTCTTCATAGTGGGATGGACTTGGAAGCCATCCTCGACGGTCTCGATGCGGGCGCCGAGCGCCGTGAGGCAGCGCACCGTGGCCTCGATATCGGCGCAGGTGGTGTTGCAGGTCACATGCGTCTCTCCGTTGGCAAGGGCGGCGCAGATGATGAGGCGGTGCGCCATCGACTTGGACGCGATGGCGGGGACGGTGCCCTTGAGTGGGGACGGAGTGATGCGGGCTAGCATGCGGAGGCGTCTCCCTTCTGGCCGAGGCCCTCGGCAATTAAATCATGAAAGGCGGAAAGCGGCGTGCGGTCGATGCTGCAGCGGCCAATGCCGTGCGGAATCACCAGGTCGATGGTGTCACCCGCACGTTTTTTGTCGTGCAGCGCCTCGGTAAAGACGGCGTCGGCCGAAAGCTCGCAGCGGGTCTTAAGCCCGTGGCGGGCGCAGAGCTCCTCGATGCGGCCGGGCAGCTCGGCGTCGCAAATGCCGTGCAGGGCTGCGGCGCGCGTGATGATGCCCATGCCGATCGACACGCAGTTGCCATGTCCCAGCTCAAAGTGCTCGCAGGCCTCGACAGCGTGTCCGGCGCTGTGTCCAAAGTTGAGCAGCTTGCGCTGGTTGGTCTCGCGCTCATCGGCGACAACCACGGCGCGCTTGATGTCGATATTGCGGGCGATGATGAGCGCCACGCGGGCCACGTCCCGGTTGAGGAGCTCCAGCGTGAGCGGGGTCTTCTCCAACTCGGTGAAAAGCTCGGGGTCGGCGATCACGGCGTGTTTGACGACCTCTCCGCAGCCGTCGGCAAACTGCTCGGGCGTGAGGGTGGCGAGACACCCCACGTCGGCAATAACCACACTCGGCTGCCAAAAGGCGCCGGCCAGGTTTTTGCCGGCTGCTAGGTCGATGGCCGTCTTGCCGCCCACCGACGAATCAACCATAGCGAGCAGGCTCGTGGGCATCTGCACAAATTTACAGCCGCGCATGTAGGTGGCGGCAACAAAGCCAGCCACGTCGCCTACAACGCCGCCGCCGAGTGCCACGATCACGTCGGAGCGCGAAAGCTCGTGCTCGGCCACAAACTCCAGGATGGCAATGTAGGTCTCGGCGCGCTTGTGGGCCTCGCCGGCCTCGAAGGTGCAGACACTCACCGTATAGCCCGCAGCCTCCAGGCTCTGCTTAACGGGCATTTGGTAGAGCGGACCCACGTTGGTGTCTGTCACAATGACGGCGCGCGATCCGCCGGCGGTGGCGCGCACGAGCGGGCCCGCCTGCTCCAGCAAAAACGTGCCGACGTGCACCTGGTAGGGGCGTGCGGTGTCGATATCGATGGTAATCGCCATAAGCTTTGGTCCTTTCGACCTGGCGTGATAGGTGGTCTAGTGGGTGGCCTCGTCGTCGAGCGCGCGCTTGATGCGGTCGCCCTCGGCAAGGAGATTCTCAAGATAACGCTGGTCGCGGTCCTTGAGCGCACGGCTGTAGGCGCCAAGCGACTCGATCAGATGGTCGATTTCGAAGGCGAGCGCGTCGGCGTCGTCGATCATGAGCTCGGACCACATCTGGGGGTTGAGGTGCGCCACGCGGGTAAGGTCGCGGTAGCTACCGGCCGAAAAGCCGTGGTGAACCTGGGCAGTCGGGCTTTTGACGTAGGCGTTTGAGACGACGTGCGCGAGCTGGCTCGTAAAGGCGATCACGCGGTCGTGCTCGGCGGCGGTGGTCACGCTGAACTTGCCAAACCCTAAGGGGCGCACCATTTCGCGCACCTGGCCTAAAAGCTCCAGTTTGAGCGCATCGTCCACTGCAGGCGGCACGAGCACGAGTGGCGCGCCCTGGAACAGGTCGGCACGGGAGTGAGCGTAGCCCGAGTACTGGGTGCCCGCCATGGGGTGCGCGCCCACAAAGTAAAACCCGTACTCGCGGGCGAGTTCGAAGGCACGCTCGCACACGATGCCCTTCACGCCCACGGTGTCAATCACCACGGGCCCCATGATGGCCTCGGTATCGGTGGCGTCGGCGAGTGCCTGGGCGTGCGCCTCGAGCCATTCGATGCAGGCCTCGGGGTAACAGGCAAGCACGATGATGTCGCACTCGCCGAGCGTCTCGTCGTTGATCTCGCCGGCGACGGTGCCCATGCTGGCGGCCGTCATGACGTCATCGTCGGGGTCCCAGGCCAGCACGCGGACGCCCGCCTGCGCATAGCCGCGGGCAAAGCTGCCGCCGATCAGACCCAGGCCCACAATGCCGGCGCATTTGGGGCCGCCCTGGTTAACGCGTGCGTTTCTTACCGTACCCATGGGCTACTCCATGGTCTCTTGGCAGACAACCTCGCGGATGGCGCGGATACGGCGCATGGTGTCGTCGAACTGGTCGGGGGTGAGGGCCTGAGCGCCGTCGGACCACGCGCGGCTAGGCTCGTCGTGGACCTCGATTTCCAGGCCGTTGGCGCCGCAGGCGGTCGCGGCGAGCGCCATGGGTTCAACGTAGCGGGTGTAGCCGGTGGCGTGGCTGGGGTCGGCCACGACGGGCAGGTGCGACAGGTGGTGCAGCACCGGCACGGCGTTGAGGTCGAAGGTGTTACGGGTGCGGGTCTCGAAGGTGCGAATGCCGCGCTCGCACAGGATGACGTTATCGTTGCCCTCGCTCATGATGTACTCGGCAGCCATGAGCAGCTCGTCGATCGTGCCGGACATGCCGCGCTTGAGCAGAATCGGGGTCTGGGTCTTGCCGACCTCCTTGAGCAGGGGGAAGTTCTGGGCGTTGCGGGCGCCGATCTGCATGACGTCAATCTTTTTATCCAAGAAGACCTGCACGTCGCGCGGGTCCATGATCTCGGTGACGATCGGCATGTCGAGCTCGGCCGATGCCTCGCATAGCAGGTCCAGGCCGGCGGGGCCCATGCCCTGGTAGGCGTAAGGGGAGGTGCGGGGCTTGTAGGCACCGCCACGCAGCATGGTGGCGCCGGCGGCCTTTACGCGGCGGGCGATGCGAATGAGGTTTTCGCCCTCGACGGAACAGGGTCCGGCGATGACCTGGAACTGGTCGCCGCCGATCTTGATGCCGTGGCCGCAGTCGATGACGGAGTCCTCGGGGTGGAACTTGCGGTTGGCACGCTTGAACGGCTCGGAGACGCGCTGCACACGCTCGACGACGTCCATGGACTCGAGCAGGAACGGGTCGATCTTGGTCGTATCGCCCACCAGGCCGATGATGGTCTCGTTCTCGCCGCGCGACACGTCGGTTTTGAGACCCTTCTTCTCAATCCAGCTGACGATGTGGCCGATGGCCTCATCGCTGGCGCTCTGCTTTAAAATTGCAATCATGGTGTGCCTCTCACCTCGATGGATAACCCTTGCAAAAACGGCCCGCAGTGCGAGCCGTATCATATGGTGCATGAGAGTTTATACTAATTATTTCACTTTTTCGTCCTAAAGTGAGCCGTTGCGCTTCGTCTCCCACGTAATTGCAAAGCTTTTTCTGTTATGTTGTTAGCTCATGGCGCACTTGGGTATAATCCCAACCGTTGGCCCTATTAGCTCAGGGGATTAGAGCGTCTGCCTCCGGAGCAGAAGGCCGTTGGTTCGAATCCAACATGGGGCACCATAGAGAGCAAGGCCGTCCGAACCTCGTATGGTCCGGGCGGTTTTCTTATACCGATGCGACGTGATGGGACGTGGTATGGCAACGACGGATATCGAGCGCGGACTTTCGACCGCCGAGGTCGAGGAGCGTATTGCCGCCGGCAAGATCAACCGCAACATGGAGCTCAAGACCAAATCGGTTCGTGAGCTTATCATTGAAAATCTCTGCACGCTGTTCAATCTGATCAACGTGGTTTTAGCGATTTTGGTCATTATGACCGGATCGTTTAAGAACCTGACGTTCCTGTTCGTGGTGTTCCTCAACACCGCCATCGGTGTTATCCAGTCCATGCGCTCCAAAAAGATGGTCGACAAGCTCACGCTCCTCACTTCAAAGAAGGCCATCGCGGTGCGCGATGGCGCCGAGGTGGAGCTCGACTTGGACCAGATCGTGCTCGACGACATCATTCGTCTGGGGCGCGGGGACCAGATACCTGCCGACGCCGTGGTGGTATCGGGCGAGGCGCTCGTTAACGAAAGTCTGCTGACGGGCGAGAGCGACCTTATTAAGAAGCAGCCCGGCTCCGACCTCATGAGTGGCAGCTTTATCGACTCGGGCCTGCTGCGCGCCCGTGTGATCCATGTCGGCGCCGACAACTACGTGGCCAAGATTAACAACGAGGCCAAGTACGTCAAAAAGGTCAATTCCGAGATCATGAACGCGCTCAACGCCATCGTGCGCTTTGCGAGCGTCATCATGATTCCGCTTGGTCTGGCCTTGTTCGCCTCGAGTGTAAGTGGGTTGTGGGACGCCGCCGGTACCCCGGGCGATAACGCGCTTTCGTGGTGCTTTTCCGAGCTGCTGGCCGGTCGCGTGCCTTCGTCGGCGCTGCTGTCCACGGTGGGTGCTCTTTTGGGCATGATTCCGCAGGGCCTGGTGCTGCTGACCTCGTCGGTGCTTGCCATCGCGACGGTACGCCTGGCACGTCGCAAGGTACTCGCGCAACAGCTCTATTGCATCGAGACGCTCGCGCGCGTCGACGTACTGTGCCTGGATAAGACCGGCACCATCACGTCGGGTCGCATGGAGGTCGAGGGCACCTATCCGTTGCCCGTTGAGGGCGTGGGCTTGGCCTCGGACGAGGCACCTGTCACCGTCGATACTACTGTGCTCGATTTTGCGCTTGCCAATGTCGCGCGCGCGACCTCGGCCGATGCCAATGAGACCTGCCAGGCGCTGCTCAACTACTACGCCGACCGCCCGGTCGAGGTGTCCGAGCCGCTGTCGGTCATTCCGTTTTCGTCCTCCAAAAAGTGGAGCGGCGCCTCGTTTGCGCAGGGCTCCTATGTGATGGGCGCGGCGCAATTTGTGCTTTCGGAGCGTATCTTTGCGCAGGTCGAAAATCGTGTGGCCGAGCTTGCCGACACCTGCCGCGTGCTCGTGGTGGCCCGTGTGGACGGCTTTACGCCCGATGGCGATATGGTGGGCGAGGCCGAGCCCGTGGGCTTTGTGACCATTCGCGATGAGATTCGCACTTCGGCCGCCGAGACCATCGGCTACTTTAATGAGCAGGGTGTGACCCTCAACGTGATCAGTGGCGACGACCCGCGTACGGTGTCGTCGATCGCACGCGTGGTGGGCGTGCCGGGGGCGGACGCTTATGTGGACGCCACGACACTCGATACGCCGTCCAAGATTGATGCGGCGGTGGACCGCTATCACGTCTTTGGCCGCGTGACCCCGCAGCAGAAGCGCGAGCTCGTGCAGGCGCTCAAGCGTCGCGGCCATACCGTTGCCATGACGGGCGACGGCGTCAACGATGTGCTGGCGCTCAAAGAGGCCGACTGCTCCGTGGCCATGGCCGCCGGTTCCGATGCCGCACGCAACGTGGCCGAGATCGTGCTGGTCGATAACGACTTTGCCTCGATGCCCGCCGTGGTGGCCGAGGGCCGTCGCTCCATCAACAACCTGCAGCGTTCGGCCTCGCTGTTCCTGACCAAGACGCTGTTCTCGATGGGCCTGGCGGCACTGTGCATCGCGCTGCCGCCGTATCCCTTTGAGCCTATCCAGATGACGCTTATTAACTTCTTCTGCATCGGCGCGCCGGGCTTTGTGCTGGGCCTTGAGCCCAACAATGCACGCGTGAAGGGGTCATTCTTGACCAACGTGCTCAAGCGCGCGCTGCCGGCGTCGGTTGCAGTCATTTTGGCCGCGGCGCTCGACATCTTTGTGGCGCGCGTGTTTGGCTTTAGCCAGCTCACGCTGTCGACGATGTGCCTTCTCACGTCGTGTGCGGCAAGCGTGAGCCTGATCTGGCGTATCTCGCAGCCGCTCACACCCTTGCGCGTGATGCTCTTTGTATTTGTCGTCGTCGGCATCTTGGTGGGCGTTATCGGATTTCCCGAGCTGCTGTCTATCGCCAACTTGTCGATGGGCGAGGCAATTATCCTTTTGGTGATTGTGGTCTTTACTTGCAGCGTGTTCTTTAAACTCGCCACGATGATGGATTCGCTTAAGCCGCGTCGCCGTCATGCCGCCACTGGCTTTGGCCGCGGCGTGCGCGTTCGCTTGGGCCGCGGTGGCGGCAAGGTGAGCTCGACGGGCTCGACGGCCGAGCGTTTTGCCAAGCGCGTCGCCGCCGACATGGCGCAGCGCCGCGAGGAGCGTACGGCTCGCGAGGCCGAGGCCCGAGCGCTCGAGGGCGTGGAAAAGACCCAGCCCAAGAAAAAGAAGGGCGCGGGCGCCAAGCGCTCGCGTGTGACCAAGTCCGCGCAGGGCATTAAGGTTTCGATGCCGAGCAAAAAGAAGAAGTAACCGCACCTCACAGGGTAGCTAATTTGGGACGGGGCTTTTTTAGCTACCCGGCTGATGACGCGATCTATTTGGCCGATTGGCGGCCAGGGCAGCTAAAAAGCCCCGTCCCAAATTAGCTACCCTGCGATGTTGAATTGGTGCCCTGTGCCTTTAGGGGCGTAGCGATGTTATGCTCTAACCTCGATTGTTCGAATGATTCCGAAAAGAGGATGCCGTGATTTGCCCGCATTGTCTCAAGACCATAGAGGACGGCTCCTCGTTCTGCCCCTATTGCAATACCTATGTTGGCCCGGGCGATGGCCCCGAGCACACCGAGTTTGTGTTCTGCGAAGGCTGCGGTGCCCGTCTGTCGCCTCATGACCGTACCTGTTCCAAGTGCGGGCGCCCTGCCCCGGGCATTCTCTCCGAGGATGCGGCAGCATCCGACCTGGCTGCTGGGCGCACGGCTGGTTTTCCCCGCCTGACGCAGGAGCAGATCGATACCGAGGTGCCCCATGCGCCGGCCTCTGCCGCCGCGGTACTTTCCGATGCCGCCGATCCCAATGAGACCTGCGTGCTGCCGGCTTTCGACAGGGATTTTGGCATTCCCAAGGTCGATATCCCGCTGCCGGTGTCCCTTCGTGACGACGCTCAGTCCAAAAATCAAAAACCCAAGCGCAAGGTGCATCCTGACGAGGATGCCTACCACAAGCACAAGCGCCGTATTCCCAAGCCGCTCATCGTCATCGCGTTGCTCGCTGCCGTGTGCGGCAGTGCCTATTGGTTTGTGACGTCGGACCCCATGGGCGTTATGCCGGGCTTTTACGACCAGTTTGGCCAGGCCGCCAAGACGACGTTCCCCTCGCGCCAGAAGGGCGAGGCTACCGAGGAAGAGACCAAGTCCGACGATACCGCCGAGGTGGTCCAGGAGGAGACCGTCCTTTCCGACGACCAGCTCTATACCAAGCTCGACGGTCTGTATCAGACCATCGTGTCGTATGGCGACGATGATCAGATCGGCGAGGTTGTCGACTCGTTTAACAGCGGGTACCTGCGCACGCCGCTCTCCACGCGTCAGGAGCTGTCGCAGAGCGCTTATGCCCTGCGCGACCAGATCAATAATACCCAAGACGAGCTCAACAACCTTAAGGTGCAAGATGATACCGTCTACGCGGAGGATATCGAGCACCTCAAGCAGCTTGCCGAGTGGATGTACGAGCGCGTCGACATGATCTGCCAGAGCTGGGATATCTCGCTGTCCATTCCCGATGGCGAGTCGCTGAGCGCACGCCAGAGTGAAATCTTGGCGCCCATCGCACAGGGCGGCAACAGCGCCCTTAACCAGTACGATGCCAATGTGAGCGCCTGGAAGCCGCAGCCGCGTTCGTAATTTGTTGCCCTCCGACGGCATAACCTGCGTGCGCAATTGATGGAAGCCTGTGCTTATTGCTACAATTCGTACAAATATGCTTTAAACGCACGAGGAAGGAACCACATGTTTGGTTTTAAGAAAGAGCTCTATACGCCCGAGTACCAGCTCGCTGGTGACGAGTGTGCGATCATCGAGACGTCGAAGGGTACGATCAAGGTCAAATTTGACGGCGAGGGCGCTCCCATCCATGTGGCGAACTTCTGCGAGCTTTCCACCATGGGCTTTTATGACGGCCTTAAGTTTCACCGCTATGTGCCCGGCTTTGTGATCCAGGGCGGCGACCCCAATACCCGCGATATGTCCGGCGCTGACGTCGCCGCCGGCCTTGAGGGCCCCGACGGTATGCCCGGCACCGGTGGCCCCGGCTACTGCATCAAGGGAGAGTTTGCCACCAACCCGCGCAACAGCCATGTGGACGGTGCGCTTGCCATGGCACGTTCCATGGATCCCGATTCCGCGGGCTCCCAGTTCTACTTCTGCCTGGGTGCCCAGCACAATCTGGATTCCGGTTACACCGTCTTTGGTACCACGGTCGAGGGCCTCGACGTGATTTCGCAGCTGCGTGCCGGCGACGAGATCGTCCATGTCGAGATCGTTCACGAGTAAAAGGGGACTTCCTTGAATAGCCAGTTGATTCAACAGGGTCGAGCCGCTTATCGTGCGGGCGACTTTTCCGCTGCCGCTCAGATGCTCGGTGCGGCAAAGACCCCCAGCGAGATCATGGGCGAGGCCGACCATCTGCGTGGCAACGCTCTGATGCACCTGGGTATGTATGCCGAGGCTGCCGAGGCGTACGCGGCTGCCCTCAACGACGGCACCTATGGAAAGCGCGGCGCGCTGCTCACCAACCGCGGCAAGGCGCTCGCTGCCGTGGGTGACTATGTGACCGCAGCCCAGGCGTTCTCCGCCGCAACGCAGGATGCTTCCTATGCCACGCCGTTTAAGGCCTATCTGGGTCTTGGCAACGCGCTGTTCCAGTCGGGCGATTTCGCCAATGCAGGTACTGCCTTCCGCCAGGCCGCCATCGATGGCGCCAATCCAGCCCCCGCGGCCGCCCTTGGCGAACTCGGCCGCTGCTTCATCAAACTTGGCCGACCGGCGGACGCCGTGGAGACCTACCGCACGGCCATCGACTTTGCCGGTCCGCGCGATGACACGCGTGCGCTTAACGCGGGTATGGGCGAGGCGCTTTCTGCCGCGGGTCGTCCTTCCGAGGCGCTCGATGCCTTTAATGCCGCCACCGCCGACGGCATCTATCAGCTCACGCCCGAGCAGGCCGATGAGCTTGCCCGCGTGCACGATTCACTTGCCGCGCTTTCGGCCCAGACCGCCATGGCCACGGCCCCGGCGCCCGCCATGGATACGACTGCTGTCGATTCGCTCGATCCCACGGGTGCCACTGGCCAGTTTATGCCCGATCCGTCCGACACGGGCTTCTTTACGCTGTCCGAGTCCGAGATGGTCCAGCAGGATCGTCAGGACCGCAAGCAGGCCAAGGTCCGTCGTCGCCATCGCCATACGGGCCTCAAGGTCTTCCTGGTTTTGCTTCTGCTGATTGTTCTTGCCGCGGGCGGTTTGGGCTTTGCCTACACGCGCGGCATGGGTATTCCCTCGCAGGAGTCCGTCATCACCGATCTGTTCCAGGCTGCCGGCGACGGTGATACCGCCAAGGCCGAGTCCTGCCTGGCCTCCAGCCTGTCCGAGGACGCCAAGGCGATGATTATCTCCTCGATCCCGCAGGGCGCCACCGTCTCCATCGAGGGCATGGATCAGTCCATGACCGAGACCACCGCGAAGGTGAAGGCTTCCCTGTCCAAGGGCGGCGAGCAGGAATATACCGTCAAATTCGTGCGCTCCGACAACCATATCGGCTGGGCGGTATCTTCGCTCGACATCGATTTCTCGGCCGCTGACAACCAGTAGTGACCTTATGAGATTTGGCGCTGCCCGGTGCTTCACCGCAAGTGAGGTGCCGGGCTTGCGCTAGTATGATGGGCTAGTAGTTTTCCAGCAATCATCCAACACATCAGGAGTTGCGTTGTTTTCTTTGATGGACATGTTCTTCGGTAGCTATGCGGGCGATCTAGCCATCGACCTCGGCACCGCCAATACGCTTGTCTCTGTGCGCGGCAAGGGCATCGTCATTCGCGAGCCTTCCGTCGTCGCCATCGACAAAAACGATGAGCGCATCCTTGCAGTCGGTATCGAGGCTAAGCGTATGCTTGGCCGTACGCCCGGCAACATTGTGGCCGTGCGTCCTCTTAAGGATGGCGTCATCGCCGACTTCGATGTCACCGAGGCCATGCTTCGCTACTTTATCGATAAGGCTTCCGAGAAGCGCTATCCGTGGACCCCTCGTCCGCGCGTCGTCGTATGCGTTCCCTCTGGTGTCACGTCGGTCGAGAAGCGCGCCGTGTTCGAGGCTACGATTCAGGCAGGTGCCCGCCAGGCCTATCTGATCGAGGAGCCTATGGCCGCGGCTATCGGTGCTGACTTGCCTGTCGAGGAGCCGACCGGCTCCATGGTCATCGATATCGGTGGCGGCACCACCGAGGTCGCCGTTATCGCCATGGGCGGTATCGTCGTGTCGCAGTCCATCCGCATTGCCGGCGACGAGTTCGATCAGGCTATCCTCACGCATGTTCGCGATGCCTACAATTTGGCCATCGGCGAGCGCACGGCCGAGGACATTAAGATTAAGGTCGGCTCTGCCGTGCCGCTCAAGGACGAGCTCGACGTCGAGGTCAATGGCCGCGACGTGATCACGGGCCTGCCCAAGACCGTGCGCATCGAGAGCGAGGAGATTCGTCGTGCGCTCAATAAGCCGCTCGACGAGATGGCCAAGGCCGTCAAGGACGCACTCGACGCCACGCCGCCCGATCTTGCCTCGGATCTTATGTACTACGGCATTCTGTTGACCGGCGGCGGTGCGCTGCTGCGCGGCCTCGACGTCCGCTTGCGCGACGAGACAGGCGTTTCGGTCAACGTGAGCCCCACGGCACTCGACAACGTCGTAAACGGTTGCGCCCGCGTGCTCGAGGCCAACGCGTTTGACGGCGGTTTCGTCCAGACCAATGCTTAATTTCCAAAAGGTGGATTCCATTTGGCACGATCTTCGGGTTTCTCTTCAAATCTGAATACCAAACGACAATCAACGGGTATGCGCCCGTTGGTTGTTTTCAGCCTGATTTCTGTGTTGCTGCTCACGTTTTACATTCGAGAGGGCGAGGCCGGGCCGATACATGCCGTGCGCTCGGGCGTCACGACAATCACCTCTCCGGTGCGTTTTGTTGGCTCGGCGGTGGCGGCGCCATTCAATGCCATCGGCAACGTTTTCTCCAACCTCACCGCTTCGCAGGAGTCGCTCGACGACCTTAAAAAGCAAAACGAGGTTCTCACTTCCAAGGTCGCGGAGCTTTCCGAGGCCCAAAAGACCGCTGAGCGTCTTGAGGGTCTTGTGGGCCTGCAGTCGACCTATAACCTCAAGTCCACTGCGGCTCGTATTGTCGGAGCCTCGGGTGACGCCTGGACGTCGACCGTCACCATCGATAAGGGTTCTGCCGACGGGCTTACCATCAACATGCCCGTGACGAGCTCGGCCGGCGTCATCGGCCAGATTATCGAGGTTTCGGCCAAGACATCGACCGTGCGCCTGATTGGCGACGAGAACTCTGGTGTGTCCGCCATGGTGCAGGACACGCGCGCACAAGGCATGCTACAGGGCCAGCCCGATGGCACGCTGCGTCTTGAGTACGTGAGCGTCGACTCCGATGTTAAGGTGGGCGATATCATCGTGACCTCGGGCATCGGTGGCGTGTTCCCCAAGGGACTGCCGCTCGGCACCGTGTCTTCGGTCGAGAAGTCGGCTAACGACGTGTACTACACCATTGTGGTGCGTGCGCAGACCACGGCCGAGAACAATGAGGAAGTGCTCGTCATTACCTCGCTCACCGACGAGCAGTCGGCTTCGGACGATGACGTGAGCTCGGCCAATAGTACCCCGCAGGGCACGTCGCGCGATGCCGCGACTCAGTCTAAGGACGAGAAATCGGATGATGATTCCGACACGGCCGAAGCGTCCGATTCTGGATCGAGCGAATAGGGAGGCATGTCCATGGATCTACACGAGCAGGGGACTGGCTCCCGCGCCTTTGCAATCGCCGCTATCGTCTGCGTGCTGCTGCAGGCGGGACTGGCACCGCAAATCTCCATCGCGGGCGGCCGCGTCAACTTTATGATCATCTTGGTGTGTCTGAGCGTGTTTTCGGGCGACCCTACGCGTGCCGTCGTGTGCGGCTTTTGCAGCGGTCTGTTTTACGACCTTTCCGCCGCCGTGCCGGTGGGCGTTATGTCGCTGCTGCTGACCGTGGGCAGTTTTGCTTTGGTGCACAGCGCGGCTGGTCAGACGGGCGGCTCGCCGAGCGCGCGCGGCGTTACCGTGGGCGCCTTTGCGCTTGCCATCAACGTGGTCTACAGCATCATCTTGCTGTTTATGGGTCTGGAGACGAGCTTTGTGGTGGCCATCTTTGGGCACGCTCTGCCGTCCTCGATCCTGACGGGCTTGATTGCCATTCCGTTTTTGATGTCCGGTGCCGCTCCGCAGTCTGGCTATGGGTTCTCCGCGCGCGGTGGGCGTCAGACGGGTATGCGCTTTAAGCCCAAGACCCGTAAGCTCAAATAGGGGAGGCCTATAGATGTCTTCCCAGTTGACGGTTGTTGTCGCCGGTATCGCGCTGGTCGTGGCCATTGTGGTCGCGCTGGTCATCATGCGCCGCGGCGACTCCCGCTTTACCTACGACACACAGCACGGAACGGCACCGCGCGCCACCGAGGGCGAGGGCAATACGGCCGCCACGGCCTTCAAGGGCCGTTTTTCCATCCTCACCACGGGCGTGGGTGCCATGTTTGCCGCGCTTGCCGTTAAGCTGTGGGGCATGCAGATGGTCTCGTCGGATTACTACGACAAGCAGGCCAAGAACAATCAGACCCGTACCGTTACCACGCCGGCCGTGCGTGGCCGCATCTTGGACCGCAACGGCGTCGCACTGGTGCAAAACCGCCCCTCGCTCGCCGTCGTCGCCTATCGCGATCTTGCCGACGACAAGGTGCTGGTGCGTCATCTTGCCAACGTGCTCGGCATGCCGTATGTCGCGGTGCTGCGCAACATCCAGGACAATTCCGAGGGCGCGCAGAGCCTGCATACGATCGCGACTGACGTGCGCCGCTCTACCGTCGCCTACATTCAGGAGCACGCCGGTGAGTTTCCCGGCGTGAAGATCGCCGAGCGCACCGAGCGCCAGTACCCGTATGGCGAGACCGCCTGCCATATTTTGGGCTATACCGGCACCATTACCTCCGAGCAGCTCGAGGCGCAGAACAAGAAGTCGTCGGACGGCAACGAAAGCGCGGCTGGCCAGATCTCGTATCAATCGGGCGATATTGTGGGTCAGGCGGGCGTAGAGATTTACTACGAAAATCTGCTGCAGGGCATTCGCGGTGAGCAGACCGTGAAAGTTGACGCCTCGGGTAACGTTACCGGTCAAGCCGGCGCCGTTCCCGCCAAGGCCGGTTCTGACATTAAGCTTACGCTCGATCTTAAGATTCAACAGGCCTGCGAGACGGCTCTGGCGAATGCCATTGAGCTTGCCAAGACTACGGGCCATAGCAATGCCGGCAACGGTGCCGTGGTGTGCCTTGACCCCAACAACGGCGAGATCTTGGGCATGGCAAGCGAACCCAAGTTTGATCCTTCTGTCTTTATCGGCGGTGTTTCCAATGACGTGTGGACCGAGCTTAACGATGACGAGGGCTCGCATCCGCTGCTCAACCGCGCCATTAGCGGCCAGTACATGTCCGCCTCGACCATCAAACCCCTCTCGGCGTTGGCTGGCCTCGAATTTGGCACGTACACTTCGAGTCAAACGACCAACTGCACGGGATATTGGACCGGCTTGGGCAAATCTTGGGGAAAGTACTGCTGGCTGCACTCCGGCCACGGCACGATGACGCTGCAGTCCGGTATCGCCAACTCCTGCGACCCCGTGTTCTACGATATGGGCAAGGCCTTTTTCTACAACGACCAGCATCCCGAAGGCCTGCAAGAGGTCTTTCGCCGTTGGGGCCTGGGCAAGACCTGCGGCATCGACCTGCCGAGTGAGGGCGCGGGCCGCATTCCCGATGCCGAGTGGAAAGAGTCGTACTTTACCGACGCCTCGGCCGAGGACCGCAAGTGGAATGCCGGCGATATGACCAACATCGCCATCGGCCAGGGCGACATTCTGGTGACACCGCTGCAGATGGCCTGCGCCTACATGGGTATTGCCAACGGCGGCAAACAGTATGTGCCGCATGTGTTCTTGTCTGCTGTCTCGCGTGATGGCGACGGCGATGCTTACAAGTACAACGGCAAGGGCAAAAAGAAGCGCCTTGAGGCTCAAATTAACAACGATGCCGATCTTGCGCTGGTCCGCAACGGCATGCACGATGTGATTTACTCGGCGTCGACTTCGACCGCCGCGCACTTTAACTCCCTGACCCCTACGGTCTACGGCAAGTCCGGCACGGGCGAGAAGAGCGGCGAGGACGATTACGCGTGGTTTTGCGCCTACGCGCCGGCCGATGATCCCAAGTACGTGATCGCCACTGTCTTGGAACAGGGCGGTGGCGGCTCCGATACCGCGCTGCACGTTGTGCGCGATGTCCTCGGTGCGATTTATGACGAGCCCGACACGTCGACGGCCACGGGCGATTCCTCGGTTCGATAGGAGGTTGCGATGGACTTTTCGCCGGCGGACCTGTTCCGCTCAACCAAAACCGGCTCTCGCAGCAGCCTGGACCGCGTCAACAAGCAGATTTCCGCATCGCGCGGAACGTTTCGCCAAAAGGTGCACGTCGGCGTGCTGTTGGCGACTGTGGCGCTCGTCACCTATGGCGCCATTATTATCTGGTCCGCCTCGCAGTTTAAAGCCGATGCCTCGTTCTCGCGTCACCTGCTGGGTATCGGTATTGGCGCGGTGCTGGCGGTGCTCGTCTGGCGCACCGACCTGCGCGGCATTTCCAACTTTTCGACGGCCCTGCTCGTCATCGATCTCATCGTGATCTTCTCGCCTAAGATTCCGGGCCTGTCCTACACGGGCGGCTTGGGAATGACGGGTTGGATCAAGATTCCCGGTATCGGTTTAACATTCCAGCCCGTTGAGCTTGCCAAGCTCATCACCATCTTCTTTATGGCCACGCTTGGCTCGCAGTATAACGGGCGCATCGATACCGCTCGCGACTACATTAAGCTCTGCGGCATGCTGTCCGTTCCGTTTTTGGCCGTCGTCGCCATGGGCGATTTGGGCTCGGGTCTGGTCGTGCTGGTGTCGGGCGCCATCGTCATCTGCATGAGCGGTGCGCGCCGCGAATGGGTGCTGTCGACTTTGGCTCTGCTCGTGGGTTTGGTGGCGCTCGTCCTGGCGCTCGATTCGGTCTTCGATTCGCTGCTCGGCCACGATGTGCTCATTAAGCAGTACCAGATGAATCGTCTGACGGTCTTTATCGATCCCGACAACGCCGATTCGGACGATGCGTACAACCTGCAGCAGTCGTTGATCGCGGTCGGCTCGGGCGGTTTCTTTGGTAAGGGCCTGGGGCATGCGACGCAGTCGGCCGGGGGCTTTCTGCCCGAGTTCCATACCGACTTCGTCTTCGCCTTTTTGTCAGAGACGTTCGGCTTCTGCGGTTCCTTTTTGTTGCTGTGCCTGTACGTGCTGCTCATCTTCTCGACGATTCGCGTCGCCTTTAAGTGCGAGTCACTGTTTCTACGCTTGTCATGCGTGGGTATTGTCGGCATGTGGGCATTTCAGACGTTTGAGAACATCGGCATGTGCATTGGCATGATGCCGATTACCGGTATTCCGCTGCCGTTCATTAGCTTTGGTTCGTCGTCGATGATGATCCAGTTGTTGACGGTGGGTATCGTACAATCCATATGGCGGCATCGTTCGGGCGCCGCGTAACCGCTGGAGGGGTTTGCCATGAAGATTCCCGTGGAAAAGCTGACTCGCGCTTTTAAAATGGGCGCGACCACCAAGAGGGATTCCGATACGCCGGTGCGCGTTTCGGTCTACCTGGATTCGACCGCCTCGCGTTTTTTGGTCGAGACGGTGCGCGATGCCTTTGTGCCGCAGACGACCTCGGGTATTGTCCGCGTTGAGCGCCTGGGTGAGGAGCGTATCGTCCCCAAGACCGATACCGACGTGGTGCTGGTGCTTTCGTGCGGTTCCGACCGCCTTGAGAGCGCCGTGCAGGAGCTCGTCATTGCCGGCGCGCCCGTGTGCGTGCTGGCCGAGTCCGCTGTCGAGGTGCCTTTTATCCAGGAGTCCACGCCCATGCTCGGCGTGGTAGCGGCCACCGATAAGACGTATCTGCTCGAGACACTCGCCCGCTGGATCCTGGACCGTACGGAAAAGGAGACGGCCTTTGCGGCGAACTTTGCCTTTATGCGCATCGCCGCCGCCAACCGCATCATCACCTCGTGCGCGCTTACCAATATGGCGACGGGCGCGCTGGTGTTTTTGCCGGGGGCCGATTATCCCGTTATGGCGCTGGCACAGGTTGGCATGCTCTTTGAGCTTGCGGCCATCTTTGGACGCGGCATTAAGCCCGAGCGCGGCTACGAGGTCGCGGGCGTGCTTGCCGGCGGCTTGGTAATGCGCGCCGTCACTCGCGCCCTGGTAAAGCAGACGCCGCATATCGGCTTTGCCGTCAAGGCACTGATCGCCGCCGTCGGCACCTATGGCATGGGTCGTGCGCTCGTGTCTCTCTACGAGCGCGATATCGACTACAGCCGTGCCAACGAGGTGGTTGCCGCCACGTTCTCGCGCGTCCGCGACCTGGTGACCACGGTTGCCGGCGCTACCCGTCCCATGAATCCTTTTGAGGATGCATCCGATCTCGCTGCTTAGGGGTTTCTTTTGCGCGTTCCATACCAAGACTGTTTTCATTTGATCGAGCCGCTGCTCGCGAAGGTCGAAAAGCCGAGTCGCTATATCGACCACGAGTGGGGTACGCTCTCCAAGGCCGATGCCGACTATCGTTGCTGCATGATTTACCCGGACGTGTACGAGGTCGGCCTGCCCAACCAGGGTATCGCCATCCTGTACAACATCCTTAACCAGGCCGAGGGCATCTCCTGTGAGCGCGGTTATGTGCCGTGGCCCGATATGGGCGATGCCATGCGCGAGGCCGGTATCCCGCTGCTGTCGCTCGAGGGCGCAGCGCCCGTGGCCTCGTTTGATATCGTCGGTATGCACGTGCCGCACGAGATGGCCGTGACAAACTTTCTCGAGGCGCTCGACCTCGCCGGCATTCCGCTGCTGGCTGCTGACCGCACCGAGGACGATCCCATCGTCGTCGCCGGCGGACC
Source organism: Collinsella sp. LCP19S3_B11 (assembly GCF_052121915.1). NCBI lineage: Bacteria > Bacillati > Actinomycetota > Coriobacteriia > Coriobacteriales > Coriobacteriaceae > Collinsella > Collinsella sp. LCP19S3_B11. Next base: position 40,171 of record NZ_JBQKDI010000007.1, read on the forward strand.
TTCGGTTTATAACCCCGAGCCGTATGCGGCCTTCTTCGATGCCATCCTGATTGGCGAGGGTGAGGAGTCGCTGCTCGAGATCTGCCACCTGCATCGCCGCCTGCGTGACGAGGGCGTCCCGCGCGCCCAGATTGTCGAGCGGCTCGCGACCGTCTCCGGTACCTACGTGCCGTCGCTGTACGAGGTGCGCTATGACGAACCCTGCTCACCGCACGGCTATACCGTGCCGCGTGAGGGTAAGGACGTCGCGCCGGTGGTCTACAAGCGCGTCGTCGAGGACTTTGGCGCTACCAATCCTTTGTCGCAGTCGTGCGTGCCCTATGCGCAGCTCGTTCACGATCGCCTGTCTATCGAGATCCTGCGCGGCTGCGCTCGCGGCTGCCGTTTTTGCCAGGCCGGCATGACGTATCGCCCGGTGCGCGAGCGCTCGGCCGACCAGATTGTGTCCTCGGTGATCCAGGGTCTGGAAAAGACCGGCTATGACGAGGTGTCGCTTACCTCGCTTTCGACCACCGACCACTCCTGCATCCGCGACGTGCTTGGCAGGCTCAACCGCCGCTTGGAGGATACGGGCATTCGCGTGTCCATTCCCTCGCAGCGCCTGGATTCGTTTGGCGTGGATATGGCCGAGTCGGTCGCCGGCGAAAAGAAGGGCGGCCTGACGTTTGCCCCCGAGGCCGGCAGCCAGCGCATGCGCGACATCATCAACAAGAACGTGACCGAGGAGGACGTGGACCGCGCGGCCAAGGCGGCCTTCGAGGCCGGCTGGAACCGCATGAAGCTCTACTTTATGATGGGTCTTCCCGGCGAGCGCGATGAGGATATCGTGGCCATCGCCAACCTGGCCGATCACGTGCTGGAACTCGGCCGCTCCGTGGTACCCAAGGCGCGCCGCGGCTCCATCTCGGTGTCCATCTCGGTGTCGGTGTTTATTCCCAAGGCCGCCACGCCTTTCCAGTGGTGCCCGCAGCTCGATTACGACGACGTCAAACGCCGCCAGAAGCTCCTCATTACGAGCGTTCGCAACCGTGCGGTCCGCGTGCACTACCACGATGCCGAGACCTCGCTTATCGAGGCGGCGCTGTCTCGTGCAGGCCGCGACATGACGCCGGTCATCATCGATGCCTGGCGTGCCGGTTCGCGTTTTGACGCCTGGGTGGAGCATTTTTCGCTCGATAACTGGAAGGAGGCCGCGGCCAAAAACGGCATCGACCTCAACGAGCTCGTGCATCTGCCCTACGAGCTGGACTGGCACCTGCCCTGGGAGCACGTGAGCCCCGGTTGCTCGCGCGGCTTCCTCGAGCGCGAATACCGTCGCTCGCTGGAGGGTGTCACGACGCCCGACTGCACCCGCACGTCGTGCACCGGCTGCGGAATCTGCCCCACGCTCCACGCCAAGAACGTATTGGTGGGTGATCGCGCATGAGTGAGCGCTTGACCGACAGCCCCACGCTCTTTAGGCTTCGCGTTCGCTACGGCAAGCGCGATCGTCTCAAGTACCTGGGCCATTTGGAACTAATCCATACCATTGAGCGTATCGTGCGTCGCGCGGGCCTGCCTTATGCTGTCACGCAGGGTTTCTCGCCGCACATGCGTGTGGGCTTTTCGTCGGCGCTGCCCGTGGGCACGTCGTCGACCTGCGAGTGGTATGACCTGTTTATGACCGAGTTCGTCGCGCTCGACGAGGCCTTTGGGCGACTGGCCGCGGCATCTCCGGCCGATTTGGCGCCCATCGAGGCCGCCTACATCGACGTGCGCACGCCGGCGCTCACGGCCCAGCTCACGCGCCTGTCGTACCGCATCGACCTGCACCTGGACCCTGAGTCACCCGTGAGCGCCGATGAGGTGCGCGCCGCGATTGACACGTTGCGTGCGGCCCACGGCATCGACTATGCGCGCGGCAAAAAGAGCAAGCGCCTGGACTTGGACCATACGCTCGTGGGCTACGAGCTTAAGGCGGGGGAGCGCCCGGACCATCTGGTGCTCATACTCGACACCCATGCCGACAACGAGGGCTCCATGCGTCCGGAAATTTTGCTTTCTGCTGCTGATGTTTTGTTGCAGGGCTTGACCCCGGGCGTCGATGCACCTATTGTTTCCACCGGTATGCAAGACCTCGTGACCATCTGCTCCTACGATGTCGAGCGTCAGAATCAAGCATGCGAAGACGACGAGGGCCGACTCGTCAGCCCCATACCTGTGCGAACTTGTGGATTTGCTCCACATACTCGTTGACGGGGGTATTATCGCCTGCTACTATATTCGGCTGTTGCACTAACTGATGCATGAAGGGCAAGTAAACATGTACGCAATCGTTAACACGGGCGGCAAGCAGTACAAGGTCGCCACCGACGATGTCATCACCGTCGAGAAGATCGAGGGCAATGAGGGCGACAAGGTCACCCTGCCGGTCATCTTCCTCAACGATGGTAAGAAGATCGTCACCGATCCCGACAAGCTGGCCAAGGCCAAGGTTACCGCTCAGATCGTTGAGCAGTTCAAGGGCGAGAAGCAGCTGGTCTTCAAGTTCCACAAGCGTAAGCGCTATCGTCGTCTGAAGGGTCACCGTCAGCAGCTCACCAAGCTGAAGATCGTGAAGGTTCAGGCTACCTCCCGCGCCAAGAAGGCTGTCAAGGCAGAGGCTGAGGCTGTTGCCGAGGCTCCCGTCGCCGAGTAGATTACACTCGTAACGAAAGAGTAGGTATACACAATGGCACACAAAAAAGGACTCGGTTCCTCCCGTAATGGCCGTGACTCCCGCGGTCAGCGCCTTGGCACGAAGCGCTTCGCCGGCCAGACGGTAACCACGGGCACGATTCTCGTCCGTCAGCATGGCACGCACATCCACCCGGGTGCGAACGTTGGCCGTGGCAAGGACGACACGCTGTTCGCGCTGGTCGACGGTACCGTTGAGTTCCACAAGGGTATCAAGCACAGGGTCAGCGTACGCCCGCTCGCGAACGCGTAATTCACCCTTCATAGAGCACATATGTGGGAGGCACTTGAGTTTTAGGATTCAAGGGTCTCCCTCTTTTTTGTAGGAGGCGATTCTGTTGTCACAGTTCACCGATATCAGCCGCATTAACGTTTGCGGCGGCGACGGCGGAGCCGGATGCATGTCGTTTAGGCGCGAGGCATTTGTTCCCAAGGGCGGCCCTGATGGCGGCGACGGCGGTCGTGGCGGCAATGTCGTCATCCAGGCCGATGCTCAGCTGTCTTCACTGATCGATTACCGCTTTAAGCACCACTTCCGTGCCGAGCGCGGCACGCACGGCCAGGGCGCCCGTCGCAATGGCAAGAGCGGCGAGGACCTGATTTTGAAAGTTCCCATGGGCACCGTAGTCCGCGAACTCGATCCCGAGACGCAGACCCCGATGTTCGAGATTGCCGACCTGGTGCACGACGGCGAGCGTGTTGTCGTGGCGCCCGGTGGGGCCGGCGGTCTGGGCAACACCCACTTTGTGACGTCGGTGCGCCGCGCGCCCGCGTTTGCCCAGCTGGGTGAGCCTGCCGAGGAGCACTGGATCGAGCTCGAGATGAAACTTATGGCCGATGCCGCGCTCGTGGGCTTTCCCTCGGTGGGCAAGTCCTCGCTCATTGCGCGCATGAGTGCCGCTCGTCCCAAGATTGCCGACTACCCGTTTACCACGCTCGTGCCCAATCTGGGCATGGTGCGTGCCGGCGAATATTCTTACGTCGTTGCCGACGTACCGGGTCTCATCGAGGGTGCGAGTGAAGGCAAGGGCCTTGGTCACCAGTTCCTGCGCCATATTGAGCGCACTGCTTTGATTATGCACGTTGTCGATATGACGGGCGGTTTTGAGGATCGCGATCCGGTTGAGGACTATCGCATCATTAACCGTGAGCTCGAGCAGTATGGTGCCGAGCTCTCGGAGCGCCCGCAGATCGTCGTCGCCAACAAGTGCGATGCGCCGGGCACGGCCGACAAGATTGCCGACCTTAAGCGCGCGGCGCTCGACGACGGCCACATGTTTTTTGCCGTTTCCGCCGTTACGGGTGCCGGCCTCAACACCCTGATGCTTGCCGTGGGCGAGCAGGTGGCTAAGCTCCGCGCGGAGCTTGCGGTCTCTGATGAGTCTGTTGATTTGCGCGATGAGGAGTGGGAGCGTCGCCGTCTGCAGCGCGAGAAGCGCTTCCGCATTGTTGAGGAAGAGCCCGGTGCTTTCCGCGTGGTTGGTCGCGCGATCGAGCGCATGGTTATCCAAACCGACTGGGAAAACGAGGAAGCTGTCATCTATCTGCAGCATAAGTTTGCGCGCATGGGTGTCGACGACGCGCTCGAGAAGGCCGGCTGCCGTGCGGGCGACGAGGTTCGCATTTGCCAGCGCGCCTTTGACTTTGAGGGCGCCGAGGACTTCTTGGAGTTCGAGGACGAGCTCGAGGATGCTGGCGTTGAGGTTATTGACGTAGCGGCCGAGGATGCAGACGTGGCTCATGTCGCCGAGGGCTCCGAAGGCGCTACCGATGTCGACGTTATTGAGACCCCGGAGGGCGAGTAAGCCATGTCGCTGCGCGGTGGAATCGGATTGCCTGAGCTGCCCATCAAGGATGGGCACGAGTTTCGGCTTGGCATTATGGGCGGCACCTTTGACCCGATTCATTACGGGCACTTGGTTACCGCCGAGCAGGCTCGCGAGTCGCTCGACTTGGACGCTGTGCTTTTTATGCCGGCCGGCTCTCCTGCCTTTAAGCTCGACAAACCGGTGACGCCTGCTGAGGACCGTTATGCCATGACAGTCCTCGCGACTGCCGCGAACCCGGCCTTTTTGGCAAGCCGCTTCGAGATCGATCGTGCCGGTGTCACCTATACAGCCGATACGCTGCGTGCCCTTCGCGAGTTTTACCCTCCACAGGTGAAGCTTTACTTTATTACGGGTGCCGATGCGATTATTGATATTGTGACCTGGCACAATGCTCATGAGATTGCCGAACTGGCAACCTTTATCGCTGCGACACGTCCCGGCTTTGACATCGATACGGCCCGGGCGAGGATTAAGGAATCGGGGCTGCCATTCGATGTGCGCTATATTCAGATTCCGGCGCTGGCAATTAGCTCGACCAACATTCGCAAGCGGGTTGCCCGCGGCATGAGCGTGCGCTATCTTACGAGCGAGTCCGTGCTCGGCTATATCCGTAAACGCGGCCTGTATGCCGATCTTGGGCAAGACGATTTTGATTGACGGGGGGAAACGTTGTCGGTAGAAGATCAGTTTGAGGGCGACGAGCGCGCGCTCTTGACGCGTATCCACGAGTTGCTCGATGTGCGCATGAAGGATAAGCGTAAGCGCTACGTGCATTCGCTCGGGGTTGCCGAGACGGCACTGCACCTAGCTGAGGTATACGGTGTCGACCGCTTTGATGCCGCTGCCGCCGGCCTGATCCATGACTGGGACAAAGTACTCTCTGACGACGAGCTGGTCACGCGCGCTCTGCATTATGGCATTAAGATTGCCGGCTCTCCGTCTGCCGCGACGCCGCTTTTGCATGGCCCGGTTGCCGCCTATGAGCTTCCGCAGCTTTTTCCCGAGCTGTCGCCGGCGGTCTTTCAGGCTGTCGACCGTCACACCGTGGGCGCTTGCGACATGACGCCGCTCGATATGGTGGTCTTTGTGGCCGATGCCATCGAACCCAACCGCCACGGCGATTATGCCCATGCGCTGCGCAAGATGGTGGGGAAGTCCTCGCTCGACGAGTTGTTCTTCTCCTGTTTTGCGCAGGGTCTGGTCTATGTGATCCAGTCCGGGCGCTATCTTTATCCCACGGCTATTACGATTTACAACCATTACGCCCAGCTGCGCTAGTTCGGGCTGTCTAGAAAGAGGTATTCCATGGCCGATGAGACCATGACTGACGAGCAGATTCTTGAAGGTGCGGAGCACAAGAGTTTCGTGGCCACGTCCGACCGCACTGCCGCGACGCTCTCCGCCAGCGGTGTCGCCGCCGAGGATGTCGCCCGCGCTGCCGCGCAGGCCGCCTACGACAAGAAAGGCGAGGACGTTCAGGTGCTCGATCTGACTGAGCTTTCCGATGTGTGCGACTACTTTGTCCTTGCTACCGGCACCAACAACCGCCAGGTTGATTCCATCGTCGACGAGATTGAGGAGAAAGTCGCCGAGGCTTGCGGCGAGCACCCGTTTTCCATTGAGGGCCGCGAGCAGAAGACCTGGATGCTCATGGACTACGGTTCGGTTGTCGTCCACGTCTTCACTCCCGAGGCACGTGAGTTCTACCGCCTCGAAAAGCTCTGGGGCGACGCTCCCCAGCTCTCCCTGGACCTCCTCTAGTAGCTCATTTGGGACGGGGCTTTTTTAGCTACCCTCAAGTATTTCGCCGGGCAGTCGCGTTTTTCCGCGGCCGCCCGGCTTTCTTTTTGCCCAAAAGTAGCTAATTTGGGACGGGGCTTTTTTAGCTACTACCTACCGTTCGCCGAACATCGCGATTTATAGCCCCCAGTACGTTTTTTTCTACTCTGGCTCGGGTAACGTAATTGTCATCTGTAGAGGAGGGGATGCGTGTGACTCGGACTGCGCGAGAAATCTCTGTATATGGTTTTTACCATGTCGTCCAAAAGGGATGTGCCGACCAACTCATATTTGAGGATGACGAAGATCGGCTCTATCTGATTCGGCTGGTTGCTTCGAAATGCCAGAAGTTTAAAGTGGATGTCATCGCGTGGTGCCTTATGGATAACCATATTCATCTTCTGCTTGACGACGAGCATGTTCATCTGAGCGATTGCATGCATTCGATTACGACGGCGTATGCCATGTATTTCAACTCAAAGACAGGCAGGAAGGGGCCTGTTTTCCAGGATCGATTTAAGAGTGTGCCGATCCTCGATGATGATCAGCTGCTCAACTGCGTGAGATACATTCACGACAATCCCGCGAAGGCGAGGATTGGGACCGCTTCGCTGTATCGATGGAGCAGCTTTCGCGAGTATATGGGATATCCGGGTATCTGCAAAACGGATTGCGTTCTCGGGTTGCTCGGTGACTCTCAGAGATTTTTTGCCTTCAGCACCTCGGGTGAGCCCAATCGCTATTGCTTCCGTGACGGCGCTCATGTGAGCGACACAGATGCGCTGGAGTTTGCGCAGGCTCTTCTTAAGCCGTACGAGCCTCATCACCTTAAGGCTTTGCCAAAGGGGGCGCGCGATGCCTGCATTCGTACTTTGAAGAGCGAGGGCTTTTCGATTAAACAGATCGTCCGCCTTACGGGCATTGGACACTGCACTATACAAAAGGTCAAAGTCAAAAAATAGCTCATTTTGGACGAGGTTTGTGTTGCGACCGCGTCAGGTATGGGTTGGGTAGCTAATTTGGGACGGGGCTATTTTAGCTAACCCAACAAATCGGTTGAGTTTTATTCCGGCCCCGGGTGATTCGCTGCCAGCTGAAGGGTAGCTAAAAAAGCCCCGTCCCAAATTAGCTACCCCGTACTACCCTGACAATCTAAAGTAGCTAAAAAAGCCCCGTCCCAAATTGACTAATTAGTGGGAGGAGAAGCGTGATTGGCGGCCGAAGGATAGGGCGGTGTCGCCGAACTTGTCTCGGACTGCGTCGATGGCGACGGAGAGGTCACGGCGGTCGCTGGATTGGGCTCCGCGGTCGTCGACTTCGCAAAACAGGTCGGTCTGTATGCCGCCTTGATGATTGAAGTCACTCATGCCTATGCCGGCAAGGCGTACATGCATTCCTTCCTGCCAGATGTTGTCGAGCAACTCGATCGCTACCGCCACAAAGATGTTCTCGTCGTCGGTGGGATGGGGGAGTCGTCGCTGTGCCGAGCGACCGCTGCCGTACGAGTACTTAAGTTTGAGCGTTACCGTGGTGCCGGTAAGCCCCTGGCGGCGCAGGCGACGTCCGACGGATTCGCCCAATAGTGCAATCGCCGCTTCGATGTCCCCGCGCTCGGTCAAATCTTTCGCAAAGGTGCGCTCATTGCTTACCGACTTGACCTCACGCTCTTCATCGAGGCTCGTGACTTCGGAAACCTCGAGCCCCAACGCACGCTGGCGCATCCGCTCGCCGTTAACGCCAAAAATCGCAGACAGTGTGGATTCCGGTGCGCGCGACAGCTCGCCCAGCGTGTAAATCCGCATGCGGCGCAGCCGCTCCTCGGCCGAGCGCCCGATACCGCTCATGGCAGAAACAGGTAACGGTGCCAGAAAACGCTGCTCAGTTCCCGGGCGTACGACCGTAAGCCCAAACGGCTTGTCTCGCTCGCTTGCAATCTTGGCTACCGTTTTGTTGCAACCGACGCCGATGGAGCAGGTCACCCCCAGTGCCGCCACGCGATCGCTGATGCGTCGTACGACGAGCAGTGGGTCCTCGGGCGCAAAGCGGCCCGGCGTGATGTCGATAAAGGCCTCGTCGATGGACACGCGCTCTACGCGCGGTGTCTCGTCGGCAAGAATATTCATGACCTGTGCGCTGACCTCGTGGTAGCGGTCGAAATGCCCGTGTGTCCAAATGGCCTGCGGACAGAGGCGGCGCGCCTCGGCCGAGGGCATGGCGGAGTGCACGCCAAAGCGGCGTGCCTCGTATGAGCAGGTGGAGACGACGCCGCGCGATTCGGCGTCTCCGCCAACGATAAGCGGCTTGCCGCGCCACTCGGGATGATCGAGCATCTCCACGCTCGCAAAAAACGCATCGAGATCCATCAGACCCACCGCCGGACCCGTCCAGGGCGGCGGCGTGACGCCCGCAGTATCCTCATAACCGTATGTATGTTCGCATCTTTTCATGGCATGAGTATACCGCGCAGCTCATGTGGGGTGCGTGGATGTGCTTGCAAATCGCGAATTCTTGTCTAAGATATGGATTTGCCTTCGACTACACCGAAGAAGTTGGTCTCACGGACTTCACCTGCCCGCGTCGATGGCGTATTATGTTCAACTGTTTGTTTGTAGTTGCAGCCTAAAGCTGCTTGGTTGGAGGAGTTTCCTTTGGCAGTCAAGATTCGCCTTGCTCGTCACGGCGCTAAGAAGCGTCCGTACTACCGTGTCGTCGTCGCCGATTCCCGCGCCCCGCGTGACGGTCGTATCATCGAGGAGGTTGGCCGCTACAATCCGATGACCGCCCCCAAGACCATCAACCTCGATCTCGAGAAGATCGCCGACTGGCAGTCCAAGGGCGCTCAGCTCACCGACGCTGTCGCCGCCCTGGTCAAGGCCGCCAACGAGGGCGAGAAGACCGAGACCGTCGTCAAGAAGTCCAAGAAGCAGCTCGCCAAAGAGGCCGAGGCCGCTAAGGCTGCTGCTGAGGCCGCTGAGGGCGCCGAGGAGTAAATCGTGCCTGAGGTTGACGCTGCACAGCTCGAGGGTGAGGCAATGCTCTCAGATCGCATCGCCGATCTCGTCGAATATCTCGTTGTTCAGATCGTCGACGACCCGGATTCCGTGAGCCTGGAAGTTATCGATGGTGACGACGCCTCAACTATTGAGGTTTCGGTCGCCGAGGATGACGTCGCTAAGGTCATCGGCCGTCGTGGCCGTACCATCAAGGCCATTCGCACGCTCGCCCGTGCACTGGCCGCTCGCCTCGACACTTCCGTCGAGGTAGAGGTTCTGGGCTAGGACCTTGAGGTCCCAGTACAAAAACATCGCCCGTGTGGTTAAGCCGCATGGAAGGAAGGGGGAGGTCCTCGCGCAGCCGCTGCGGGGGCTTCCTTCTGTATTGGAGCCGGGTATGCGTGTCGCCCTGACGCCACCGGCGCTCAAGCGTGACCGCTTTTGCACGGTTACATCCGTTACCGATACGGGCGATGGCGATTTGGTTTCGTTTGAGGGCATTGACGACTTGACGGCCGCCGAGGGCATCACGGGTTGTTTCGTTCTGGCGAACCGTGATGACTTTGAGCTCGATTCACTCGATGCCGCCTATACCGACCTTATGGGTCGCGAGGTGGTTGACGATCGCTTTGGGTCGCTCGGAACGATCGTTGAGATTATGTCGACGCCCGCCAACGACGTTTGGGTTGTCGAGGGTGATCGGTACGGCGAGGTGCTGATTCCCGTGATCGAGCAAGTTGTGCTCGATCTTCCCGGTCGGGGAGCAATATCCGTCCACGTTATGGACGGCTTGATCGATATGGACGAGTAGGGAGGACAACATGCTGATCGAGACCCTTTCGGTCTTTCCCGAGATGTTTGAACCCGTCATGTCCACATCGATCTTGGGCCGTGCCCGCAAGGCCGGCCTTTTTGATTTTAAGGCGTATAACCTGCGCGACTGGACGCACGATCGCCATCGTACCGTCGATGACGAGCCGTACGGCGGTGGTCAGGGCATGCTCATGAAGGTAGAGCCTATTGCCGAGGCAATCGAGGCCATTAGCTCTGAGGGTCCCAAGCCCACCGTGGTGTTCTTTACGCCCTGCGGTGAGCCTTTTACGCAGCATGTAGCCGAGCGCCTGCTCCAAAGCGAGCGCCTGCTGTTTGTGTGCAGCCGCTACGAGGGTGTCGATGAGCGCGCGTATGCCTATGCCGACGAGCGCCTGTCGATCGGCGACTATGTGCTCACGGGCGGCGAGCTGCCTGCTATGGTCGTTGCTGACGCCGTCGTGCGTCTGATTCCCGGCGCTCTGGGAGATGAGATGAGCAACGTTGACGAATCATTCTCGACCGCCGAGGACGGAGGGCTGCTCGAGTACGCGCAGTACACCCGTCCTGCCGAGTTTAACGGCGAGGGCGTGCCTCCCGTGCTTGTAAGTGGTGACCACGCCAAGGTTGACGCTTGGCGCCGCAAGAACGCCATCGAGCGCACCTGTCGCTGGCGTCCCGACTTAATTGAGACGGCGCGGCTTACGCCCCAGGAGCGTGCGTACGCGCAGGAGATTTTGGACGCTTCGTATTCGCAGAGCGAGGAGTGAGAATGGTTCCGTCGCAGCATTCCATGCTAAAGGGCGCGTTTGAGTGGGTCGTGGTCGTCGCGATCGCACTCGTGGCCACCTTCTTGATTCGCACCTTTGTGGTCGAGCCCTTTGTGGTTCCCACCGGTTCCATGGAGTCCACGATTGAGATTGGCGACCAGATCCTGGCGCAAAAGGTGACGCTTGAGCTCGGCCAGCCTGTCAAACAGGGCGATATTGTGGTGTTCCACAACCCCGACGGCACTTCCGAGCACGATGTGCTCGTCAAGCGGGTCATCGCTACGGCCGGCCAGACGGTCAACCTGCAGGACGGCAAGGTGGTCGTTGACGGCCAAGCGCTCGACGAGGACTATACGACGGGCATGAGCTGGCCACTGTCGGTCCAGGCGCCTGGTGCTCAGGTGAGCTATCCCTACACCGTCCCCGACGGGTGCGTGTGGGTGATGGGCGACAACCGCGAGAACTCAGCCGACTCACGCTACTTTGGCCCGGTCGACCGTTCGGACCTGATCGCCGTGGCGCTCGTGCGTTACTGGCCGCTCAACCGTCTGGGCGCTATCGACTAAAAACCGCTATAGTACAGTACCTAACCGTGTAATCGTTTCGACGAGGGGATATTAGAGGCATGAACGCTTCATCGCTTTCCTTCCAAGACATCATCCTGCGCCTCCAGCAGTATTGGGGCGAGCAGGGCTGCGTCATTATGCAGCCCTATGACTCCGAGGTCGGTGCCGGTACCTTCCATACCGCGACCACGCTGCGCTCGCTCGGTCCTTCCGAGTGGCGCACCTGCTATGCGCAGCCCTGCCGCCGTCCCGCCGACGGCCGCTACGGCGAGAACCCCAACCGCATGCAGCACTACTATCAGTTCCAGGTGCTCATTAAGCCTTCCCCGGTTAATGCTCAGGAGCTTTACCTGGGGTCTCTTGCCGCCATTGGCCTGGACCCCAACGACCATGACGTCCGCTTTGTTGAGGACGACTGGGAGAGCCCGACGCTCGGTGCCTGGGGCCTTGGCTGGGAGGTTTGGCTCAACGGCATGGAGGTCACGCAGTTTACGTACTTCCAGCAGGTGGGCGGCATCGAGGTCGACCCCGTGCCCGTCGAGATCACCTACGGCCTGGAGCGCATCGCAATGTACGCCCAGGGCGTCAACTCCGTCTACGACCTGGTGTGGAGCTATCTGCCCGACGGCACGCCCATGACCTACGGTGACGTGTTCCTGGAGAACGAGCGCGAGTTTAGCGCCTACAATTTTGAGGTCGCTAACGTCGAGATGATGCGTCAGAAGTTTGACGACTACGAGGCCGAGTGCCACTCCTGTCTGGAGCGCAAGCTGCCGCTGCCCGCATACGACTGCGTCATGAAGTGCAGCCATGCCTTCAACCTGCTCGATGCCCGCGGCGCCCTGTCCGCAGTCGAGCGCGCCAACTACATCCTGCGCGTCCGCGCCGTCGCCAAGGCGTGCTGCGAGGCCTATATGGCCGAGGTCGCCGGAGTTAACGAGAATGCCGACCAGGAAGGCGAGGTGGCGTAAGCCATGGCAGACGCTAAGGATTTCCTGTTTGAGATCGGTACGGAGGAAATGCCCTCCGCACCGCTGAACAATGCCGTCAAGCAGCTTGGCGATATGATCGCCAAGGGCCTCGACGAGGCCGGCCTGGCCCATGGCGAGGTCCGCGTGATTTCGAGCCCGCGTCGTCTGGCTGCGCTCGTGACCAACGTCGCCACCGCGACCGATGAGGTCCACGAGGTCAAGCGCGGCCCTGCGGCAAACATTGCCTTCGATGCCGACGGCAACGCCACCAAGGCCGCTCAGGGCTTCGCCCGCAAGTGCGGTGTGGCTGCCGAGGACCTGATCCGTCGTGAGGATACCGACGGCCGCGAGTACGTGTTCGCCGAGAAGAACATTCCCTCCGCACCGGCTACCCCTATTCTGACGGCCCTGTGCGAGAAGACGATCGCAGGCCTGCAGTGGCCCAACTACCGCAGCCAGCGCTGGGGCCACGAGCACGCTACGTTTGTGCGTCCGGTCCGTTGGATCTGCTGCCTTCTGGGCGAGGACGTTGTGCCCGTGACGTTTGCCGATGTGACGAGCGGCAATACCACGCGCGGACATCGCGTTCTGGGCCCCGGTGACCATGTTGTCGCCAGCCCCGCCGTCTACGAGCAGGTGCTCGAGGACGCCGGCGTGCTCTCTGCCGAGCGTCGTCGTGAGGCCATCCTTGCCGGTATTGCCGAGGTCGAGGCCGCTCGCCCTGGCTGCCATGTCGATACGCCCAAGAAGGTCTTCGAGGAGGTCATTAACCTCTGCGAGTGGCCGACGGTGCTCGTCGGTACCTTCGACGAGGAGTTCCTCAAGGTCCCGCACGAGATCATCTGCGAGTCCATGCTCACCAACCAGCGCTACTTCCCGATCTATGACGGCGAGGGCAAGCTCACGCGTGAGTTCGTGGTCGTCTCCAACAGCAAGCCCGAGAATGCCGATCGTGTGATCGACGGCAACGAGCGCGTCGTGCGCGCCCGTCTGGACGATGCCAAGTTCTTCTACGAGGAGGACCTGAAGATCTCCCTCGACGAGTTCCGTGAGCGTCTGGCCAAGGTTGCCTTCCAGGAGAAGCTCGGCAGCGTGCTCGCCAAGTCCGAGCGCATTGAGCAGCTCGCGCTCGCTATTGCCCGCGAGGCCCATCTGGGCGCCCACCTCGCTGCCGATGCCGCTCGCGCCGCGCACCTGTGCAAGGCCGACCTGGTTTCCAACGCCGTCGTCGAGTTTACGAGCCAGCAGGGCGTGATGGGTGGCTATTACGCAACTGCGATGGGGGAGAACGACGAGGTCGCCCACGCCATTCGCGATCACTATCGTCCCCGCTTTGCCGGCGATGAGCTGCCCGAGGGCACCGCTGGCTGCATCGTGGCCTGTGCCGACAAGCTCGATACCATTGCCGGTATCTTTGCCATCGGTGAGCCCCCGACCGGCTCTTCCGACCCGTACGCGCTGCGTCGCGCCGCTATCGGCATTATCAACATCCTGCGCGATCGTCTGCCGATCGACCCCACGACGCTCATCGACTTTGCCCTTGAGCTCTATAGCGAGCAGGGCATCGAGTTCGACGCCGCCGAGGTCGCCCAGCAGGTCCGTGACTTCTTCCACGGCCGTCTGGTGAGCATGGCCCGCGACGAGAAGATTCCGGCGGATACCGTCGCCGCCGTCTCCGCGGTGCACATCATCGCTCCGTCCGTCTTCTTCGCCCGCTGCGCCGCGCTCGACGAGGCTCGTAAGAACGATGCCGAGACCTTCGACAACCTGGCTACTGCCTATGCCCGCGCCGCGCACATCTCCAAGCCCGAGCTGGGTATGGAGTACGATCGCAGTCTGATGGGTGAGGCCGAGCTCGCGCTCGCCGATGCCTCCGAGGCTGCTCAGATCGCTGTCGATGGCGCCCTTGCTGCCGAGGATTACCCGGCCGCATTTGCCGCCCTTGCCGCCCTGCGTGCCCCCATCGACCGCTTCTTCGACGAGGTTATGGTCATGGACAAGGACGAGCAGCTCCGCGATAATCGCCTTAAGCTGCTCAACCGCTTCGAGGCCGTTTTCTCTGGCATCGCCAACATCGGTGAGCTTGCCCGCAAAAAGTAAGCCAGCCTGCGCATAAGCGCAAAAGGAGCCCCGCATGGATTGCCCGGTCACCGCACGTCCCACCGTTATCGTTATCTCCGACTCGCTCGGTGATACCGCTTGTGAGGTGGTGCTTGCGGCGTCCGGGCAATTTGATGAAGGGGCTTTTCGTCTCTTGCGCTTGCCCAAAGTGAACTCGGTGGAGCAGGTCAAGTCGTTTGTGGGCCCGCGCGTCGATGCGGACCATCGTGATATCGCCGTGTTCCACACTATCGTCGATCCGGCGCTTCGCGCCCGCGTGCTCGATTACCTGGGTATGCTGCATATTCGCTCTGTCGACCTGATCGGTCCGACCCTTGCCGTGCTGTCGTCGCTCATCGGTGTGCCGCCCAAGGGCGTTGCGGGCGTTATTCACAAAACGGATGACCGCTATTTCCACCGCATTGAGGCTATGGAGTATTTCGTTGAGCACGATGACGGGCGCGGTTGCGACGACCTTTCGGGGGCCGATATCGTGCTGCTGGGCGTGTCGCGTACGTCCAAAACGCCGCTGTCGATGTATTTGGCCTATCAGGGTTACAAGGTCGCAAACGTTCCGCTGGCGCACGGCATGGAGCCGCCGAAGTCGATTTACGAGGTCGACCCGATGCGCCTGTTCGGCCTGATTTCGACCGTTGACGTAATTTCTGAGATTCGCGACAGCCGCTTGGGCGATGACTACGCCCGCGCCGTCGCCGGCTCCTATGCCGAGCCCGAGAGTGTGCGCAGCGAGCTTGAGGAAGCCCGTGCCCTCATGAAGCGCCTAGGCTGCTTTGTGGTGCGTACCGACGGTAAGGCGATTGAGGAGAGTGCATCCGAGATCATCGGTCATTTGGAGGAAATCCAAGAAGCTCGAGCCCGTCGTGCCGCTCGCCGAGCCCAACAAAAGTAGCTAATTTGGGACGGGGCTTTTTTAGCTACCCCGGCTGAGGCCGCGAGCTTTTTGGCCGATTGCCGACGGGGTAGCTAAAAAAGCCCCGTCCCAAATTAGCTACTTATGGTAAAGCGATTTAGCAAAGTTCTTTCAGTTAACCTGCAAGTCTCCTACACTGGTATCTTCATAAGGTAACCACCTTTATCTACCGTTTACCGTCAGTTTTACCACGTTTACCAAACCTCGCACCCTCTACGCAAGCACTTCCAATACCCGCCGTATAGTACCCTCACGGCTCGCATCCGGCGGGTCGATTCGTTACCACGGTCGTGCGCGACAGCGCATGGAAGGGGAGTATCGTGAGCGATTGCAAGAGGGTTTACCGTTTTGGAACCGACGCCCAGGGCACCTGTGTCACTGAGGGCGACAAGTCCATGAACTTCGTGCTTGGCGGCAAGGGTGCAAATCTTGCCGAGATGAGCCGCATCGGCCTGCCGGTTCCCGGTGGCTTTACCATTACCTGCCAAACCTGTGTCGAGTACTCCGGTGCCGGCAACGTGTGGCCCGAAGGCGCACTCGATGAGATCGTTGCCGCCGAGGCCGATCTCGAGGCCCGCTGCGGCAAGAAGCTTGGTGACGCATCCGACCCGCTGCTCGTGTCGGTTCGCTCGGGTGCTCCGTTCTCCATGCCCGGCATGATGGACACGGTCCTAAACTTGGGCCTTAACGACGACTCCGTTCTGGGCCTCATTGCCCAGACGCAAAACCCGCGTTTTGCCTGGGATAGCTACCGCCGCTTTATCCAGATGTTCTCCAACGTCGTTATGGGTGTCGATGCCGACTTGTTTGAGAACGCCCTGACCCAGGCTCGCTTGGTCGCCGGCGTTCGCGTCGATTCCGAGCTTTCGGCCGAGGACCTGCAGGAGCTCGTCGAGACCTTCAAGGGCATCTTCTCCGAGAACGTCGAGGCTGCCCTGTATCCCGAGCTCGAGGTTGTCGACGGCAAGCCCGTCTTCCCGCACGATCCGGAGCTCCAGCTGCGCCTTGCCATCCAGGCCGTCTTTGGCAGCTGGATGAACGAGCGCGCCTGCATCTACCGCAAACAGCATGGCATTTCCGACGAGCTCGGCACTGCCGTCAACGTCCAGGCCATGGCTTTTGGCAACAAAGGCGAGACCTCTGCGACCGGCGTCGCCTTTACGCGCAATCCGGCCGATGGCACCAAGGAGTTCTACGGTGACTTTTTGGTTAACGCCCAGGGTGAGGACGTCGTCGCCGGCATCCGCAACACAGAGCCCATCGCCGACCTCAAGACCACCCCGGGCCTCGAGTCTGCTGGTGAGGAGCTCGAGCGCGTTTTCCTGACGCTCGAGGATCATTACCGCGATATGTGCGATATCGAATTCACCATCGAGCAGGGTAAGCTCTGGATGCTCCAGACTCGCGTGGGCAAGCGTACCGCAATCGCCGCGCTGCGCATCGCCATCGAGATGGTCGAGGAGGGCCTCATCACCCGCGAGGAGGCCGTGAGTCGCATCGATCCCGCGCAGCTCGACCAGCTTCTGCATCCGCAGTTCGACTCCTCCAAGAAGTACGAGGCCCTGGCCTGCGGCCTTAACGCCAGCCCCGGCGCCGCCGTAGGCGAGGTCGTGTTCTCGAGCGACGATGCCGTCGCGCGCGCCAACGAGGGCCATAAGGTCATTCTGGTCCGCTGGGAGACCAACCCCGACGACTTGAAGGGCATGGTCGCTGCCGAGGGCATCCTTACCAGCCACGGCGGCAAGACGAGCCATGCCGCCGTTATCGCCCGCGGTATGGGTACGCCCTGTGTCTGCGGCGTTGAGCGCTTCCATATTGACGCCGCCGAGAAGGTCGTGCGCATCGAGGGCAGCGACCGCGTGCTGCACGAGGGCGATGTCATCTCCATCGACGGCACTCAGGGTATCGTCGTCGATGGCGCCGTCGATCTGGTCTCCGCCGAGCTCACCGGCGATCTGGACACCATTCTGTCCTGGGCAGACGAGATTCGCCTGGACGAGACCGACGGTCACGCCAACCACGTGCGCGTCAACGCCGACAACCCCGAGGATGCCGCGCTCGCACTCGAGTTTGGCGCCGAGGCCATCGGCCTGTGCCGCACCGAGCACATGTTCCTGGGCGACCGCAAGAACATTATCCAGAGCTTTATCCTGTCCGACGACGAGGCCGTGAAGCAGCAGGCCCTGGCCGACCTGCTCAAGGTTCAGACCGAGGACTTTCTGGCGATGTTTAAGACCATGTCCGGTCGCGATGTGGTCGTTCGCCTGCTCGATCCGCCGCTGCATGAGTTCCTGGATAATCCTCGCGAGCTCGAGGTCGCCATCACCAAGAAGGAAGCCGCCGGCGCCAGCGAGGAAGAGCTTGCCACCCTGCGTGCCCGCCTGCGTCGAATCGACGGCATGGTTGAGTCCAACCCGATGCTCGGCTTGCGCGGTGTGCGCCTGTCCGTTGTCTTTGGCGATCTGCCGCTCATGCAGGTTCGCGCCGTCGCCACGGCTGCTGCCCGCCTTATCAAGGAGGGCGTTGACCCGCGCCCCGAGATCATGGTCCCGCTCGTTTCCATCACAGCCGAGCACGTCCAGACCCGCGAGGTCATCGAGCGCGTGATCGCCGAGGTATCCGCCGAGGAGGGCGTCGAGCTCAATATTCCCGTGGGCACGATGCTTGAGCTGCCGCGCGCCTGCATGGTCGCCGACGAGATCGCCCACCATGCCGACTTCTTCTGTTTTGGCACCAACGACCTCACCCAGACAACCTTCGGCTTCTCGCGCGACGACGCCGAGGCCAAGTTCATCCCGCTGTACATGCACAAGAAGATCCTGAAGGATAATCCCTTCGAGACCATCGACGCGGCGGTGCTCGAGCTGGTGCGTATGGCAGTCGAGAAGGGTCGCGCCGCCAACCCCGACATGCACTTTGGCGTGTGCGGCGAGCACGGCGGCGACCCCAAGTCCATCAAGGGCCTGTTCAACGTGGCCGATGTGGACTACGTGTCCTGCTCGCCCTATCGCGTGCCCCTCGCACGACTGGCTGCCGCCCAGGCCAAGCTCGAGGCCAAGCGTTCCGCCTAGCGTTTAGTGTATAGACCCCTAGCGTATCCCCCTTCATGCCGCCCGTCTCATTTGTGAGGCGGGCGGTTATCATGTGCGGGTTTTGTCTTTTTGTCTGCGAAAAAAATTGTTCTTGCAGCAGAAACCCGCGCGTGTATACTCGAATACGTTTGTTCAACTACGTGCCGGCCAAGGTGGTACGGCACCTCTAGAAGAGTAAGGAATTGCACATGGATTACATCCGCGCAATCGAGCGTCAGCAGATCCGCGAGGACATCCCGCAGGTCCGCGTTGCCGACAACGTCAAGGTTCACTACCGCATTAAGGAAGGCGACCGCGAGCGCATCCAGGTTTTCCAGGGTGACGTTATCCGCATGGCCGGCGCCGGTGCCCGTGAGACCTTCACCGTCCGCAAGATTTCCTTCGGTGTCGGTGTTGAGCGTACCTTCCCGCTTCACAGCCCCAAGATCGCCAAGCTCGAGGTCGTCCGTCATGGTCGCGTCCGTCGCGCCAAGCTGTACTACCTCCGCGACAAGGTGGGCAAGGCTGCTCGCATCCCCGAGAAGCGCTAAGAAGATCGCAGCGTCTGTCCACTCGTTTGGACACAAGGGTCACCTTCGGGTGGCCCTTCTTTTTATCTGATTTCCATGCAAGGAGGGCCTGGTATGGCCAATATGACGAGCTCGATTTCGGCATCGCAGGTTGCCGGCGAGCTGGCGAGTGCCACGTTCGAGGAGATTCCCGCCCTCGTGGAGCACTATCGCGAGGATCCGCGCCAGCAGGTGATCAAGGCTTGCGAACGCGCACTTAAGCGCCATGCCAAGGAACTTTCCGAGCGCGAGCGCGTCAACGGCATGTACGAGCTGATGCATGAGCTCGGCGGCGATGGCGTGGTCGTTGGTGTTGACGAGGTGGGGCGCGGCTCTGTCGCCGGCCCGTTGACGGTCTGCGCTGTCTGCCTTCCCATGGAGCCGCGCGTTTGGGGCATTAACGATTCCAAAAAGCTCACGCCTGCCCGTCGTGAGCTGCTCTCGGTGCAGATTGCCGAGGTGGCTACGGCCATTGGTTTTTGCCATATCGCGCCTGCGGATATCGATGAGATGGGCATGGCCCGCGCCATCCGCGCTGCCGTCGCGGGTGCGGTGGCCGATACGGGGCTCGAGCCCGATTGCGTGCTTATGGACGGTAACCCTTTGGGCGCCGTCCCTAACGAGCGCGATGTGGTGAAGGGCGATGCCAAAATCGCCTGCATCGCCGCTGCTTCCATTATGGCCAAGGTCACGCGTGACGAGATGATGGTCGAGTACGACGCCGAGTATCCCGAATATCATCTTGCTGAGTCAAAGGGCTATGCGAGCCCCGAGCACATTGAGGCTATTCGTAAACATGGCCTTTCTCCGTTGCATCGTGTGAGCTTCTGCGGAAATTTTTTGCAGACGGAGCGTCTTTTTTAAGGCAAATATGGAGACAGGGACTTCTGGGATTTTATAAACCAGCTGGTGGGGACCGCATGCAACCCAATTGTTGCATGCGGTCCCTTTTTTGTTTGTTTTTGGTTGGACTTTGGTTTTCTTTTGGTACTTACCCGCAAGAAAGGCGGCCTCATGATCGGGTCAATATCGTGCGCGGGAAAGGAGACCCCATGTGCGCCGCAAGTGCAAAGAGCAAGACGCAACAGCTCAAAGAGCTTTGGGAGAACGGGGAGATTGATTGCGCGTCGATTACGCCTGGGTTCAT
Source organism: Collinsella sp. LCP19S3_B11 (assembly GCF_052121915.1). NCBI lineage: Bacteria > Bacillati > Actinomycetota > Coriobacteriia > Coriobacteriales > Coriobacteriaceae > Collinsella > Collinsella sp. LCP19S3_B11. Next base: position 60,422 of record NZ_JBQKDI010000007.1, read on the forward strand.
TAAGGGCCTCAGTCCTCGAGAACTGGGCATGCTGGGCGAGCTTATTGCAATCGATTACTTTCGCGAGCGCGGTTATGCCCTCTTGGAACAGGGCTACCGGTGTCCCGAGGGTGAGGCCGATCTGGTACTGCTTGATGAACTTGATGATGTCGTGGTGATGGCTGAGATCAAGACAAGGCGCGTCGCCCTAGATTGCAACACGCGGGTCTTTCCCGAGGAGGCGGTGGACGCCCAGAAGCAGCGTCGCTACCGCCGTATCGCGAGTTGTTACCTTATGGATCACTATCCCCTTAAGGCGATTCGCTTCGACGCGGTGGGCGTTACTATCCGCGGCGGTCATATTGCGGAGATTGAGCATCAATACAACGCATTCGATTGGCAGGTATCGTGATGGCGTTTGACACCTTTGCCGTCCACGCTGCATGTATTCGTGGCGTCGAGGCGATTCCCGTCACGGTCGAGGTCTCGCTTGCCGGCGGTATTCCGGGTATCCAAATGCTTGGCATTCCAAGTATGGAGGTGATGGAGTCACGTGGCCGCATACGCTGCGCAATGCGCTCGGCAGGATTTGAGATTCCACGGGCGGGCATTACCGTCAACTTGGCTCCGGGCGATATCCGTAAAACGGGCAGTGGTTTTGACCTGCCGATTGCCATCGCGGTACTGGCGGCCGATGGGCAGATTCCCCGCGACCATCTAGACCATTGCCTTATTGCCGGTGAGCTCGGGCTGGATGGTAGCGTGCTGCCCGTAAAAGGCGAGGTTGCGTTTCAGTTGTTGGCGCGTGATATGGGCCTGTCCTTTATTGCGGGAAGGTCGGATCAACATGTGCCGCTTGCCGGTGTGGACTGTGGCTTTATCGACCATCTGTCTCAGCTCGCCCGCGGTATGGGCGAGGCGGCTCGGCATTATCTGGATTCCGAGGGTGTCGAGGCGTCGTTTGAGCCAGAACTTGATTATGCCGATGTGCTGGGGCAGGAGGTTGCCAAGCGCGGCATTGCGCTCGCGGCGGCGGGGGAGCTCGGCCTGCTTATGATTGGCTCGCCGGGTTCAGGCAAGACCATGCTCGCACGCCGCATGACGGGTATCTTGCCCGAGCTTTCTCTCGAGGATCAGCAAGAGGCGCTGTGCATCCATTCGGTCTTGGGCGAGAACATCGATGGTTTGCTGGCGGGACACCGGCCGTTCCGTAGCCCCCACCACAGCATTTCGACTGCGGGCCTTATTGGCGGCGGACGGCCGGTGCACCCGGGCGAGATTAGCCTAGCGCACGGCGGCGTGCTCTTTTTAGACGAGCTTGCCGAGTTTCCCAACAGCGTGCTGCAGACACTCCGTCAGCCCATAGAGCGCGGCTACGTCAAGATCGTACGCGTCGATGGGGCTTTCACGTTTCCCTCGCGGTTCCAGCTGCTTGCCGCGAGCAATCCCTGTCCCTGCGGCTTTTTGGGCGATCGCGAGGTACCGTGCCGCTGCTCGGCTTCGATGGTTGAGCGCTATCGGTCTAAGCTACGTGGTCCCTTGGCCGATCGTATTGACCTTATGATTGACGTGACCCGACCCGACCCGCAGGTAATTATCGAGGGTGCCGAGGGTATGTCGTCAGCTGAACTACGTGACTATGTTGTGCGGGGTCGGGCATTTCGTGCCTGGCGCGAGTCCCGTTTGGACGATGCAGATGCCGAGGCCGAGGACGATGAGTCACGTTCCATCGACGGCGTCGTTTCGACCTTTGCGCTCGATGGGGCGGCGGAAAAGTGCGTGCTCGGCCTGTCGAGGCGCACACATCTCACAGGGCGCGGCATCGTGCGCTTGGTGCGTATCGCGCGCACGATTGCCGATGTCGCCGAAAGTGAGCGGGTAACCCAAGACCACGTGCTCGAGGCGGCGATGTACCAGGGGAGGAGGGACCAGTAATGCCCGAGGAGACTTTTGAGCTGCATCCCGGTGATGCGTTGTATCCAGATACCGTTTTGGAGCTCTCTGATGTACCCCAGACGCTTTATGTGCGTGGCGACCCCACCGCACTGTCGACGCCCGCGCTCTCCATCATCGGCGCTCGCAAGGCCTCGCCGTACGGCCTTGCCGTGGCAGAGCTGGCCGCGAAAGTTGCGGTCGAGGCGGGGGTGACGGTGGTCTCGGGCGGTGCGGTCGGCTGCGACCAGGCCTCGGGTTGGGCCGCGGTCAACGCTGGTGGCAGGCACGTCGTGGTGTTGGGTACAGGCGCCGACGTGGTTTACCCGCGCTCGAGTGCAGGGCTCATCGCGCGCACGATCGATACGGGCGGCGCGGTCGTGTCCATCTCGCCTTGGGGTATGGGGCCACGCAAGTTTGCCTTTCCGCGGCGTAACCGGGTGATTGCCGCGCTTTCGCAGGCGCTGTTCGTGTCGGAGGCCGGCATGCCCTCGGGCACGTTCTCGACAGCGGAGGCCGCCATGGACCTGGGGCGCGAACTGCTCGCGGTACCGGGCTCCATTTTGTCACCAGAGTCGCGTGGGACCAACTACCTCATCGCCAACGGGGCCTGCTGCATTGTTGACGAGGAGTCTATTGAGATGGCCATCTCGCGAATATACGGCACCCTGCGCTATTCGCGTCCCGATGCGCCCGGTATCGCCGATCTGAACCCCACGCAGCAGGCCGTGATGCACGCGCTCGTTGCCTCGCCGCTCAAGGTCGATGACATTGCCGCGCTCGTCTCCCTCGATGCCGTCGGCGTGCTCAAACTCCTGGGCTCACTCGAGCTCGAGGGACTCATTGAGCGCATGATGGATGGAAGGTATGCGCCCTCAAAGTTTGCGCTTCACGCTCAGACGCCCTTCGGTCACAATGGAAAGCGTGTCAATTAGAAAGGTGTTTGCAGATGCTGTTTGATCAAGTGACGGTTATCGGTGGCGGTCTGGCGGGATCGGAATGCGCGATTCAGCTGGCAGATCGCGGGTTTGCCGTAAAGCTGTGCGAGATGCGGCCGCTGGTGACCTCTCCTGCCCACCATACCGATCACTTGGCGGAGCTCGTCTGCTCCAATTCGTTTAAGTCGACCCGACCCGATTCCGCCGCCGGCCTGTTGAAGGCCGAACTCGAGCGTATGGGTTCGGTGCTGCTCGACTGCGCTCATCGCGCTGCCGTTCCCGCTGGTGGCGCCTTGGCGGTCGACCGTGTTAAATTCTCCGAGCTCGTCGAGGCCGAGGTTGCCGCCCGCTCCAATATCGAGGTCGTTCACGGCGAGGTCACCCAGATTCCCGAGGGCCATGTGGTTATCGCCGCGGGTCCCTTGTGCTCGCCGGCGTTGAGCGGGGAGGTCATGAAGCTCGTCGGTGGTGATTCCCTGGCGTTCTTTGACGCCGCGGCCCCGATTGTCGATGCCTCGACGCTCGATATGGATGTGCTGTTCTCGCAGTCGCGCTACGAGGAGCAGGGGAGTGGCGACTATCTCAATGCCCCGCTCAACAAGGAGGAGTACGAGGCCTTTATCGAGGCGCTTACCACGGCCGATCGCGTGGTGCTCAAGGACTTTGAGGGCGGGGACCTCTTCCAGGCCTGTCAGCCAGCCGAGGAGGTTGCGCGCACGGGTAAGGATGCCATCCGCTTTGGCGCTATGAAGCCCGTCGGGCTCACCGACCCGCGCACTGGTCGCCGTCCCTGGGCGGCGATTCAGCTGCGCGCCGAGAACAAGGAGAAGACCGCCTATAACCTGGTTGGTTTCCAGACCAACCTGACCTTCGGCGAGCAGAAGCGCGTTTTTCATATGGTTCCCGGTCTGGAGAATGCCGAGTTTTTCCGCTATGGCGTCATGCATCGCAATACCTTTGTCGATGCTCCCCATGTGCTCGATGGGACCTTCGCCGTGCCCGGCACGGGCGTGCGCCTTGCCGGACAGATTACCGGTACGGAGGGTTACATGGAAGCGGTCGCCACGGGTCTCCTCGCTGCGCTCAATACCTATGCCGAGGCTATCGAGGTTGCTCCTGTCGAGCTGCCGCGCGTGGGCGCTCTCGGCGCGCTCGTGGGCTATGCGACCGATCCTGCTACGGTCGGATATCAGCCCATGCATGTTAATTTTGGCCTGGTGCCTCCCCTCGAGGACGGTAAACGCCGCAGCAAACGTGAGCGCTATCAGGCCTATGCGGATCGCGCCCTTAAGGCCCTGGATTCCTATCTGGAATCGCGCTCCGACCTGTTTGGGGGCGACCGGCCATAGCCTTTGACCTGTACGGTGCCGTCGACTCGTTCATAGCCTATATTGCACGCGTCGAGGGGCTTTCTTCTAACACTGTTATCGCTTACGGCTCTCGTCTGGAGCGTTTTGCCGCTTGGTGCGAGCGTGGGGATATCGATGCACGCACGGCGGACGTACGTACCGTTCGTATGTATCTGGCAGAGCTGTCGCGCGAGCAGGTGGCGCCCAGGACGATTGCGGCGCACCTGTCTGCCATTCGTTCGTTCTATCGATGGATGGCTGCCGATGGTCTTATCGATGGAGACGCTGTCTCTGCGATTGCCTCGCCCAAGCTTCCACGCGATTTGCCCGGAGTGCTGACCACCCAGCAGGTTAAGGCACTGCTTGAGGCGCCAGACGTTTCAACGCCTGCGGGGCTGCGCGATGCGGCGATGCTCGAATTGCTCTATGCATCTGGGGCTCGCATCTCTGAGCTTGCGGCACTCAATGTTGAGTCCATTGCTTGGTCCGAGCGAACGCTGCGGCTTTGGGGTAAGGGGAGCAAGGAGCGTATCGTGCCCCTGTATCGGCGTGCTCTCGATGCGACCCGCCGCTATATTGAAGAAGGAAGACCGGAGCTTCTTGCTCAGGCAAAGCGTGGCGACGGTACGAACGGTGTGCATCCGCTGTTTATCTCGGCACGCGGCAACCGTATGAGCGCCGCCATGCTTAGGCGACGGTTTCATATGTTGGCGACGCTTGCGGGTATCCCTTCCGATATCGCCCCGCATGCGATGCGCCATACTTTTGCGACCGATTTGCTCGTGGGCGGAGCGGACTTGCGCTCTGTCCAGGAGTTGCTGGGGCATGCAAGCTTGTCCACCACGCAGATTTATACGCATCTCACGCCCGATCGGCTCAAACGCGCCGTTACCCAAGCTCTTCCGCGCGGCGAATAAGGCAGGAGAGGGGTCCTATCCAATCGATCGCGCGTCCGTGTGTGTGGTTTTGATTTCGGGTTGGCAGAAAGATGTAATCCTGCTATCATTCATCGGGTTGCTTCACGGCAACAGGTTTTTATCACGCACGCGCGGCTACTTCATACCGTGGTGCCCGGGCTTTGGTAGCACATGTCCGGGTTGGTTTTGGAGGATGACCCCGCGCGGAGGCAAACCACAGGAGGTTTAACATGGCTACCAAGATTAATATCCGCACCCTGCTCGAGGCCGGCTGCCACTTCGGTCACCAGACCCGTCGCTGGAACCCCAAGATGAAGCCGTTCATCTTCGGTGAGCGCAACGGCATCTACATCCTCGACCTCAAGCAGACCATTCTTGACGCCGACCAGGCTTACACCTTCGTCAAGAACGTTGCCAAGGGTGGCAACGTGCTGTTCGTCGGCACCAAGAAGCAGGCTCAGGAGGCCGTCAAGAACGCCGCTGAGCGCGCCAACATGCCTTACATCAACCAGCGTTGGCTCGGCGGCATGCTGACCAACTTCGTCACCATCCGCTCCCGCATCAACCGCATGGAGGAGCTCGAGGCCATGGTCGAGGACGGCCGCATGGCTGTTCTTCCCAAGAAGGAGCAGGCTGTTCTGGGTAAGGAGCTCGCTAAGCTCCAGACCAACCTCGGTGGCGCCCGCGACATGAAGGGTCTGCCCCAGGCTCTCTTCGTCATCGACACTAAGCGCGAGGAGAACGCCATCAAGGAGGCCCAGCGCCTGAACATCCCCGTCGTCGCTCTGATCGATACCAACTCCGATCCCGACGAGGTCGAGTACGGCATCCCCTGCAACGATGACGCCATCTCCGCTGTCACCCTTATGTGCGAGCTCATGGCCGACGCTTGCCTCGCTGGCTCCGGCAAGGAGCAGGTCTCCGAGGCCGAGATGGCCGCTGAGCCCAAGGCCGAGTAAATAAGTCCTAATTAAGTCTTTTTCATCTCTTTGAAAGGAACCACAATGGCCCAGATTACCGCCGCTATGGTCAAGCAGCTCCGCGAGATGACCGACTCCCCGATGATGGAGTGCAAGAAGGCTCTCGTCGAGGCTGACGGTGACATGGACGCCGCTGTTGACGTTCTGCGTAAGAACGGCCTCGCTAAGGCTGCCAAGAAGGCTGGCCGCGAGACCAACGAGGGCGCTGTCGCCGCGTTCGTCTCCGAGGATGGCAAGACCGGCGCTCTGCTCGAGCTCTCCTGCGAGACCGACTTCGTCGGCTCTAACGCCAAGTTCACCGGCTTTGCTTCCAAGGTCGCCGAGGTTGTCGCCACCACCGAGCCGGCCGACGTCGACGCTCTGCTCGAGAAGCCGATGGGCGAGGAGACCGTTTCCTCCGAGCTCACCGAGATGATTCACATCATGGGCGAGAACATGAAGATCTCTCGCTTCGCCGCTCGCAAGGTCGAGAACGGCGCTCTCGCTTCTTACATCCACATGGGTGGTAAGATCGGCGTCCTCGTCGAGTTTGCTTTCGAGAAGGCTGAGACCGCTCAGGCTGAGTCCTTCAAGACCTTTGCCCACGACGTTGCCCTTCAGGTTGCCGCTGTCGCTCCGATCTGCGCTACCCGCGATCAGGTTCCGGCCGAGACCGTCGAGCATGAGAAGCAGATTTACATGGCTCAGGCTGCCGAGTCCGGCAAGCCCGAGGCCATCCAGGAGAAGATGGCTGTTGGCCGCCTGGAGAAGTTCTACAAGCAGTCCGTGCTCACCGAGCAGGAGTTCATCAAGGACAGCTCCCTCACCATCAAGAAGTACGCTGAGCAGGTCTCCAAGGAGCTCGGCGATACCATTACCGTCGTTGCCTTCGACCGTCTGGTCCGTGGCGAGTAAATAAGCTCTTGTAGCTGGTAATGAGCAGGCTGTGGGTTTTACTCACAGCCTGCTTTTTCATGCCTCTAAGCAGAGCCTTTGATATCATATTGAGAGTCTAATTAAAGGAGGATCGCTTTGTCCGACATCCGATATAAACGCGTGCTTTTGAAGCTTTCCGGCGAAGCACTGATGGGCGATGGCCACTATGGCATCGACCCCAAGGTTACCGACCATCTTGCCAAGCAGGTCAAGGAGCTGCTCGCCGTTGGCCATGAGGTCGGCATCGTTGTCGGCGGCGGCAATATTTTCCGCGGCATGGCTGGAGCTGCCGGCGGTATGGAGCGTGCTCAGGCCGATTACATGGGCATGCTTGCAACCGTTATGAACGCGCTCGCCCTGCAGGATGCCTTCGAGCATAACGATGTTCCCTGCCGCGTTATGAGTGCCATCCAGATGAACGAGATTTGCGAGCCCTATATTCGTCGTCGCGCCATCAATCACCTGTCCAAGGGCAATGTCGTTATCTTCGCAGCCGGCTCGGGCAATCCGTACTTTACGACTGACACCGCCGCGGCCCTTCGCGCCTGCGAGATCGGTGCGGAGATTCTGATTAAGGCCACCAAGGTCGACGGTATCTACGACAAGGATCCCGTCAAGTGCGCCGATGCCGTCCGCTTTGACAAGATCACCTATCACGAGGTGCTCGTCCGCGGCCTGCAGGTTATGGATTCCACGGCTACGGCCCTGTGCCAGGATAACCGTATGCCCATTTTGGTCCTCAACATCGATGGCGAGGACAACGTCAAGCGCGCGCTTTCGGGTGAGCCCGTCGGCACGCTCGTCTATCAGGAGGATTAAGCATGGCAGAGAACATCACCGCCCACATGGACAAGTCGCTCGAGTCCCTCAAGCATAACTTCTCCAAGGTCCGTACCGGCCGAGCCAACGCTAACGTTCTGTCCGACATCACCGTCGATTATTACGGTGTTCCCACGCCGGTCACGCAGGTAGCCGCCGTAAAGACCCCCGAGGCCCACATGCTGCTCATCGAGCCGTGGGATAAGGCGCTTATCAACGCCATCGTCAAGGCCATCGGCGCTTCCGATCTGGGTATTACCCCCAACTCCGATGGCACCGTTGTTCGTCTTCCGTTCCCGGCTCCCACCGAGGAGCGCCGTCGCGAGCTCGTCAAGGAGTGCCGCGAGTACGCCGAGCAGGCTAAGGTGTCTATCCGTAACATCCGTCGCGACTTTAACAACAAGCTCGAGCGCGATGAGGAGCTCACCGAGGACGACGTCCGCCGTGAGCAGGCCAAGGTGCAGAAGCATACCGACGAGTATGTCGCCAAGGTCGAGGAGCTTCTGAAGGAAAAAGAAGCCGAGGTCATGGAGATCTAAGGTGCATTACGACGAGAACAAACTGGTCGAGTACTTTGCCGACGCCCCTGCGGGCGTCGGTTTTTCCGACCTAGACCTCAATAATATTCCACATCATATCTCGTGCATCATGGACGGCAACGGTCGCTGGGCTACGGCGCGAGGTCTTGCCCGTACCGAGGGCCACAAGGCGGGTATCGTCTCCCTTCGTGAGATCATTACCGCCTGCGTGCGTCTGGGCGTCGACGTGCTTTCCGCCTATGCGTTTTCAACCGAAAACTGGAACCGCCCGCAGCATGAGGTTAACGTCTTGATGCATCTGTTTGCCAAGACGTTTATCGATGAGCTGCCGCTTCTGAAGCGCGAAAACGTGCGTGTTGTCTTTTTGGGCGATATTTCCGCGCTGCCCAAGAAGACCCGCGACGTTTTTGAATGCGGTCTTGCCGAGTGCGCCGATCACACCGGTATGACGCTGGCGCTTGCCGTCAACTACGGCGCTCGTGCCGAGATTACGCGTGCTGCCCGTCAGCTTGCGCTCGATGCCGCCTCCGGCAAGATCGATCCTGCTGCTATCGACGATGATATGGTTGCTTCGCACCTGTACACCGCCGGTCTTCCCGATCCCGAGCTGGTCATTCGCACCTCCGGCGAGCTACGCCTTTCGAACTATCTGCTGTGGCAGGTGGCTTATTCCGAGTTCTATGTCACCGATACCTATTGGCCTGACTTTGATCGTTGGGGCCTTGTCGACGCCATTTTGGCCTTTCAGGGCCGTGACCGTAGGTTTGGTGGACTGAGCAAAACCGAGGAGGCTTAATCGTGTCCGATCGTCCCAAGGCATCTGCTCCCAAGACGCCTGCGCGCAAAGCTGCCGCTGCGGGAGCGCCTGCAGCGAAGAGCGGCACCGGTTCGTGGCTTGCGGGCTTTATTACCCGTGCCGCCGCCGGTATCGTCTACGCCGTCGTCTTTATCCTGTGCCTGGTTTTGGGTATCGTGCCCACCGCCATTTTTGTCTCTGTCATGAGCGGGCTTTGCTGCTTTGAGTTTTTCCGTATGACGAGGCTCGATGGCAAGGTCGCCAACGAGCACCTGGGCATTATTGCCGCCGTGCTCTTTCCGTTATCGGCGCTTGGCGATTCGCTTTTGCTGAACGCCCTGCTTTTTGCACTGATGCTCGCGGTGGGCATTTGGTATGTTTGGTCGCCGCGTACCCGCATCTCTGATGTGGCCGTGACGCTCATGGGTCCCATCTACACAGGCTTTATGCTGTCGGCTATTGTGCTGCTGCGCGATGCCGTGCCCGGTTTTGCCGGCGCCCTGCTTTCAGTGGGTGTTTGCGCGTCCCTTTGGGTCTCCGATTCGTTTGCCTACATCGTGGGCAGCCGTATCGGCAAACACAAGATGGTCCCCAAGATCTCTCCCAACAAGAGCTGGGAGGGCTTTGTTGGTGGCATCTTGGGCTCGGTTCTCATCTGGCTCATTTTGTGGGTGACGCATCTCTATAAGCTGAGCTTGCCCTATGCGCTGCTTTGTGGCGTGGTTGTGTCCATCCTGGGCGTTATCGGCGACCTTATCGAGTCGCGCATCAAGCGCGGTGTGGGCGTCAAGGATTCCGGTAACCTTATCCCGGGCCACGGCGGCATGCTCGATCGTAGCGATTCGCTTATCTTCGGCTGCATCACCGCGCAGCTGATGCTGATGATCGGAGGCGTGCTGTAATGTCCTTCCAGACGACGTATGGCTCCGATGGACGCCTTCGTGTTGCCATCCTGGGCTGTACGGGCTCTATCGGCACTCAGGCGCTCGATGTTTGCCGTCAGCATGCCGATCGTCTGCAGGTGACGGCGCTTTCCGTTAATTCCAGCACCTCCGAGCTCGTTGCAGCTGCCCGCGAGTTCTCGGTTCCGGCGGTTGCCGTGGCCGATGTCGCTCATGGCGATGACGCCGTGCTGCAGGAGTTGCCCGAGGGAACGGAGCTCGGCGTAGGTGCGCAAGCGGTTTGCGAGCTCGCGCGTCGCGACGATGTTGACTGTGTGCTTGTCGCTATTGTGGGCGCCGCCGGTCTCGAGGCGAGCCATGCGGCCTTGACCTCGAATAAGCGCCTTGCCCTTGCCAATAAGGAGTCGCTCGTTGTTGGCGGTGACCTGCTGATGCCGTTGGCTCAGCCCGGTCAGCTTATCCCGGTCGATTCCGAGCACTCTGCAATTTACCAATGCTATCTGGGTGAGAATCCGCGCGAGGCCCATTGTATTTGGCTTACCTGCTCGGGCGGTCCGTTCTTTGGCCGTTCGCGCGAGGAACTCGACCGTGTGACGCGCGCCGATGCCCTGGCGCACCCTACGTGGGCTATGGGTGCCAAGATCACGATTGACTCCGCTACCCTCATGAACAAGGGCCTGGAGCGTATCGAGGCGATGCACCTGTTCGGTTGCGACCTCGACTTTATCAACGTGGCCGTTCAGCGCCAGTCAAAGATTCATTCGATGGTCGAGTTTGCCGACGGCTCCGTGATGGCGCATCTCGGGGCATCTGACATGCGCATTCCCATCCAGTTTGCCTTCTCGTATCCCGAGCGCTGGGATACTCCGGCTCCGCGCATCAATTTCCGCGAGTTGGGTCAGCTTACCTTTGATGCGGCCGACATGGATACGTTCCGCTGCCTGGCGCTGGCCGAGCGTGCGGGCAAGACGGGCGGCACCATGCCGTGCGTGCTCAATGCCGCCAACGAGGTCGCCGTCGATGCCTTCCTGCATGATGACTGCAGTTTTACCGATATCGATCGCATTGTGGAATCCTGTATGGATGCGCATGATGCGCAGACGGTCGATTCGTTTGAACAGCTTCGCGGTATCGATGCGTGGGCGCGTGAAAAGGCCGCGCAAGTGCACGCCGCAACCCGTTTTTAACCCATAAGGATTGCTTTTTCGTTTTATGGAAACTGTTCTGAGCGTTCTCTCATCGGTCTTTTGGGGCCTGCTGATGCTTTCCGTCCTCGTGTTTTTGCACGAGGGCGGCCACTTTTTGGCGGCGCGTGCCTGCGGCGTCCGGGTGACTGAGTTCTTTTTGGGCCTGCCGTGTCGCTTTGATATCCACCATACGTCTCGTCGGATCGGCACCAAGTTTGGCGTGACCCCGCTGTTGCTGGGTGGGTATGCTGCCATCTGTGGCATGGATCCGACCGATGTCTCGTATGCCGATCGCGTGCTTGCCGCCATCTATTGCCACGGCCGTGTGACGGTGGCCGATCTTGCCGTCGAGCTTGAGCTGTCCGAGGAGGATGTGCTCGAGGCCTGTGCTTTGCTGCTGGGTTGGGGCTCCATAGCTCCTTGGTATGAAGAAGGGGAAAAGCCTTCGCCTGGTTACTATCCCACCAAGTACCAGACCCTGCCGCGTGACGCGGCGGGTTATACCACCTTTGACGGCCGTCGGTTCGATCGCGAGCACGCGACTGCCGAGGGCGATGTATGGGAACTGCCGTGCGGCGAGGCCGAATTCCTTGCACGCGAGCGCTCGCACACCTATTTGGGTCAGGGCTTTGTCAAGCGTGCCTTTATGCTGCTTGCGGGCATTATCGTCAATATCCTGACGGGCTTTTTGCTCCTTATGAGCATCTATTCCATCGCGGGTGTCACGGTGCCGGTGGACACCAATGTGATCGGCCAGGTTGACGAAGGCTCGATTGCCTCCGCGGCGGGAATCGAGGATGGCGACGCGATTCTTTCGGTCGACGGAGTATCGTGCTCTACCTGGATGGACGTTTACGATGCCATTGGCAAGGCTGCCGGTAAGGACGATATCGCCATTGAGTACGAGCGTGACGGCAAGAAGCATTCGACCACGGTTGCGCTCAAAGAGGACGAACGCCTAGGTGTGTATGTCTCTACGCAGGTGGTCCGTTTAGACCCTATCACGTCGGCTCGCCTGTCGTTCTCCTATGTCGTGCAGACAGCGCAGGGCGTGATGCGCCTGCTCCAGCCTCAGCATACGATGGAGATTCTCGATCAGTCCTCTTCGATCGTGGGTATTAGCGTTATGTCCTCACAAGCTGCTGCTGCCGGCCCTGCCACGTTCCTTTCGTTTGCCGCCCTCATTTCGTTCTCGCTTGGCTTTATGAACCTGCTGCCCATCCCGCCACTCGATGGCGGCAAGTTGGTCATCGAGATCATTCAAAAGATTGCGGGCCGCGAGCTTCCGCTCAAGGTCCAGACGATTGTGAGCTATGTGGGCATCGCGCTCTTTGCACTGCTGTTTGTCTATATGCTTCGTTCCGACATCCTTCGATTTATTCTGTAGGGGAGTGTTTGGATTGTCTTTATCCCATCCTTTGCCTCGCGAGTTGACGCGCCCCGTGCATGTGGGCGGCGTGCAGATCGGTGGAGGCGCGCCGGTGGCGGTCCAATCCATGACCTGCACCGATACCGCTGATACCCAGGCAACGCTTGCTCAAGTGTGCGCGTTGGCGCAGGCTGGCTGCGATATCGTGCGCGTGAGCGTGCCCACCGAGGCCGCGCTTGAGGGTTTCCGCACCATCTGTGCCGAGTCTCCGGTGCCGATCGTTGCCGACATCCACTTTAACCATAAGCTCGCCATTGGTGCCGTTGAGGCCGGTGCTGCCAAGCTGCGCATCAATCCCGGCAATATCGGCGATTGGGCCAAGGTTGACGCGGTAATCGATGCTGCGGGTGCCGCGGGCTGTGCGATTCGTATCGGCGTCAATGCTGGTTCGCTTGAGCAGGATATCGCTGAGCGCGACGACCTCACGCAGCCCGAAAAGCTCGTGATGTCGAGCGAACGTTTTGTCAAGCATTTTGAAGACCGCGGCTTTACGAACATTGTGCTATCGGCTAAGGCCCATAGCGTGCAAACGACGCTCGACACCTATCGTGCCCTGTCGCGTGAGATTCCCCACGTTCCGCTCCACCTGGGCGTTACCGAGGCGGGCACCAAGCTGCAGGGCACCATCAAGAGCTCGGTGGGCCTTGGCATCCTGCTGTCCGAGGGAATCGGTGACACCATGCGCGTTTCGCTCACGGCCGATCCGGTTGAGGAGCCGCCGGTCGCCTGGGGAATTTTGCAGTCGCTGGGCCTGCGTCGCCGCGGCCCCGAGATTGTCTCGTGCCCCACGTGCGCCCGCTGTCAGGTTAACCTGATCGCAATCGCCGAGGAAGTAACCGAGCGGCTTAAGAACTATGCCGCGCCGCTTTCGATTGCCGTCATGGGATGTGCCGTTAATGGCCCCGGTGAGGCTTCTGATGCCGACCTGGGCGTTGCTTGCGGACGTGGTCAGGGCCTGCTCTTTTCGCATGGCCAGATCATTGGTAAAGTAGCGGAGGACCAAATTGTCGACGCGCTTATGGCCGAGGTCGACAAGCTTATTGAGGAGAAATAAATGACCCGAGCAATGTATATGTCTAAGCTGTATGCTCCGACGCTCAAAGAGGATCCGGCCGACGCTGAGCTTGCGAGCCATCGCCTGCTGCTCCGTGCCGGTATGATCCGCAAGGAGGCCGCCGGTCTCTATTCCTATCTGCCGCTCGCGTGGCGCTCGATTCGCAAGATTGAGAACATCGTGCGCGACGAGATGGACGCCGCCGGTGCCCAGGAGCTCATGATGCCCATCATGGTCGATGCCGAGCTGTGGCGTGAGTCCGGCCGTATCGATGCCTATGGCAAGGAGCTCGTGCGCTTTGATGACCGCCACGGCCGCGAGTTCGTGCTCGGCCCCACGCACGAGGAGACCGTGACTGCCCTGGTGCGCAACGAGCTGCGTTCATACAAGCAACTGCCGGTGAATCTCTATCACATCCAGGACAAGTTCCGCGACGAGTTCCGTCCCCGCTTTGGCCTGATGCGCGGTCGCGAGTTCATCATGAAAGACGCCTACAGCTTTTCTGCCACGCAGGAGAGCCTGCAGGAGGAGTATGACAAGATGAAGCAGGCCTACGCCAATATCTGCGAGCGCTGCTACATTAAGGCCCTGCCCGTCGTCGCCGATTCCGGCGAGATCGGTGGCGACACCTCCGTCGAGTTCATGGCGCTGGCAGAGGCCGGCGAGGCTTCGCTGGTCTACTGCGACGATTGTGGCTTTGCTGCCGATGACGAGGCGGCAAGCACCAAGGTCGTTGTGACCGAGGGCCCCGGCGACGGCACACTCACCAAGGTCGAGACTCCGGGTATGGGCACCATCGAGGCCGTCGCCAAGTTCTTCGGCTTCCCCGAGAACGGTACGCGCAAGTCGCTGGCTCTCATCGACGCCGAGGGCAAGCCGGTTGTGGCCATCGTTCCGGGCGATCATGAGCTCAACGACTGCAAGGCCGAGCATGTCTTTGGCAAGGGCTATCGCATGATGACCGACGAGGAGCTCCAGACCTACGGTCTGCATAAGGGCTTTATCGGACCGGTTAACCTGCCCGAGGGCATTCGTCTGGTCTGCGACGAGAGCCTGCGCGAGTCCAAGCAGTGGGCCTGCGGTGCCAACGAAGTCGACTATCACTTTACCGGTGCCTGCCCCGAGCGCGACTTTACCGTCGACGAGTGGGCCGACCTGGTTACCGTCGTTGCCGGCGACCCTTGCCCGCACTGCGGCAAGCCGCTCTCCGCTGCTCGCGGCATCGAGGTTTCCCAGGTCTTCCAGCTGGGCACCAAGTACTCCGAGGCCATGGGTGCCACCTTTATGGACGAGGACGGCAAGGAGAAGCCGCTTATCATGGGTTGCTACGGCGTGGGCGTTTCCCGCTCGCTCGCTGCCGTCGTGGAGCAGCACAACGACGAGCACGGTATCGTTTGGCCGGTCTCCGTTGCCCCGTACGAGGTTGCGGTGATTCCGCTCGACCCCAAGAAGGAGGAGTGCGCTTCTGTTTGCGATCAAATCGTCGAGGGTCTGTGCGCCGAGGGTATCGAGGTTGTCGTAGACGACCGTGACGAGCGTCCCGGCTTTAAGTTTGCCGACAACGACCTTATGGGCTTCCCTTATCAGGTGGTGCTCGGCAAGCGCGGCCTTAAGAACGGCACCGTCGAGCTCAAGGATCGTGCTACGGGCGAGCGCGAGGATGTGGCGATCGATGAGATTGTCGCCAAGGTCGCTGAGCTTGTGAAAGCAGCCCGTCGTTAATCGAGCCCGCTGCGTTTAGTGCACTTGTTAAGCGGCCCTGCGTCTCTCGAGGTAGAGATGCAGGGCCGCTTTTGCGTCTAAGGGACATTTGTTGCTAAAAGGAAAACCCCGCAGCCCATGCGAGCTGTGGGGTTTTCCTTTGTGCCTCCGATGCGAAATAAATCGCTCAGATATTACTGATAATCGACGACGTCGATCCAGTTCTTAAGGAACTCATCGTTCACGTTGCGCTTACGAGCGAGCTCGGAAGCGGCGACGATGCTCGTCCACTGACGCACGACCTGCATGGGCATGTCGGCACGATCGCAGTAGAGCTCCAGGTAGGCCTCGGCCTGGTCCTTGCTGTTGAGGGCAAAGAGCAGGTAGGTGGTGGCAACGTCGGCAGCAGGGGAGCCCTGGGTGGCGTGTGCCCAGTCGCAGACGTACAGCTGGCCGTCGTCGCCAACGATGACGTTGGAGGGGTTGAAGTCGCCGTGGCAGACCTTGAACTCCTTGGTCATGCCGTCCAGACGCTCCTGAAGGTTGTAGCGCGTGGTGGCATTGAGCTGATCGAGGCTGTCGATCATGCGGGCGAACTTGTCGCGCTGACGGTTGAGTAGCGGGGAGGTGTAGCCGTGGATCTCGATCTGGAGGTCGACGAACATCTCGAGGTACTCACCAAAGCGCTGGGGCTCGGCAGTCATCTTCTCGGCAAGGGTGGTGCCCGGAACCTTCTCGGTCACGAGCGCCCAGCCGTTGGCGTTCTCGAGCTGAGAAACCTCGAGAGCCTTGGGGCTGCGGATGCCGCACTCATTGATGCGGGCAAGATTCAAAGCCTCGTTGAACACGTCGGAGACGGGCTTGGTCTCGTTAAAGACCTTGACGATCTTGTCGCCCAGGTCGTAAACGACTTTGTTGCCGCGACGGACGAGCTCGGTCTTGGATTCGGGGAGCAGCATGATTGCATCCTTTCAACGATGCGATAGAAGCAGCGGCGGGGGCGTGCGTGCGCCCGTTCACCCCCGCCGAAATAACCGTGCTAAAAACTAGCAGACGGCGTAGTCCTGGGGCTCGCGGCCATAGTAGGCGTCCAGGTAGAGCTCCTTGATCTCGCTCATGAGCGGGTAGCGCGGGTTAGCGCCGGTGCACTGGTCGTTGAATGCCTGCTCGGTCATCTCGTCGAGGGTGTCGAGGAAGTACTGCTCGTCAACACCGTAGTCGGCGATGGTCTTCTTGACACCGATGAAGTCCTTGAGCTCCTCGAGCTTCGTGATGAAGTTCTCGAAGACCTCCTTGTCGTCCTTGCCCTCGATGCCGCAGTACTTGGCCATCTCGGCGTAGTTGTGCAGCGCGTTGGGGTAAGGATACTGGGAGAACGTGCCCATCTTGACGGGGGCCTCGGCGGCGTTGTAGCGCATGACGCGAGTCAGGATGATGGCGTTGGCGATGCCGTGGGGCAGGTGATGGAAGGCACCGAGCTTGTGGGCCATGGAGTGGTTGAGGCCCAGGAAGGCGTTGGCGAAGGCCATACCGGCCATGCAGGAGGCGTTGTGCATCTCCTCGCGGGCATGCGGGTCCTTGGCGCCGTT
Organism: Collinsella sp. LCP19S3_B11; assembly: GCF_052121915.1. NCBI lineage: Bacteria > Bacillati > Actinomycetota > Coriobacteriia > Coriobacteriales > Coriobacteriaceae > Collinsella > Collinsella sp. LCP19S3_B11. Next base: position 77,448 of record NZ_JBQKDI010000007.1, read on the forward strand.
TTCGAAGCTGGAGGGCAGGTTCTCGAAGACGAGCTTGGCAGCGCGCTCGGAGAGGCCCTTGGTGTAGTCGGAGGCCATGATGGAGACATAGGACTCGATGGCGTGGGTCATGACGTCGATGCCGGAGGCAGCGGTCAGGCCGCGCGGGGCGGTCATGCAGTTGTCGGCGTCAACGATAGCCATGTTGGGGAGCAGCGCGTAGTCGGCGAGCGGCCACTTGATGCCGGTCTCCTTGTCGGTGATGATGGCGAACGGCGTGCACTCGGAACCGGTGCCCGAAGAGGTCGGGACGGCGACGAAGTAGGCCTTCTTGCCCATCTCGGGGAAGGTGAAGATACGCTTGCGGATGTCCATGAAGTCCATGGCCATGTCCTCAAACTTGCACTCGGGGTGCTCGTACATCATCCACATGATCTTGCCGGCGTCCATAGCGGAGCCACCGCCGACGGCGATGATGACGTCCGGCTCAAAGAGAGCCATCTGCTTGGCGCCGCGACGTGCGCACTGCAGCGACGGATCGGGCTCGACGTCGTAGAAGCAGTCGTGGGCGATGCCCATCTCGTCGAGCTTGGCCTCGATGGCGCGGGTGTTGCCATTCTTGAAGAGGAACTGGTCGGTGACGATAAAGGCGCGCTTCTTGCCCATGACGCTGCCCAGCTCGTCGAGAGCGACGGGCGTGGAACCCTTCTTGAAGTAGACCTTCTCGGGAGCGCGGAACCACAGCATGTTCTCACGGCGCTCGGCCACAGTCTTAACGTTGATCAAGTGCTTCACCCCAACGTTCTCGGAGACGGAGTTGCCGCCCCAGGAGCCGCAGCCCAGGGTCAGAGACGGCTTCATGCCAAAGTTGTACAGGTCACCGATGCCGCCGTGCGAGGACGGGGTGTTGATGACGATACGGCAGGCCTTCATGACATGCTCGAACAGGCTGATCTTATCGGCCTGGGCGGGATGCACGTACAGAGAGGCGGTGTGGCCCGGGCCACCGGCGAGTACCAGGTGCTCGGCCTTGTCGACGGCCTCCTGGAAGTCCTTGGCGTGATACATGGCCAGGACAGGGGAGAGCTTCTCGTGGGAGAACTCCTCCTTGGCGGGGTCGGTGGAGGTGACCTCGGCGATCAGGATCTTGGTCTTGGCGGGAACCTCGATACCGGCGAGTTCGGCGATCTTGGCGGCAGCCATGCCGGGGATGCGGTGATCGAGAGCGCCGTTCTTGAACATGGCGCCGCGCAGGGCCTCCATCTCGGCACCCTGCTTGACGAAGTAGCAGCCGCGCTTCTGGAATTCGGCCTTAACCTGGTCATAGATGGTGTCGATGACGGTCACGGACTGCTCGGAAGCGCAGATCATGCCGTTGTCGAAGGTCTTGGAGTGGATGATGGAGTTGACGGCGAGCAGCACGTCGGCGGTGTCGTCGATGACGACCGGGGTGTTACCGGCGCCAACGCCCAGGGCGGGCTTGCCCGAGGAGTAGGCGGCCTTGACCATGCCCGGGCCACCGGTGGCGAGGATGATGTCGACATCGCGCATGACCATGTTGGTCAGCTCGATGGAGGGGACATCGACCCAGCCGATGATGCCCTCGGGGGCGCCGGCCTTGACGGCGGCGTCAAGCACGAGCTTGGCGGCGGCGATGGTGCACTTGGCGGCAGCCGGGTGCGGGGAGATGATGATGGCGTTGCGGGTCTTCAGGCTGATCAGCGTCTTGAAGATCGCGGTGGAGGTGGGGTTGGTCGTCGGGATGACGGCGCCCACGATGCCGATGGGCTCAGCGATCTTGGTGATGCCGTAGGCCTCGTCGCGCTCAATGACACCACAGGTCTTGGTGTTCTTGTAAGCGTTGTAGATGTACTCTGCGGCGTAGTGGTTCTTGATGACCTTGTCCTCAAGAACGCCGCGACCGGTCTCCTCGATGGCCATCTTCGCCAGCGGGATACGAGCCTTGTTGGCGGCCATGGCGGCCTCGTAGAAGATCTTGTCGACCTGCTCCTGCGTGTACGTAGCAAAAAGCGCCTGGGCCTCTCGCATCTGAGCGAGCTTAGCCTCAAGCGCCTCTACGTTGTCCACAATTGCGGGAGTAGTGTTTTCCGGTGACTTTTTCACCATTTGTGTCTCCTTGCGATCGGAGATTTACCCTACGTGTTGCATGATAGCAAGAAATTATTCGGCGAACGGTAAGATTCCCGTAAAAGGCACACTAAAACGCTTCAACTAGCTGAAGCGTTTTAATTAAAAATATCGCCTGGCATCGGCCCGCTCATTGGGGACAGACTTATATGAGTGCTTTCACTCATTTGGGACAGATATCGTTTTGCCATTGAGCTGTTCTGGACCTGTTATGGCAGTGCAGCTGCTCGATTATATTCATCTCAATCCCGTGAAAGGTACGCTCGACTCGCTCGAGGCGTACCGTTGGTCAAGCTTCAAGGCATATCAGCTGGGCTACGATCCCTTTGACATTTGCGATGCGGCCCCTATGCTCGATATTGTCGGAGGCTCCCGTTGCTATTGCGAACATCTCAAGGAAGTTGCCGGCCGCATCTGGTCGGTGGAGGTTCTTCCACGCCGTCGGATCCCCGATGAGGAGGCCCTTTCCGTTGCGCGCGAAGTCCTGCCGAGCATAGATCCTACGCTGCTTAAGGCCCTGCCACGCCCCGAACGCGATGCCTGCCTGCTGAGGCTCAGGCAGGCACATCTCACGGTCAAGCAAATTGCCCGTATCACCGGTATCGGCGCTACAAGTGTGACCAAGGCCACTGCAGGCTGGAAGGAAGCTGCGTGAGGCAGGGGCCGGAGCTAGTCGGGGCGCCGCAGACACGCATCATGTCTGTCCCCAATGAGTGAAAACACCCATGTAAGTCTGTCCCCAATGAGTGCAAAAAGGCGCCCTCCACAAGAGAGGACGCCTTTGGTAAGTTCTATGTGAACGCGAGGTCTTTGACCCGGAGAGTCCGAGGTACTTGTTGGTAAGACCTTATTTAGGAGCGCGCAACCTTGCCAGACTTAAGGCAGGTGGAGCAAACGTTCATCTTGCGACGGTGACCATCGACGACGACGTAGACGCGCTGGATGTTGGGGCGGAACTTACGGTTGGTGACGCGGTGAGAGTGGCTGATGGAGCGACCGGCAACGGGGTGCTTACCGCAAACTTCGCAAACTTTGGACATAACTGACCCTCCTTGGGCGACAAACGAACATGTCGCGTTAACAAACAAGCCTGAACTATAGCACAGAAGCAGCTCCCTGTGCGTAATCTACACAGAGATATTTCTCTTATGGCGATAGTGCCCACGCTACGGCCCTGGACGTAGATCCGATTTGCGTGTAGCAGAGGGGATTATGCCAGCTCGCATCGACGTTTTCAAGCTTGTCCCGCAAATATATATAGGTTTATGGAGCGTTGAGTCCGTTTGCGGATTGCTCCGTATTAATGCTCGCAATTAAGCTCGGGGTTGGCTACACTATCTCTTGACCATTAAAGGGGTACGAGATACCCACATGGATTTATATTGCTGCCATAGAGCAGTCCTTCCTGTGGGTGTCTGGTCCGCTTTGAGCGGTCGGGCATCTATTTTTTTGACTGTATCAGCAGTCAAGACATGTGAGGAAGGAGATCGATGGGCACGACTTCCCCCAAGGCGGTCATCATGGACGAGACCGCCGTCAACCGAGCGATGACCCGCATCGCGCACGAGATTCTCGAGCGCAACGAGGGCTGTGAAGACCTCGCTCTGGTCGGCATCGTCACGCGCGGCGACCTTCTGGCAAAGAAGCTCGCCGAGGCGATCAAGGAGATCGAGGGTGTTGACGTTCCGCTCGGCAGCCTGGACATCAGCTTCTATCGCGATGACTATGCGACTAACTTCGCTCCCGCGATCCACGCTACCAACATTCCCTTCAGCGTCGACGGCAAGCGCGTTGTTTTGGTGGACGACATCCTGTACACGGGTCGCACCATCCGCGCCGCTCTGGACGCCGTTATGGACCTGGGCCGTCCGAGCCGCATCGAGCTGGCTGTTCTCGTTGACCGCGGTCACCGCGAGCTCCCTATCTCGCCGGACTTTGTCGGCAAGAACGTTCCCTCGTCGCACGAGGAGAGCGTGCACCTATATATGAAGGAAGTCGACGGCCGTACCGCTGTCGAGATCAACGACGTCGCGCCGGGTTCCCACGTGGGCTCCGCGCCGCTGGGAGGTGAGTAGTACCGTGGCGTTCAATCATAAGCACCTGATCGACATTACCGAGTACTCCGAAGAGGACATCAAGCTCATCCTCGAGACCGCCAAGGCGTTCTCCGAGGTCAACGAGCGTGCCATCAAGAAGGTCCCCACGCTCAAGGGCAAGACCATCGTCAATATGTTCAACGAGCCCTCGACGCGTACCCGCAGCTCCTTCGAGCTCGCCGAGAAGCGTCTTTCGGCCGACAGCCTCAACTTTGGCGGCTCCTCGACCTCCACGGTCAAGGGCGAGAGCCTCGTCGATACTGTCGAGACGCTCAACGCCTACAAGATCGACTGCATCGTCGTGCGCGACAAACATGCCGGTGCTCCCTACATCGTCACGCAGAATTCGCCTGCGAGTGTTATCTGCGCCGGTGACGGTAAGCACAACCACCCCACGCAGGCTCTGCTCGACCTGTACACAATCTGGGAGCGCAAGGGTGACTTCCATGGTCTGAAAGTCGCCGTCGTCGGCGACATCGCCCACTCCCGCGTCTGCGGCTCTCTGATCCCCGCGTTGAAGATCATGGGCTGCGAGACCTACGCCGTCGCCCCCGGCACGCTGCTGCCGCCGGCGCCCGAGGTTCTGGGCTGCGACCACGTGACGAGCGACCTCGATTCCGTCCTGCCCGAGCTGGACGTCGTCTACATGCTGCGCGTACAGCAGGAGCGCCTCGAGGGTGCCCCGTTCCCGACCATTCGCGAGTACCATAAGCTCTTCGGCCTGACCAAGGACCGTGAGAAGCTCATGAAGCCCGACGCGATCATTTGCCACCCGGGCCCCATCAACCGCGGCGTCGAGTTCGACTCCTATATGGCCGACCACCCGCAACGCTCCGTCATCCTGGAGCAGGTCTACGCCGGTATCTGCGTGCGTATGGCTATCCTGTATCTGCTGCTTGGAGGTGCCGATAATGGCCTTGCTTCTTAAGAATGCCCACGTCGTCGATCCGTCCGTCGAGCTTGACGGTGTCGTTGACGTCCTGATCGACGGCGACAAGATCGCCGAGGTCGGCGAGAACCTCGCCGCCGAGGGAGCCGAGGTCCGCGACCTTTCCGGTAAGTACCTTGTCCCTGGCCTGGTGGACATGCACGTCCACCTGCGCGAGCCCGGCTACGAGGTCAAAGAGGACATCGAGAGCGGCACCCGCGCAGCTGCCAAGGGCGGCTTCACTGGCGTGTGCGCCATGCCCAACACCGACCCCGTTACCGATAACGGTACCGTTGTTGAGTTCATCAAGTCCCGCGCTGCCGAGGTCGGCCACTGCCGCGTCTATCCTTCTGGCGCCATGACCCGCGGTCTTAAGGGCGAGGCTATGTCCGAGATGGGCGATATGGTCGCCCACGGCGCCGTCGCCTTCACCGACGACGGTCGCGGCGTGCAGGGTGCAGGCATGCTCCGTCGCTGCATGGATTACGGCAAGATGTTCGGCAAGGTCTTCATGAGCCATTGCCAGGACGAGGACCTGGTCGGCCACGGCCAGATCAACGAGGGCAAGGTTTCGACTCGTCTGGCCCTCGAGGGCTGGCCGGCTGCCGGCGAGGAGCTCCAGATCGCCCGCGACATCGAGATCGCAAAACTGACCGGTGCCAAGCTGCACATCCAGCACATCTCCACCGCCCATGGCCTGGAGCTCGTGCGTGCCGGCAAGGCCGCTGGCGTTCAGGTTACCTGCGAGGCCACCCCGCATCACATGTTCCTGACCGAGAACGACCTGGACGAGACCTACAACACCTCGCTCAAGGTTAACCCGCCGCTGCGTACCGACGAGGATGCCGAGGCCATCCGCCAGGGTGTCATCGACGGCACCGTCGACGTCATCGTCACCGATCACGCTCCCCACACGCCGTGGGAGAAAGCCCGTGAGTTCGAGCTCGCGCCCTTTGGCATGATCGGCCTCGAGACCTCGCTGTCGCTCGTGCTCACCGAGCTGGTCAACACGGGCAAGATGGGTATGGGCCGCATGGTCGAGCTCATGGCTATTAAGCCGCGTGAGATCCTGGGCCTCGACCAGGTTCAGGTCAAGGCGGGCTCTGTTGCCGACCTGACCGTCTTCGACGCGTCTGTCACCTGGACGGTCGGCGAGGACGGTTACGAGTCGCGCGCCGAGAACTCCGGTTTTGCCGGCCGCACGCTCACCGGTCGTGCCACCGATGTGTTTGTCGGCGGTAAACAGACGCTTGCCGACGGCTGCATCTGCTAGCATAGCCTTATCGCTTTTGCGCGCGGTGCCCTTGCGGTGCCGCGCTTTCTGTTCGTTTGGTCCATGCAACTGCATGGGGGATTGGAGCGTCTATGCCCACACCTTCCACTGCACGCGTGCACGACTTCGAGGTCGTCTCGAACCAGGAGATCGCCGACGGCATCTTCTCGCTCGTTATTTCGGCCCCCAAGCTTGCAAGTGCGCTCAAGCCCGGTCAGTTTGTGAACATCGCCGTGCCCGGCGATGCCTCTTCGCTGCTTCGCGTGCCCTTGAGCTTCTATCGCTCTGACGCCGAGGCCGGTACCGTCGAGCTGTGGTACGCCGTCGTGGGCGACGACACCCGTCGTCTGTCGCAGATGGGCCCCGGCTCCAAGTCCAACCTGTTGGGCCCTGGCGGCCGCGGCTGGCTGGTACCCGAGGGCACCAGGAAGGCGCTGCTCGTGGCGGGCGGCATCGGTGTTCCGCCCGTGCTGTGCCTCGCTGGCATGCTTGCCGAGCAGGGCGTGGCCGTTGACGTGTGCCTGGGTTTTGGCACCGCGTCCAAGGTCGTGGGCGTCGATGAGTTCCGCGCGCTGGGAGCCACGGTCAACGTGTGCACCGACGACGGCTCGTTGGGTACGCACGGCTTATGCACCGATCCTGCCGCTGAGCTGCTCGGCAAGGGCGGTTACGACTACGTCGCCAGCTGTGGTCCCGCCGTTATGATGAAGAAAGTCGCCGCCGCTGCCGCCGAGGCCGGCGCGTACTGCGAGGTGTCGCTCGAGCGCATGATGAGCTGCGGCTTTGGTGCCTGCAACACCTGCAATGTCGAGACGGTCGACGGTATGAAGGGCGCCTGCATGTGCGGCCCCGTGTTTGATGCTTCCAAGGTGGTGGTCTTCTAGTGGGTACCGTGAACATGTCCGTCGATTTCGGCGGTGTCAAGATGCAGAACCCCATCAACACCGCAGCCGGTACCTTTGGCTACGGTTGGCAGTTCCAGAACTTCTTTGATGTCTCCCAGCTGGGTGCCATCACCACCAAGGGTTGCGCTGCCGAGCCCTGGCCCGGTAATCCCGCACCCCGCATGGCCGAGATCCCCGGCGGCATGATCAATTCCGTGGGCCTGCAGAACCCCGGTGTGGCCGCTTTCGCCCGCGAGTCCGGTCCGTGGCTCGAGCAGCTCTCCAAGGACGGTTGCCAGGTCATCTGCCAAGTTGCCGGTCACTCCGTTGATGAGTTCGTGCGCGCGCTCGAGATGTATGTCGAGCTGTGCCCCTGGGCTGCCGGCTATGAGATCAACGTGAGCTGCCCCAACATTGCCGCCGGCGGTGCCGCCATGGGCTCCACGCCCGAGGGCGCCTCTTCCGTTATGGCTGCCTGCCGCAAGGTGACCGATAAGCCGCTGTTCGTTAAGATGGCTCCGGTCAACGTCGCCGAGATCGCCCGCGCCCTCGAGGCTGCCGGCGCCGACGGCCTTTCGGTCATCAACTCCATCCAGGGCATGGCCATTGACGTGCACACCCGCAAGTCCCGTGTGGCCAAGCCCAAGGGCGGCCTTTCGGGCCCGCTGTGCCACCACATCGCCGTGCGCATGGTCTGGGAGGTCGCCCAGGCCGTCGATATCCCCATCAACGGTGTCGGCGGTGTCATGACCGGCGAGGATGCGGCCGAGTTTATCCTGGCCGGCGCCACCTGCGTGTCGGTCGGCATGGCCAACTTCGTCGACCCGTGTGCTTCGCTTAAGATCGCGCACGAGCTCGAGGCCTGGGCGGAGTCCCAGGGCGTAAAGGACATCAACGAGCTGGTAGGTGCGTTCGAATGCTAGAGACCGATGCCCGCGACCGTGTTATCGTCGCCCTCGACTGCGACCGTGAGCGCGCACTCGAGCTCGCCCACGAGCTTTCGGGCCATGCCGCCTGGCTCAAGGTGGGCATGACGCTCTATTACGCCGAGGGTCCCGAGATCGTCAAGACGTTCAAGGATTTGGGCTTTAAGGTCTTCCTCGACCTCAAGTTCCATGACATTCCGCATCAGGTGCGCGGTGCCGCTCGCTCGGCCTCGCTTGCCGGTGCCGACCTGCTCTCGGTCCACGGCTTGGGTTCGGGCGCCATGCTCGCTGCCTGCCGCGAGGGTGCCGAGGAGGCGCGCGAGGACCGCGCCAAGCTCGTCGCCATCACCGTACTTACGAGCATGAATCAGGACGCGCTGGCGGAGATCGGCGTCGAGTCGCCCGTGGCCGAGGAGGCCGCTCGCCTGGCAAAGCTCGCTCAGGCCAACGGCATCGACGGTATCGTGTGCTCGCCTATGGAGGCTCACGACATGCGTGAGCTGCTCGGCCCCGCCGCGCTGATCGTGACTCCGGGTGTGCGTCCGGTGGGTGCCGCCCTGGGCGATCAATCCCGTGTGGCGACACCTTCCCAGGCTATCGAGCGCGGTGCGAGCCACATCGTGGTGGGCCGTCCTATTACCGGCTCCGACGATCCGGTTGCGGCCTTTGACGCCATCGTCGCCGAGCTGGTCGAAAACGTCGCGTAAAAGATTCCCTCAAGTCATCACTTTTGGGTCTTATTAGCACAAATTAGCCCTTGTGCCTGCGAAAACTTTCCCATCCTTTGTGTGGAATCACAGGTCAGGGGCTCAACTTTGACCTCCGTATATTGCACTTTTCGCAGGTATCGTCTAACCTATGGAGCCGTCGATTGGGCATTTAGTGCGTTTGACGTGCTAAAATGCCAATTATTGCATCAGATATAACCCAACTATTTGGAGGTTCGAATGGCACTCCCTCAGCTTACCGACGAGCAGCGTAAGCAGGCTCTTGAGAAGGCTGCCGCCGCACGTCACGCCCGCGCTGAGCTTCGCGAGCAGATCAAGAAGGGCGAGAAGTCCCTTGAGTCCGTGCTCAACTCCGATGACCCCATCGCTTCCCGCATGAAGGTTTCCACCCTCATCGAGTCTCTGCCCGGTTATGGCAAGGCCAAGGCCGCCAAGATCATGGAGGAGCTCGGCATCTCCGCTACCCGTCGCGTCCAGGGCCTCGGCGTCCGTCAGCGCGAGCAGCTCCTCGAGCAGCTGACCAAATAAGTGAGCGCTCAGGATTCAAAGCTCTTTGTGATTTCTGGACCGTCAGGTGCAGGCAAGGGCACGCTCGTCACTCGTGTGCGCGAGCGCCGCTCGAACCTGGGCCTGACGGTTTCGGCTACCACGCGAGCGCCACGTAAAGGTGAGGTCGACGGCGTCAACTACTTTTTCCTGACGCGCGAGGAGTTCGACCGCCGCGTGGCAAACGGTGAGTTTGTTGAGTGGGCCGAGGTCCACGGTAACTGCTACGGCACGTTGGTGAGCGAGGTCGCATCCAAGCTCGCCTCTGGCTCGTCTCTGATCTTGGAGATTGACGTCCAGGGTGCCCTGCAGGTCAAGGAGCGTTTCCCCGAGGCCGTGTTGATCTTTATCAAGCCGCCTTCGCTTGAGGTGTTACGCGATCGCCTGGTCGGTCGCGGTACCGAGACGCCCGAGACGATCGAGCTGCGCATGGCAAACGCCGCCGATGAACTTGCCCTTGCCGACCGCTACGACGACGTCGTGGTGAATGACGATCTCGACCGCGCGACCGATGAGCTCGTTCGCGTTCTCGATATGCATGAAAGGATCTGAGGTCCGTGTCCGTTGTAAAGCCTTGTATTGACGATCTTCTGGAGAAGACCGATCACAACCGCTTCCTGCTCGCCTCGCTTGCCTCCAAGCGCGCCTGCGACATTAACAGCATGCTGCGCGGCCAGCACAACCGCGTGCTTGCCGTTCAGGATGTCGATGACATTACCATTGGCCTCTCCGGCGCCGATACCATCTCGATGGCTATGGACGAGATTGTCGACGGCGATATCTCCTACGACGAGGCTCGTTACAAGAAGGCGCTCGGCCACAAGGTTGCTGAAGCCTAAATGGCAGCTCGCGTCTGCCTGGTCCACTATCACGAGGTTGGACTGAAGGGCAAGAACCGCGCACATTTTGAGCATATCCTCATGGATAACATCAAGGCGGCCTTGGCCGCCTTTTCCGTGAATGCCGTGTCTCGAATTTCCGGTTATATCCTCGTGACCTTTAACGAGCATCAGGCCGACGAGGCGGCGCGTGTCATTCGCACCGTCCCCGGCGTTGCCCGCGTGTCCCTGGCATATCACACCAACCGCGACCCGCAGGAGTACTGCGCCGCCGCCGTGAAGGCGCTGCGCGAGTTTGGTCCTTTTGATTCGTTTAAGGTGCATGCCAAACGCTCTAACACCGACTACGAGCTCACCTCGATTGATATCAATCGTCAGGTTGGCGAGGTACTGTGCGAGGCCTTCCCCGATAAAAAGGTCCAGATGCACGACCCCGACGCGATGGTGCACGTACTGGTGGTCCAGGGTAGCGTTTACGTGTATGCGCGCTCCGAGCGCGGCGTGGGCGGTCTGCCGGTGGGTTCCGCCGGCAAGGTTGTGACGCTCCTGTCGTCGGGCATCGATTCTCCGGTGGCGACCTGGATGCTCGCGCGTCGCGGCGCGGTGTGCGTGCCGGTACATTTCTCCGGTCGTCCGCAGACACCCGATACGAGCGAGTATTTGGTGCAGGACATTATCCGTGCGCTTGCGCCGGGCGTCCAGATTGGCCGCCTGTACGTGGTGCCGTTTGGCGATTGCCAGCGTGAGATTTCCGTCACCTGCCCCAGCAACCTGCGCGTGATCATGTATCGCCGCATTATGTATTCGGTTGCCGAGCGCATTGCGCATATCGAGGGCGCCAAGGCTATCGTGACCGGTGAATCGCTCGGTCAGGTTGCCTCCCAGACGCTCGAGAACATTATGGCCGTCAACGAGGCCGTCAAGATCCCCGTGTTCCGCCCGCTGATCGGTTCGGACAAGCAGGAGATCATCGCGCGTGCCGAGGAAATCGGTACCTTCGATATCTCGACCGAGGCTGCTCCCGATTGCTGTACGCTCTTTATGCCGCGCCGCCCCGAGACGCACGCAAAACTCGATGCCGTGCATGAGGCGTGGGAGCTGTTCGATCACGAGGAGATGATTGAGCGCTTGCTCAAACAGACCGAGTACATCGACTTCGAGAGCAACACGTACAAGGCCCCTAAGACCTTAAAACGTAAACATCCTCAGCTTGCTCCACGTGAGATTTACCAAGATCACGAATAATGTTGTGTATAGACCGGCGGTGCATTTGCATCGTCGGTCTCAATCTATCTGGGCATTAGGCGATAAACGGTTCATTTGTCGACGTGTATCTGAATAAATGGACACTATCCTGCAAGGTTTGGGTCAGCTTTTGGTTTGACTTCGATAACCGGTGTGGGCGTGCGGAGGCTACGGCGCTCGTTTCCTGACACGATGGTGTTGGGAGGTGTTTGCTATGGCGCAACGCGAGCAACACGAACGGGTTAAACGGATGGACCGCTGGGCAGAAAAGCTGCTCGGCCATAAGGCGATGGTCTTGGCGATTCTGATTGTCATTGCCGCCGCGAGCGGCTTGGCGATGGCAAGTTTTGGTAGCCGCTCCAGCGGCGTGTCGTTTGAGCGTGGTGATGAGGCGGGCGCCTCGGATGTGCGCGGAGCCGGGGATGGGTTACCTGGTGATGCCGATGAGTCGTCTGCCAAGAGTTCTTCTGCTGCTGAGGTGTACGTCGATGTCGATGGCGCCGTTGCGAGGCCTGGCGTGTACCGGCTCAAAGACGGAGCGCGGGTGTCCCAAGCGATCGATGCCGCCGGAGGGCTTACGGCTGAGGCGGATGTGACAGGGCTTAATCGTGCGTCCAAGATCACAGATGGTCAAAAAATCTATGTTCCGATGGTGGGGGAGCAACAAGCGGCTGCGGCGGTCGGCGGGGTCGATAGCGGTGCTGCCATGACTGTTGGTGCGGGGTCTTCGTCGGGGCTTGTGAATATCAATACGGCAAGTGCGGCGGAACTGCAGACGCTTTCGGGCATCGGGCCTTCTACGGCCCAGTCGATTATCGATGAGCGGACTCAAAACGGGGCCTTTGCCTCGGTCGATGACCTCATGCGCGTATCGGGGATCGGTGAGAAAAAGCTCGCCAAAATTAAAGATTGCATCTGCGTATGAGTGTGTCCGAGTGCGAGCATGTGATGCCGCCGCGGCCCCTGATGCCGTGGACGATGGCCCTTTGTTCTGGCTTGTGTGCGAGCTGCGGCCTGGTGCTTAACGTGGCAGCCGATTTGCTGCTGGGAGAGCGGGCAGCGCCCGTCACATTGCTTATGGCCATTCCCGTTGCGGCTGCCGCGTGCATCGTATTGGCTCGGTTTTGTATGCGTCTTGTGAGGTGGAGGCGATGGCTGTATGCCGCGTCCCTCGGCCTCCTGGCGGGAGCGGTCGTGTCCGCGGGTTGGGCGATAGGGGCGCTGCGTGCTTCGACGGCACTGGATAATCGAGCTGCGAGCAGTCTCGAGTTTGTTGTACAGGGTGACCCATCCATCAATGACGGGACGTACTCCTATACCTGTGATTCATATGCGGGCGAAAAGCGCTTGGGCGAGATACGGCTGTCGTGTGATCGTGAGCTCAGCGCCGGTTCGCGTGTGCATGTTGTCGGTCGAATGTCGCGTTTTGAGAATGATGCGTATGGGCGCTCACGCGTGCTTCGGGGTGAGCTTCGAAAAGTTAAGGTCATCCGGTTGGTATCGGTTGGCGAAGGCTTTCCGGGGCCGTTGCCCTGGCTGCGAAACGAGCTCCTTGCCGTTATCGCGCCCGAGACCGATCCGGCGCGTTCGCTCATTGCCGGCGTTGTCTGCGGACGCTCCTCCGAGCTGCGTGCCCAGCCGGCGGGCGATTTGTTTTCGGTAACGGGCACCGCACATCTTATCGCCGTCTCGGGCAGCCATCTTGCCATCGTTGGGTTTGTGATTGAGAGCGCCCTGCAAAAGACTCGCCTCTCTCGTGGGCTGCAGAGAGGGCTGTTGGTGCTGGCCCTCGCTGCCTATGCCGTCTTTACGGGCGCTTCGCCCTCGGCCGTGCGCGCGTGCTGTATGGTGGCGGTGACGCTTATCGTCAACGGCGCCGGACGTCGTCGGCATGGCCTTTCGGCTCTATTTTTGACCATGACAATCTTTATGTTGCTGCGGCCGACAGTATTGTTCGAGATGGGTTTTCAGCTATCGTGCGCCAGTGTTTTTGCCATCCTTTGTTTTTGCCCCTACGCTACCTACGCCTTGGGCGAGCTGGGCGTGCCATCGGGGGTTGCCAGTATTTTGTCCGTCACGCTGTGCTCGCAGATCGCGACACTTCCCGTAACCATTCCCGCATTTGGGATGTTTTCGCTCATTGCCCCGCTTGCAAATGCCGTGATCGGTCCGGTGATAAGCGTGCTGCTCGCATCTTCGGTTGTGCTGGTGCCTTGCTCGCTTGTGCCGCTCTTGCGTCACGGGGCGCTTGTGGTGCCCATGGCTATCGCTCGCTGTGCCCTGTTCTTTGAGCAGCTCTTTGCTGCCGTTCCGGGCGCATCCGTAAGCGTGCCGCCCGATACGCCCTTGGTATACGTGGTGCCTTTTTCGCTGGTGGTCCTCTTGGTCTTGTGGCCACGCCCCCGCGCGCGGCCCATGGCGGTGGGGCTGCTGTGTTTGATGCTTGCGGCGGGCGTTCCGTATGTCTATTGGGATCGATGTGCGCCGCCTTCGGTGACAGTCCTTGATGTTGGCCAGGCCGATGCGATTCTTGTTCGTCAGGGTGGCGCCGTGGCGCTCGTCGACTGTGGGCTCGACGCGCGCGTGGTGTCGGCGTTGGTTCGCAATAACGTCCACCATATCGACGCCGTCTTCGTGACACATTGGGATGAAGACCATTGGGGCGGTCTTCCCGACGTACTCGATCGGTTTTCGGTTGGAAGCATTGCGGTTGCGGCGGATGCGCTGGGCAGCGCGCCTGCTGAGGTTCTGAATCGCTCAAGCGTCACGTATCGGCAGGTGGCTCGCGGAGACACAGTCGATATCGGCGAATTTCGGGCTCGTGTGATGTGGCCGTTTGATACGGTTGACGGTGAGGGCAATGAGGACTCGCTTGTCTTGCTGCTCTCCTATGCTCAGGAAGGCAAAAGCCTGCGTATGCTCCTCACTGGTGATGCCGAGCTCGATCAGGAGCGCGAGTTTGTACAGGAGGTGGGTGATATCGATGTGCTTAAGCTGGGGCATCACGGCTCAAAAGATTCTGTCGATACAGACCTTCTGGAAACCCTTAAGCCCGAGCTCTCTATTGCGAGCGCGGGCGAGGGCAACCGCTACGGCCATCCATCCGATGCCTGCATCGATGCCGTTAGCGATGCGGGCGGCGCGTTCGCATGCACTATCGAGAGAGGCGACATTACCGTCTCGCCGACTGCGGCCGGTTTTGCCATGCGATGTCAGCGACCGTGATGCTGCCGTTGGCGCGGGACCAACCCGTGGGATAGAATGGCACGGTACGAACAGGAGAGCCTGCGGGAGGGGAGCGCGATGTCTGAAACCGGTCTGCTGCCGGCATATCTGATCGTCGGTACCGACGGAGTCAAGCGCGACCACGCCGTCTCGCGTATGAAAGCACGTCTGGAAAAGTCGGGTATGGTCGAGTTCAACCTCGACGAGCGCGACATGACCAAGGACCCCGATATCGAGTCCATTATCGGATCGCTCAACACTTTTCCCATGGGCAGCGAGTTTCGCTTGGTAATCCTTGACGGCTGCTCAAAGCTCGCCAAGGCGGTCTCGGAGCCGCTTGTCGAGTATTTAGCGAGTCCAAGCCCCACAACGGTCTGTCTCATCATCGCCGACTCGCTTGCCAAGAACACGCGCCTGTATAAGGCGATCGCCAAGATCGACAAGAAGGCCGTGATCGATTGCTCCGGCACCAAGCGCTGGGAGCTACCGCGCCGCGTGCAGCAGATGGCGACGCAGCGCGGTAAGTCGATCTCGACGGCGGCCGCCGAGGAACTCGTCTCGCGTTCGGGTGAAAACACTCGCATGCTCGATAACGACTTGGCCAAGCTTGCCCAGATGGTCGATGCGCCGCAAATTGAGCTTGCCGATGTGGAACGCTGGATCGTGCGCACGGCCGAAGTTCAGCCCTGGGATTTTCTCAACGCGGTCTCGGCTCGTGATATGCGCCGCTCGCTTGAGCTCTTTGGGCTGCTACCCGCCAAGAGCTATGTGTGGACCTACACGCTGCTGTGCGGACGCATTCGCGAGCTTATCGTCGCCAAGGCGCTCGATGCGCGTGGGCAGGGTCGCGAGCTTGCCGCGACGCTCAAGCTTCAACCCTGGCAGGTTAAGAATCACCTGACCTGGGCACGCCGCTTTTCGATGGCGGAGCTCGTCGCGGCGCTCGAGGGCGCGGTCGATGTTGAGCTCGCTCTTAAGGGTTCGGCCGATTCTCAGAACGCGCTTTTGCTCTGGATTACGAACATCTTGAGAAAATCGTGATGATACCTGTCTATTTGACAAATTCGTTCTATCCCTTTGAGGGGGAGCGTGCTATAGTAGGCGCTTGCATGACCTCACCGTGTCTCAGAGGTGTCATACATTTTTTGCAAGGAACTCGAAAGGAACTCCAGAAGTGGCAAACATCAAGTCTCAGAAGAAGCGTATCCGCACCAATGAGGCAGCTCGCATGCGTAACAAGGCTGTCAAGTCCGAGCTCAAGACGCTGACCAAGCATGTCCAGTCCGCCGTCGCCGAGGGCGACGCCGAGAAGGCCCAGGCTGCCCTCAAGACCGTCACCAAGCGTCTCGACATGGCTGCGGCCAAGCATGTTATCCACAAGAACCAGGCTTCCAACCGCAAGTCCGGTCTTGCCAAGCTCGTGAACAGCATCAACGCCTAAGTTGTAAATTTCACACCACACAGATTACGCGCATAAATGGAGCCTGTTTTATGGAACAGGCTCCATTTTTTGTACCGCTCGGGTAAGATAGTCCGCATGAATACTTCAATTGACATTTCCCACATCCGCAACTTCTCGATCGTTGCGCACATCGACCATGGCAAGTCCACGATCAGTGATCGCATCCTCGAGCTCACCCATACCGTCGACGAGCGCGACATGGAATCGCAGCTGCTCGACACCATGGATATCGAGCGCGAGCGCGGCATCACGATCAAGTCCAATGCCGTTCGCGTTTCCTATGACGCCGACGATGGCGAGACGTATCAGTTCAACCTGATCGATACTCCGGGCCACGTGGACTTCACCTACGAGGTCTCGCGTTCGCTTGCCGCTTGCGAGGGTGCGGTGCTCGTCGTCGACGCCACGCAGGGCGTCGAGGCGCAGACCGTCTCCAACGCGACGCTCGCCATGAACGCCAACCTGGATATCGTGCCCGCTATCAACAAGATCGACCTGCCGTCGGCACACCCCGACGAGGTTAAGACCGAGATCGAGGATGACCTTGCGATTCCTGCCGACGATGCCGTGTGCGTATCGGGCAAGACCGGCGAGGGCATCCATGATCTGCTTGAGTCCATCGTCTTTTTGATCTCACCGCCCAAGGGCGATGCGACGGCGCCGCTCAAGGCGCTCATCCTGGATTCGTATTTTGACGAGTACCGCGGTGTCGTCGCCACGGTCCGCGTCTTTGACGGCTCCATCAAGAAGGGCGATACCCTGCGCATGATGCAGGCCGAGGGCGACTTTTTGGTCGATGGTGTGGGCGTCAAGCGTCCCGCCGAGACTCCGGTCGACGCGCTGACGGTCGGTGAGGTGGGCTACGTGGTCACGGGCCTGAAGGACCCTGAGGCCGTTCGCGTGGGCGACACCCTCACGTGGGCGTCGAATCCCTGCCCTGAGCCGCTTCCCGGTTACCGTGAGGCCAAGCCCATGGTCTATACGGGCTTGTTTCCGATCGACAACAAGGATTATGAGAACCTGCGCGACGCCCTCGATAAGCTGCATGTCAACGACCCGTCGTTGGTGTGGGAGCCCGAGACCTCGGTGGCGCTCGGCTTTGGCTTCCGCGTTGGCTTCTTGGGCCTGCTGCATATGGAGGTCGTCAAGGAGCGCCTGGAGCGTGAGTTCAACCTGGACCTCATCGCCACGAGCCCTTCGGTGGACTACCACGTCTACAAGACCGACGGCGAGATGATTGATGTCCGCAGCCCGCAGGATCTGCCCGAGGCTACGCGCATCGAGCGCATTGAGGAGCCCTACCTCAAGGCCAAGATTATCTGCCCGCCCGAGTATACGGGAGCCGTCATGCAGCTCGCTATCGAGCACCGCGGCATTACGACCGACATGATCCACCTCACGAGCAAATCGGTCGAGATGCGCTTCGACATGCCGCTCGCCGAACTCATCCTGGACTTCTTTGACCAGCTCAAGAGCCGCACCAAGGGCTATGCGTCGCTCGATTATGAGTTCAACGAGTATCGTCCCTCCGAGCTCGTCAAGCTCGATATCCTGCTTTCGGGCGACGAGGTGGACGCGCTTTCGTTTATCGTGCACAAGGACAAGGCCTATGGCCTGGCCCGCGGGTTGTGCGACAAGCTTAAGGAAATTATTCCGCGCCAGCTGTTCGAGGTGCCCATTCAGGGTGCCATCGGCAACAAGATCATTGCCCGCTCGACCGTCAAGGCGCGCCGCAAGGACGTTTTGGCCAAGTGTTATGGCGGTGATATCTCGCGTAAGCGCAAGCTGCTCGAGAAGCAGAAAGAGGGCAAGAAGCACATGAAGGCCATCGGTTCGGTCGAGGTCCCGCAAGAGGCCTTTATGGCGATCCTCAAGGTGGACGAGTAGTTCCATGGCGCTTTCTGAATACAGTACGCGGCTGCTGGGCGCCTATGCCGAGCAGCCGTTCCTTATGGCTCCCATGGCCGGCGTGACCGATCCCGCCTATCGCATCATGTGCCGCCGCCGCGGCGCCAATCTTGCCTATAGCGAGATGGTGAGCGTGGCGGGCCTTGCCTATGCCAGCAATAAGACGTGGCGCCTGGTGCTGCCGGCCGACGAGGAGCGGCAGATCTGCGTACAGCTCTTTGGCTCCAAGCCCGATCAATTTGCGAGCGCCGTCGCTGCCGTCGAGGAGCGTGTGGGCGATCGCCTGTCGCTGATCGATATCAACATGGCCTGCCCGGCTCGCAAGGTCGTCACCAAAGGCGAGGGCTCGGCGCTCATGCGCACGCCCGAGCTGGCCGAAAAGATCGTCGAGGCGGCGGTGGGCGCGGCGCACGTGCCCGTGACCGTTAAGATCCGCAAAGGCTTTTACGCCGAAGATCGCAATGCCGCGACGTTTGCCCAGATGCTCGAGGGGGCGGGCGCCGCTGCTGTGGCGGTGCATGGTCGCTGTGCCACGCAGCTCTATACGGGTCAGGCCGATTGGTCGGTCGTCGATGAGGTGGCCGATGCCGTCGAGATTCCCGTTATCGGTTCGGGCGACGTGTTCTCGGCCGAGGATGCCGCGGAGCATCTGCGCAACTCGGGTGCCAGCGCGGTGTTTATCGCACGCGGCATCTACGGTAATCCCTGGGTCTTTGGTGATGCTCGCGCCCTTGCGCTCAATGGCGTACCGGTGCCGGTGCGCAGCTCTGTCGAGCGCCTGGACGCCCTGCGCGAGCATCTCACGCTGACGCATGAGCTTCTGCCGCTCATGTCGCGTGCCCGTACGTATGCAAGCTGGTATCTAAAGGGCATGCCCCATGCCGCCGCCTGGCGCGCCCAGGTGGTGCGTTGCTCCACATATGAGGAGTTCATGGCATTGGTCGATGATATCGAGCGCGATGTGGTGGCCTGCGAGGCCGCGCTTGCCGCTGGCGAGTCGGTGCCCGCTCATCCGCTGGAGGCCTAACGGTGGCCGTTACCGCGCTGTACGTGCATGTGCCGTTTTGCGCTCAAAAGTGCCGGTACTGCGACTTTGACTCACGCGGTTTTGCTCCGTGCGACCTGAGCGCAGCGCTCGATGCCTATTTTGAGCAGCTGTATGCGCGCCTTGATGCCTTTGGAGACACCGGGGCGCTTGCACAGGTCCGCACCGTCTATGTTGGCGGCGGCACACCGTCGCTGGCGGGAGAGCGTCTGGTGGAGCTTGCCCGGCGTATTTGCATGTGGTGCAAGCCCGTTGAGTTTACCTGCGAGGCTAATCCTGAGTCGCTGACCGCCGAGCTTGCCGCTGCGCTTGCCAAGGTTGGTGTCACACGCGTCTCTCTGGGCGTGCAAACGCTCGATAATGCCGAACTTACCGCCATCGGCCGCATTCACGATGCCGATCGGGCGCTCGCTGCCATCACGATCGTTAAGGACGCTGGGCTCGACGTGTCGTGCGACCTTATGTGCGGCCTTCCCGGGCAGACCGCAGCGAGTTGGAAGCGCACGCTCGATGGCGTGCTGACGGCGCCGCCGCATCATGTGTCGGTGTACCCGCTCACGCTCGAGGAAGGCACGCCGCTCTACCGCATGGCGTTTTACGACGAGTCGCTCGAGCCCGACGAGGATTTTCAGGCTGCGTGCATGGAAGCGGCGCGCGAGCGTCTGGGCGCGGCCGGCTATCACCCGTATGAGGTGGCAAGCTATGCACTCGACGGACATGAGTGCTCGCATAACATCGCCTATTGGACCGGACGGGGCTATCTGGGCCTGGGTCGCTCTGCCGCCGGTATGCTCGACGCCGAGGATTTCGATCGCTTGGCCGGGCTTTATCCCGACGTGCCCGCTCGCGGCGATGCGTATCGCGTGCGTCTGGTGCAACGCGACGATGCCGCGACGACGTTTGATGCCGAGTATCTGTCGCAGCGCGAGGCGGCGGCGGAGGATTTGATGCTCGCCTGTCGCATGACGCGTGGCATTGGGCCCGACCTGTTGGTTCGCTCGGCAAGCGTGATTCCTGCAGACGAGCTGGCGGCGTCCTGCGACCGTGCGCTCGAGTTGGGCCTTGCCGCCTGGGTGCCCATTGATGTCGAGGGACATGCGGGGCGCATCACCTCAAAAGATGTTGTAGCAGGTCGCGCCCGCGCCCGTTTAGCGCCCACCCACTTGGGCTGGCTCGATGGAAATATGCTGTTCGAGCTGTTTTGGGGTCTAGCATAGGCCGCTCGGGTAGAATTACCGCAATATATACGCTGCTGTGAGCAGGAGGTTGCCGCGCATGGCGACGATGAACGAAAAAGATTACTACGAGATCTTGGGTGTCTCCAAGGACGCCACCTCGCGTGATATCCAGAAGGCCTTTCAGCAAAAGGCCCGCAAGCTCCATCCGGACGTCAACAAAGAGCCGGATGCCGAGGAAAAGTTTAAAGAGGTTTCCGAGGCCTATGCCGTGCTTTCGGACGAGCAGAAGCGTGCGCGCTATGATGCCATGCGCTCGGGCAATCCCTTCGCCGGCGCTCCTTCTGCTTCGCCCTATGGCGGCGGCTACGCCGGCAGCGCAGGCTATGGCAATCCCTTTGAGGGCGGCTTTCCCTTTGGTGGCGCCTGGGGCCAGCAGCGTCGCAGCCAGGCTGCCTATAATCCCGAGAACGGCGCCAACGTGGTCGTCGATATTAAGCTCGACGCCAAGGAGGCCAAGGGCGGTGCCCGCAAGACCGTCCGCTATACGCGCTTCGATACCTGTGGTCATTGCGGAGGCTCGGGCTCTGTCTCGTCCGAGCATGCACATACCTGTCCGAGCTGCGGCGGTCGC
The DNA here is from genome assembly GCF_052121915.1 of Collinsella sp. LCP19S3_B11. Lineage (NCBI taxonomy): Bacteria > Bacillati > Actinomycetota > Coriobacteriia > Coriobacteriales > Coriobacteriaceae > Collinsella > Collinsella sp. LCP19S3_B11. The sequence continues at coordinate 98,489 of NZ_JBQKDI010000007.1, forward strand.
GGCCACATCGACGTCGACCTGTCCTTCCTGTTTGGTGCCGGCACGTTCCAGTCGGTCTGCCCCGAGTGCGGCGGTTCCGGTAAGGTCGTCGCCGACCCCTGCCCCTATTGCGGTGGCAGCGGGCGGACCCGTGTGACCTCCGAGCAGACGATTGAGTTTCCTGCCGGCACGCATGATGGCGACGAGGTCCATATTGACGGCATGGGTCACGCCGGCACCAACGGTGCCTCGGGCGGCGATTTGGTCGGGCGCGCCCATGTCGAGGCCGAACGCCTGGAGGGCAAGGCTCGTACCGGTTTTTACCTGATGGGCATCGTGGCGCCTTTTTTGGTGCTGTCGGCCATCTCGGGCGTGTTCTCGGCCTTTGCCATGATGTGCTTTGTTCCGTTTGCCATGGGCTTGTTCATGGTGCTCTCGGACGGCGTGCTTCACCGCAGCCTGCTGTGGTGGAAGCGCGGCGCGATACAGTTTGCCAACGGTTTTGCCAACGGATTTATGTTTGCTCTCGTGTCGGTTTGGTTTGCGAGCTGCTCGCAACGTGCCATGCTTTCGCCCTACGCAATGCAATAACATCAAACCCTTTGTTTGCGGTCGGCCCAGCTTGGGTATAGGACGCACTGTGACAATAATGAAAGTCGGAAGGATTCGGTCGTGTCGGAAAATAGGGATTACTACGAGGTACTTGGCGTCGACAAGGATGCCGACGCGCGGACGATTAAGCGCGCGTTTCTAAAGAAGGCCCGTATCGTACACCCGGACGTTTCGGACGACCCCGATGCCGAGGCCAAGTTCAAAGAGCTCAACGAGGCATATTCCGTTCTTTCCGACGAGCAGAAGCGTGCAAACTACGATCGCTACGGTTCGCCCGACGGCCCCGGTGGCTCCGGCTATGTCGACATTAACGATATCTTTGGCGGCATGGGCATGGACGACCTCTTTTCGTCGTTCTTTGGCGGCGGTGCCGGCGGTGGCGCCCGAAATCGCCGCGAGCGTCGTCGCGGCCGCGATATGGCCATCTCCCTTTCGGTGACCCTTGAGGAGGCGGCGCTCGGTTGCAAAAAGACGATCAGCTATGACCGCCTTGCCCCCTGTGATGATTGCAATGGCACCGGTAGGGCCGAGGGTGCGGCCGAAAAGCAGTGCAGCCGTTGCCACGGCACGGGCTATGTCACGACGGTCCAGCGCTCGTTCCTGGGTCAGGTTCAGTCCTCTTCGCCCTGCCCCGACTGCCATGGCGAAGGCACGGTCATCGACCATCCCTGCGAGACCTGCGACGGTCAGGGCCGCACGCCTTCGCACGAAAAGATCGACATCGATATCCCTGCCGGCGTCTCGACCGGTCGCCAGCTGCGCGTGAGCGGCTTTGGCGAGGCAGGCCTTCGTGGTGAGCCCTCGGGCGACCTGATCGTCAACGTGCGCGTCGCCGATCACGAGCGTTTTAAACGCAACGGCGACGATCTGTACCTCGTGAGCGATATCTCGATTGCGCAGGCTGCGCTCGGCTGCGAGATTAAGGTTGAGGGCATTTTGCCCGATGAGGTCGTCAAGGTGTGCGTCCCCGCCGGTACGCAGTACGGCGACACTGTGAGTGTCAACAACTACGGTATGCCCCGTATCGGCGGTGGCGGCTCGCGTGGACGCTTGATCGTTCAGCTGCGCGTGCTCGTCCCCACGAACCTTTCCGCCAAGCAGCGCGAGCTGCTCGAGGCTTTCGCCGCCGAGTCGGGCGACGATGTCGCTTCCGGCAAGAAATCGGTGACCGATCGCATTAAGAGCGCTCTCGACGACATCCTCGATTAAGGAGCCCGCGTGCTCGCACCTCATATCTCTGTTGTCAACCTCGGCTGCCGTGTCAACCGGGTTGAGTCCGACCGTATCACTGCCGATCTTATGCGCCTGGGTTTTGCAATGGTGGATCCTCAGGATGCGGAGCTGATCGTCATTAACACCTGTGCCGTTACGGGCGAGGCCGAGGCCAAGACCCGTAAGGCCGTCCGCCATGCGCTGGCTCATCCAAAAGAGCCCTATGTGGTCGTGACCGGGTGCGTTGTCAATTTGCACCCCGAGGAGCTTCTGGAGCTTTCGGACCGCGTGATCGCGGAGCCGTCTAAGATCGATGTCGCCGAACGCGTCTGCGAGGTGCTGGGCGTTGAGTCCGATAGTGTGGCCGCCTGTAGCGACGGCGATGTGGTCGACGCGCTCGGTCGCTCGCGTCTGGGTGTGAAGATCCAGGACGGCTGCAACCATCGTTGCACCTATTGCATTGTGTGGAAGGCCCGCGGCCCCGAGCGCTCCGTGCCGGTCGAGTCTGTGCTCGAACAAGTTCGTGAGGCTCAGGAGGCCGGCGTGCCCGAGGTGGTGCTGACGGGCGTGAACCTGGGCGCCTACGATGGCAAGAGTGCGGCTGACGAACACGTCGAGATCGATGAGCTGCTCCAGGCCATCATGGAGCGTACGTCTATTCCTCATGTGCGCATTTCCTCGGTCGAGCCCATGGATATCTCCGAGCCCCTGCTTAAGGTCATGGCGCGCTATCCGCAGCGCATCGCCCCGTTTTTGCACCTGCCCGTGCAGTCTGGCTGCACGGCGACCCTGCATCGCATGGGCCGTCCCTATAGCGCCGAGGCATTTGAGGAGACGGTGCGTATGATCCGCGCCAACTTGCCTCAGGCGTCCCTTTCGTGCGACGTCATCGTCGGTTTTCCCGGCGAGACGAACGAGGAATTTGAGGAGTCGCTGGCGTTGTGCCGTCGCGTGGGCTTTTCGCGCATGCATGTCTTCCGCTATAGCAAGCGTCCCGGTACCCTTGCTGCCGACATGCCCGACCAGGTGCCGCCCGAGGTTATGGCTGAGCGCAGCCGTCGTATGCGAGCCGCGGCGCAGGAACTCGCCATTGCCGACGCCCGCCGTCGCGTGGGCACCGTCGAGCGTGCCGTGCTCGAGTATGGCGACAACCTGACGCTCGGTTCGTTCCATCATGCCCGTCTTGACGATACCTGCGGACTCACAGCCCCGTGCCTGCTCGATGTTGCTATCATCGGAGTCGATGATTCCGGCTTGGTCCATGCACGCAGGGAGGTTCATGGAAGCCTCGAAGATTAGACTTACCGTTCCCGATGGAATTGATCCCTCGCGCGTTTTGGGTGCCGGCGACGGCGTCCTTCGTGCGCTCGAGAGCTTGGTTCGCGCCCGCGTGGTCGCCCGTGGCGACAGTATCGCCGTGTGCGGTGACCCGGACGAGGTCGAGCTCGTGGCGCGCTTTTTCGAGCATGCTTTTCGCGAGGCTGCCGCCGGACGGACGCTGTCTGTCGACGATGTCTCTCGCTGCCTGGCCGTCTTGCGCGACGGTGAGTACGGGGCTACGTCGCTTCGCGATGATGTGCTGCTTTCGTATCGCGGTCGTGCCATTCGCCCCAAGACGCTCGGTCAAAAGCGCTATGTGGATGCCATCCGCTCGCATACCATCACGTTTGGCTTGGGTCCTGCCGGTACCGGTAAGACCTATCTGGCCATGGCGCTTGCCGTTGCCGCGCTCAAGCGTCACGAGGTGGGCCGTCTGATCTTGACGCGTCCGGTTGTCGAGGCGGGGGAGAACTTGGGCTTTTTGCCCGGTACCCTCGAGGAAAAGATCGATCCCTACATGCGTCCGCTCTACGACGCCCTTTTTGACATGATGGATCGCGAGCGCACCGATGAGCTTATGGAGCGTGGCGTGATCGAGATCGCCCCGCTTGCCTACATGCGCGGTCGTACGCTGAGCGATGCCTTCGTGGTGCTCGACGAGGCTCAAAATACCACGCCCGAGCAGATGAAGATGTTCCTGACGCGCTTGGGCTTTAACTCCAAGTTTGTGATTACCGGTGACCTGAGCCAGCGTGACTTGGTAGGTCGTCGCGGTGGTCTTGCCGACGTTGAGCAGATTTTGGGTCGTGTCGACGATGTCGCGTTTTCGCACCTCGAGCGTGCCGACGTGGTGCGTCACGCCTTGGTGGGGCGAATCGTCGAGGCATATGATGCTTATGATGACGTGCGCGAGAAACGCGTGCGCGACCGAAAGGAGTCCCGTTGAGTGTATTGATCAGCAACGATGCCGAGCTCGATACGCTGCTTGACGCGCAGGAGGTAGAGCATATCTGCGAGGTCGTGCTTGCTGCCGAGGGCGTTGAGCGAAAAGTCGAGATTTCCCTTTCGTATGTCGATGAGGATGAGATGCGCGAGCTCAACCACGAGTGGCGCGGTATCGACCGTACCACCGATGTCCTCTCGTTTGAATGCGACTCGGCCTTTGACGAGGATATCCCAGCCGACGAGACGCTCGAGCTCGGCGATATCATCTTGGCCCCGCAGGTCATTGCCCGTCAGGCCCCCGGCTTTGGCAATAGCCCTGCCGATGAGTGCCGCCTGATGCTCGTGCATGGCATGTTGCATTTACTGGGCTACGATCATATCGAGGACGACGAGGCCGAGGTCATGGAGGCCCGCGAGGACGCCATCCTGCGCGATCTGGCGCTCGAGCGCGGCGAGGACCCCAAGCTGGTTCACGTCGGCCCCATCACCAACCATGCCCACGACTAGGAGCCGTCTATGATTCCCGGATCGAACAAGGACCATCCGTCCTTTTTAAAGTCGTTCTCCTACGCCATGGAGGGCTTCGTTACCGCCGTCAAGACCGAGCGCAACATTAAGGTCATGCTCGTGGCGGGTGTGTGCACTGTCATTGCCGGCTGCATCGTGGGGCTCGACATTGCCGAGTGGGCTACGATTATCATTTGCTGCGGCCTGGTGATTCACGGCGAGCTGTGCAACACCGCCATGGAGGCGATTGTCGATTTAGCGACCCAGGAGTTCCATCCGCTGGCAAAGCGTGCAAAGGATATCGCCGCCGCCTCCGTATACGTTCTTTCCATCACCGCCGCGATTGTGGGCTTGTTGGTATTTGCCCACGCGCTCGGCTTTATTTAGAAAGGGATTTTCATGTCCGACAATATGCAGCCTATCGATGAAACGCTGGACGACGAGCCCCTGGATGCTGTGGATGCCGAAGCGACTGAGGCTTGCGAGGTCGAGGAGTTCGACCCGTTTGAGGGCATGAGTGACGAGGAGCTCGACGCCCTGTGCGACGAGGGCGACAGCCTCGCGGGCTTTGGCGACGTTGAGCCCGGTTTCCGCAGCGGCTTCGTGGCCCTGGTCGGTCGCCCCAACGCCGGTAAGTCCACGCTGCTCAACGCCTGCTATGGCAAAAAGGTCGCCATCACCTCGCCGGTGGCCCAGACGACCCGCCGTCGCATGCGCGCCGTCGTCAATCTCCCCGGTTACCAGCTGGTTTTTGTCGATACCCCGGGTATTCACAAGCCCAAGGACGGCCTGGGGTCCGAGCTCAACAAGAGCGCGCTGTTCGAGCTAAACGATGTCGATGTCGTCGCGTTTTTGATTGATGCCACCAAACCGATCGGCAGGGGAGACGCCTGGGTTGCCGAGCGCGTCAGATGCGCCCGTTCCAAGAAGGTCCTGGTGCTCACCAAGGCCGATGAGGCCGATCCCGCACAGGTCATGGAGCAGCTTAAGGCCGCCCACGAGCTCATGGAATATGACGATGAGATCGTGACGTCGTCGGTCAAGAACTTTAACGTCGATGCCTTCATCGAGACCGTTGCGCACTTTTTGCCCGAGGGCCCGCGTTGGTTCCCCGAGGACATGGGTACCGACGCTTCCGACGAGACGCTCGTTGCCGAGTTTGTGCGTGAGAAGGTCTTGCGCCGCACCCGTGATGAGATTCCGCACTCCGTTGGCGTAATCTGCGATGCGCTCGAGCAGACCAAGAAGGTGCTGCGCGTGCATGCCACCATTTACGTCGAGCGCGAGGGCCAAAAGGGCATCATCATCGGTAAGGGCGGCGAGATGATCAAGCATATCGGCATCGACGCCCGTCGCGATCTTGAGCGCATCTTTGGCACGCAGGTCTTTTTGGAGCTGGATGTGAAGGTAAAGGCCGGCTGGCGTGACGACGAGGCCCAGATTCGCCGTTTTGGCTACAACGCCGAGGACTAAGGGCGCGCGGCGCTCATGGCAGGCTCACGGACATATCGCACGAAGGTACTCGTTCTCGATAAGACCAAGCTCAAGGAGACCGATCTGATCTTGACGATGCTTGATGAGCGGGGTCGGCAGGTCCGTGCCGTGGCAAAGGGCGCGCGCAAACCCGGCGGGCGCCTGGCGGCGCGCTGCGAGCTGTTCTGTACCGTCGATATGCTGCTCGCGCACGGACGGTCGCTCGACGTGGTTTCCCAGGCCGAGCTTATGGAGGCGCCGCTCGGCGCCGCGCCCGATTACGAGACGACCTGCGCCGCAAGCGCGATCGCCGAGGTCGCGCGCGTGTGCTCGTTCGAGGACGCCGAGGACCCGTTTACCTTTGCCATTACGCAGCGAGCACTTGCCCTGGTGGGCAGCAGGCTCGACACGGCACATATGGACCTGCTTGTGGCGGCATATGTCTTTAAGCTGCTGTCGCACGTTGGCTATCGACCCGATTTTTCGGCCTGCGTACTGTGCGGAGACCCCATGCTGTCGTATTTTTCGCCCCAGGCGGGCGGGCTCATGTGCGGGTCGTGCGCGTCGAGCGTTCCGGGTGCCGAGCTGGTGTCGACCGGCGAGGTCGCATGGCTGCGCGCCCTCATGTCCATGACCTTCGATGCGCTCATGGCCGAGAGGGTCGATCCCCATACTGCCGCCTTTTTGCTGGGGCTTTCGCATGTTTGGGCTGCGACGCACACCGATCAGCGTCTTCGCGCGATGGAATTCATGTTGGGTCGGTGATGATGGGCATACGCGGTCCGCTTGTGGTAACATACCGACCTGTTGGTACCTCGACCTTGGATGCTCGCTCCACCGGCGGCTTCCCAGTCCGAGGCGAATAGAGTCGCCCGCGGGCGACGCGAAACGAAAGGTGAAACAATGACTGTTTCCAAAGAGCGCAAGGCGGAGCTGACTGCCCAGTTCGGTAACACCCCGGTCGACACCGGCAACCCCAAGGTTCAGGTCGCCATCCTGACCGAGCGCATCAAGGAGCTGACCGAGCACATGAAGTCCCACCAGAAGGACTTCCACACCCGTCGTGGTCTGCTCATGCTCGTCGGTCGCCGTCGTCGTCTTCTCTCCTACATCAAGAAGAACGACGTCGTCGAGTATCGTGAGCTCATCAAGGCTCTGGGCATCCGCGACAATATCCAGTAAGGATTTGTACATGCTAAGAGCGTCCTGCGCAGCGGGGCGCTCTTTTTGTGTAAGGGCGTGAACAATCACGCTCTGAAGCGTGGCGGGGGCAGGGGGCCCGCGTCACATGAGAAGCCCGCAGGCAAGGGGCCTGCGGGGTAAAGGAGAACAATGACACTCGTATCCAAGACCTTTGAGCTGTACGGCAAGACCTACACCTTTGAGTCGGGCGAGCTTGCCAAGCAGGCCACCGGCGCCTGTCTGGTCAAGCAGGGCGACACCACGATGCTCGACACCGTGGTCGTCTCCAAGGAGCGCAAGAACTACGACTTCTTTCCGCTGACCGTCGACTTCAACGAGAAGATGTACGCTGCCGGCCGCATCCCGGGTGGCTACCTCAAGCGCGAGGGCCGTCCCAGCGAGAAGGCCACGCTCACGGCCCGCATGATTGACCGTCCCATTCGCCCGAGCTTCCCGGACGGCTTCCGCAACGAGGTGCACATCGTCGCCACCTCGCTCGTCGCCGACCAGGTCAACCCCTTCGACGTCATCAACGTCATGGGTGCCTCCCTGGCCATGACGCTCGGCGGCGTGCCCTTCGAGGGCCCGCTTGCGTGCGTGCGCATCGGCCGCAACGTGGAGACCGGCGAGTTTATCGTCAACCCCACCTATGAGGAGCGCGAGAACTCCGATCTGGATCTGGAGCTGGGCGGCTCTGCCGACTTCATCTCGATGGTCGAGGCCGGCGCCGATGAGATCTCCGAGGACGATATGCTCGCCGCTATGAAGTTTGGCCAGGAGGCCCTCGCTGCCTTCTGCCAGGCTCAGGACGAGTTCGTTGCCGAGTGGGAGCAGGTCAACGGCGCTATCGTTAAGAAGGAGTACCCGCTCGACCAGCCCGTCGAGGAGGTCCAGGAGCGCATCTTCGCCCACTACGACGAGATGGCAGCCGCCCTTCGCGACGCCGACAAGCTCTCCCGTATCGGCAAGGTCGAGGCTCTGAAGGAGTCCATCCGTGCCGAGTTCACCGAGGAGGAGCAGGCCGCTTGGGAGCGCGAGATCCCCGTGGCACTCAAGAAGCTCGAGAAGAAGGCCATGCGCACCATGGTCGTCGAGACCGGTGAGCGCGTCGACGGCCGTGCCGCCGATGAGATCCGCCCCATTATGGTGAAGGACAACTACCTGCCGCTCGTTCACGGCTCCGGCCTGTTCCAGCGCGGCCAGACCCAGGTGCTCTCCGTCCTGTCGCTCGGCATGCTCAACGAGGGCCAGCGTCTGGATACCATCGAGCCCTCCGAGGGCAAGCGCTACATGCACCACTACAACTTCCCGCCGTTCTGCACCGGCGAGACCGGCCGCATGGGTAGCCCCAAGCGCCGCGAGATCGGCCACGGCAACCTGGCCGAGCGCGCCCTGCTTCCGGTGCTCCCCGACGAGAACGAGTTCCCCTACGCCATCCGCGTGGTATCCGAGGTCATGGAGTCCAACGGCTCCTCTTCGATGGCTTCGACCTGCGGCTCCACGCTCGCCCTTATGGACGGCGGCGTTCCCATTAAGCGCCCGGTCTCCGGTATCGCCATGGGCCTGATCCAGGAGGAGGGCAAGACCGTGGTCCTGTCCGACATCCAGGGTCTCGAGGACTTCCTGGGCGATATGGACTTTAAGGTCACCGGCACCACCGAGGGCATTACCGCTCTGCAGATGGACAACAAGGCCACCGGCCTTACCTTCGACATCCTGGCCCGCGCCCTGCAGCAGGCCAAGGAGGGTCGCGCCTTCATCCTGCAGAAGATGCTCGATGTGATCCCCGAGCCGCGCCACACCACGCGCAGCACCGCCCCGCGCATCGTCTCCATCCAGGTTCCGACCGACAAGATCCGCGACGTCATCGGTTCCGGCGGTAAGGTCATCCGCGGCATCCAAGACGAGACCGGTGCTTTGGTCGACATCCAGGAGGACGGCACTGTCTTTGTCGGTGGCACCGGCGAGTCCGTCGACCAGGCTGTCGAGCGCATTAAGCTCATCATCAAGGTTCCCGAGCCGGGCGAGGAGTACACCGGTCGCGTGGTCTCCATCCAGCCCTTTGGCGCCTTTGTCAACCTGCTGCCCGGTAAGGACGGCCTGCTGCACATCTCCCGCGTCGCCAAGGGTCGCGTGGAGAAGGTCGAGGATGTCCTCAATGTGGGCGACGAGGTTAAGGTCGTCGTCATCGAGGTCGACGATCGCGGCAAGATCTCGCTCGATCGTCTGGATAAGCCCGAGGCTCCGGCTCGTGCCGAGGGTGCCTCCGAGGGCGACGGTGAGCACTTCCAGCGCCGTGAGCGTCCGCGTCGCGAGCGCTCCGAGCGCAGCGACCGTCCGCGCCGTCCCGGTGACAACGGAGGCCGCAAGCCCCGCCGTCACCACGACGCCGAGTAACAGCTACACATAAGCAGCTCAACAAGGGCGACTCCGGACAGGGGTCGCCCTTTTGCTATTCCCGGCGGGGTCCGCGGGTAAAGTTTCCTGCTCTACAGTCCTGCTCGCACGGAGAGCCATTAAGTGCTCTCCGGCTCGTGCGGAACTCGCGATAAACTTTACCCGCGGCCCCCGCCGGGAATAGCAAAAGGGCTGGTGGGTGCGGGTCTCGATTTTGTCAGATAGTCTATTCAGTTATCTGAATTCAGATCTTTAGATAATCGCATGTGCGGCATTACCCCAGATAAAACCGACCAAAATAAACCTGTCCCTTTTTGGCAGGCCTGGGGCCATCGGGGGCCGGGGCGGGTTAAGTTTGTCGCGAGTTCCGCACGCAAAGGAAAGCACTTAATGTGCTTTCCGTCTTGCGCAGGACTGTAGAGCCTGTCTCTTATACACATCTGACGC